>NZ_JBSFHW010000001.1:0-455006 GCF_053597275.1 Streptomyces sp. NPDC001492 | reverse complement strand
TATCAACATATCTGGCGTTGATTTTTGGCACGCTGTTGAGTTCTCAAGGAACGGACGCTTCCTTTGTACTCACCCTCTCGGGCTTTCCTCCGGGCAGTTTCCCTTCGGTCTTGCGTTTCCGACTCTATCAGACCGTTTCCCGATCCGATTTCCTCGGTGCTTTCCAGGTTCCCGCTTTCGCGTTTCCCTTTCCGGCGCTTCCGACTCTATCAGATCCTTTCGGGCCTGACTCCCAGTCAGAGGGGGCTGTCCTCCCGGCCGTTGGGCCGTTCCGACGAGTGAGACTTTAGCGGATTCCCGGCCCCCGAGCTAATCGGGGCCCGCGTCCTTTCGAACGTGGATTCCTCATTTCGCAAATACGCATGCCAATAAAGCGACGCCAGACAGATCGACTGGTTGTCGAGTGGTAGGTACTTGCGAAGTGGCTGTCCGGGGACCGACCGCAGTCGGCGCTCACGTCGGACAACTCGGAGAACACTACGTAGCGCGCAGGGGTGTGTCAACTTGCCTCCGGACGGCACCCGGGAGGCGTAGCCTGAGGGACGTGACTTCGCGTACGTGTACCCAGCAGTGGTGGGCCGCCTGACGGCGGCCGTGCTCACGTATGCACTCAACGGCCGCCGCCTCGGCGGCCGTTCTCGTTTCTCCCTCCTGAGCTCCTGAGGGCCGGCCGCCGGGACGGCGGTCTCGACCAGGAGGTGGAGAAGAGATGACGCGGGTTTTCAGCGGGGTCAAGCCGACCGGGCACCTGACGCTGGGGAACTACCTGGGGGCCATGCGGCAGTGGGCCGCGGTGGACCAGCACCGGGCGGACGCGCTGTTCTGCATCGTCGATCTGCACGCGCTGACCGTGGACCACGATCCGGCACGGGTCCGCAGGCTCAGTCGGCAGGCAGCGACGTTGTTGCTGGCCGTGGGGTTGGATCCGGCACTGTGCACCGTGTTCGTACAGAGTCATGTCGACGAGCACGCGCGGCTGTCGTACGTCCTCGAATGTGTGGCGACCGACGGTGAGATGCGGCGGATGATCCAGTACAAGGAGAAGGCTGCTCGAGAGCGCGAGCGGGGCGGGAGTGTGCGGCTGTCCCTGCTGACGTATCCCGTGCTGATGGCGGCGGACATCCTGGCGTACGGCGCGGACGAGGTGCCGGTGGGGGACGACCAGGCGCAGCATGTGGAGCTGACGCGGGATCTGGCGGTGCGGTTCAACCAGCGGTACGGGCATACGTTCGTGGTGCCGAAGGCCACGCTTCCGCAGGTCGCGGCGCGGGTCATGAATCTGCAGGAACCGGCGTCGAAGATGGGGAAGTCGGACGACTCCGGGCCGGGGATCGTCTATCTGCTCGACGAGCCGGATGTCGTACGGAAGAAGATCATGCGGGCCGTGACCGACAGTGGGCGGGAGATCGTGTACGACCGGGAGGAGCGGCCCGGCGTGACGAATCTGCTCGAGATCCTGGCGGCCTGCACGGGTGGGAACCCGGAGGCCTTGAGCGGTGTATATGAGTCGTACGGGTCCTTGAAGAAGGACACCGCAGAGGCCGTGGTCGAGCTCCTCAGGCCCGTACAGGAGAGGCACAGGGCGCTGTGCGCTGATCCTGGCCATGTGGAGGGGGTGCTGCGGGATGGTGCGGAGAGGGCACGGGCCTTGGCGCGGCCGACCGTGGACGCCGCTTATCGCGCGATCGGGTTGCTGCCGGCTGCTTCGGATACCGGTGCGGGTGTGGTGCTGAACGCGGCGCGGTAGGCGCGCGGGCTGGTGGCGAGGCGCGATGCGAAGTGCTGGCGCATCGTGACCTCGCTGCCGAAGCCGGCGCGGCGGGCTACTTCGGGCATGGGCAGGTCGGTTCGTTCGAGGAGTTTCTGCGCTGCGGCGATGCGCTGGTCGAGGAGCCAGCGGAGCGGGGGCGTGCCGGTCTGGGCGGTGAAGCGGCGGGCGAAGCTGCGTGGGGACATGCCCGCGTGTGCGGCCAGGTCGGCGACGGTGAGCGGTTCGTGCAGGTGGCGCAGGGCGTGCTCCCGTACGGCGGCGAGGGTGTCGGCGTCGCGGTCCGTGCGGGGTGTGGGGTGCTCGATGAACTGTGCCTGGGTGCCGGTGCGGAAGGGGGCGGTGACCATGGAGCGGGCGATGGTGGCCGCGGCTTCGGCGCCGTGGGACCGACGGACGAGGTGGAGGCAGAGGTCGATGCCGGCAGCGGTGCCGGCGGCGGTCCAGAGGTTGTCGTCCTCGATGAACAGGGCGTCGGGCACGACCGTGACTTGGGGGTGGTGTGCGCGGAGAAGGCTGACGAGGTTCCAGTGGGTGATGGCCCGACGGCCGTCGAGGAGGCCGGCCTGGGCGAGGGTGAAGGCGCCGCCGCAGAGCGCCGCGATGGTGGTGCCGCGGGCGTGCGAGCGGCGGAGGGCGTCGAGGACGGGGGTCGGCGCGGGTGTGAGGTGGTCGTCGAGGCCGGGGATCACGATCAGGTCGGCACGGGACAGCCAGCTGAGGGCGCGGTCGGGGTGGAGGGTCATGCCCCCACGCATGGGGATGGGGGTGGTGGTGTCGGTGGCGACTCGGCGCAGGTCGAAGGCGGGGGCGCCGCGGTCGGTTCGGTCGCTGCCCCAGACCTCGGTGATGACGGACACGTCGAAGGCGCGGATGCCGGGGAAGGCGACGAGGGCGACGCGATATGTGTCGTCCGCGGCGTTCTCCATGGCTGGCAGTAAACCATCGATCGCTGGCTTTTCACCCTCTGGGGTGGTGGTGCTCCCGGCGGCAGGATCGTGGGCATGGAGATCGCAGAGAACGCAGCGCTGGTGGTGGTGGACGTGCAGAAGGGCTTCGACGAGGCCGACTTCTGGGGGCCGCGGAACAACCCGGAGGCCGATGACAACATCGCTTCGCTCATCGACGTGTGGCAGGCGACGGGGCGGCCGGTCGTCTTCGTACGGCATGACTCGCCCAGGCCCCAGTCGCCGCTGCGGCCGGGGTACGAGGGGAACGGGTTCAAGGGGTACGTGGAGCAGCGCCGGGGGAAGGGGGCCGGTGGGGCTGAGCTGTTGATCACGAAGACCGTGAACTCGGCCTTCTACGGGACGCCGGATCTGGATGCCTGGCTGAAGGCGGAGGGGATCTCGCAGCTCGTGGTGGCCGGGATCCAGACCAATATGTGCGTGGAGACGACGGCTCGGATGGGCGGCAATCTGGGGTACGACGTGGTGGTCGCGTATGACGCGACGTACACCTTCGATCTGGAGGGGCCGTTCGGCTGGCGGCGCAGTGCCGACGAGGTTGCGCAGGCGTCGGCGGTGTCGCTGCACGGGGGCGGTTTCGCGCGTGTGGCGGCCACGAAGGAGGTCGTGGCCGCGGCGGGGTGACCGCCCCCGGCGCGCGTCAGTCCTTCTTGCCGGAGGCGAGTTCGCGGCTGCGGTCGCGGGCCGCTTCGAGGGCGGCGATGAGGGCGGCTCGCACGCCGTGGTTCTCGAGTTCGCGGATGGCGTTGATGGTCGTTCCCGCGGGGGACGTGACGTTCTCGCGGAGCTTGACCGGGTGCTCCCCGCTGTCCCGGAGCATCGTCGCGGCGCCGATCGCGGACTGGACGATCAGGTCGTGGGCCTTGTCGCGGGGCAGGCCGAGCAGGATGCCGGCGTCCGTCATGGCTTCGACCAGGTAGAAGAAGTAGGCCGGGCCGGAGCCGGAGAGGGCGGTGCAGGCGTCCTGCTGGGACTCGGGGACGCGGAGCGTCTTGCCGACGGCGCCGAAGATCTCCTCGGCGTGAGCGAGGTGGTCGGCGGTGGCGTGGCTGCCGGCGGAGATCACGGACATGGCCTCGTCGACGAGGGCGGGGGTGTTCGTCATGACGCGGACGACCGGGGTGCCGGCGGCGAGGCGGTCCTCGATGGAGGCGGTGGTGATGCCGGCGGCTCCGCTGATGACCAGTCGGTCGGCGGGGACGTGGGGGGCGAGTTCGTCGAGGAGGGTGCCCATGTCCTGCGGCTTGACCGTGAGGATCAGGGTGTCGGCGGTCTTGGCGGCCTCCGGGTTGGTGACCGGGGTGACGCCGTAGCGGGTGCGGAGTTCTTCGGCTCGCTCCGGGCGGCGGGCGGTGACCAGGAGGTCGGCGGGGGCCCAGCCGCCGCGGATCATTCCGCTGAGCAGGGCTTCGCCGATCTTGCCGGTGCCGAGGACTGCGACTTTCTGGGTCATGGCTGGGGTGCCCTCCGGGGGTGCGTCGTCCGGGGTACATCGTCGCACCGGGGGTGGGTGGGTGGCTTGGGTGTCCGGTGGGCGGAACGTTCGCGGGTGCGTTGCCGTCGGGGTTTCTCGCCCCCGCCGCCCTTACCCATTCCCGTCCCAGGGGCGCTGCCCCTGCCGCCCCGCCAGGGGGCTTCGCCCCCTGGACCCCCGATCGGCCTGAACGGCCTCGTCGTCAAACGCCGGACGGGCTGGGATGTACTGACCGGCTGAAAAGTGAACGCCGGACGGGTTGGAAGAGGCCGACGTGGTCATGCCGTCCTGCGCCTCAGCGTTGCCGCGCCCAAGCCCAGGACCAGGAGGGCGCAGCCCGCCACGATCAGGGCGTCGCGGACGAAGTTGGCGGTCATGTCCGTGTGTGTGAGGACCTCGTTCATGCCGTCCACGGCGTAGGACATGGGGAGGACGTCGGAGATGGCTTGCAGGGCCGGGTGCATGTTGTCGCGGGGGGTGAACAGGCCGCAGAGGAGGAGTTGGGGGAAGATCACGGCCGGCATGAACTGGACCGCCTGGAACTCGGAGGCGGCGAAGGCCGAGACGAAGAGGCCGAGTGCGGTGCCGAGGAGGGCGTCCAGGAGGGCTACCAGGAGGAGCAGCCAGGGGCTGCCCGTGACGTCCAGGCCCAGGAACCAGACCGCGAGGCCCGTGGCCAGGGCGGACTGGATGATCGCGAGGGCGCCGAAGGCGAGGGCGTAGCCCGCGATCAGGTCGCCCTTGCCCAGCGGCATGGCCAGGAGGCGTTCGAGGGTGCCCGACGTGCGTTCGCGCAGGGTGGCGATGGACGTGACCAGGAACATCGTGATGAGCGGGAAGATGCCGAGGAGCGAGGCGCCGATGTTGTCGAAGGTGCGCGGGCTGCCGTCGAAGACATAGCGGAGCAGGAACAGCATCACGCAGGGGATGAGGATCATCATCGCGATGGTGCGCGGGTCGTGGCGGAGCTGGCGGAGGACCCGGGCCGCGGTGGCGGCGGTGCGGGAGGCGTTCAGGGCGCCGGCGGGGGCGGGTGTCGTCGTACCGGTCGGGGTCGTGGTCGTGCTCATCGGGTGGTCTCCTTCTCGCGGGCGGCGGTGGCCGCCTGGTCGACCAGGTGCAGGAAGGCCGCCTCGACCGTTTCGGAACCGGTGTGGGTGCGCAGGGCCTCGGGGGTGTCGTCGGCGAGGATCTCGCCCTCGCGCATCAGCAGGAGGCGGTGGCAGCGCTCGGCCTCGTCCATGACGTGGGAGGAGATGAGGAGGGTCGCGCCGCGGTCGGCGGCGATGGAGTGGAAGAGGGCCCACAGGTCGCGGCGGAGGACCGGGTCCAGGCCGACGGTGGGTTCGTCGAGGACCAGGAGTTCGGGGGTGCCCAGCAGGGCGACCGCCAGGGAGACGCGGCTGCGCTGGCCGCCGGAGAGGTTGCCGGCGAGGGCGTCGGCATGGGAGGTGAGGTCGACGTCGGCGAGGACGCGGTCGATCTCGTGGCGGTGGTCGGAGGGGGAGCGGCCCGGGGTGAGGATCGCCGCGAAGTAGTCGAGGTTCTGGCGGACCGTCAGGTCGTCGTAGACGGAGGCGGCCTGGGTGACGTAGCCGATGCGGGTGCGGAGGGTGGGGTGGCCGGCCGGGCTGCCCAGGACCTCCAGGGTGCCGGTGACCTTGGCCTGGGTGCCGACGATCGAGCGCATAAGGGTCGACTTGCCGCAGCCGGAGGGGCCGAGGAGGCCGGTGATCTGGCCGCGCGGCACGGTGAAGTCGAGGCCGCGCAGGACGGTGCGGGGGCCGCGGACGACGGTGAGGCCTTCTGCTCGGACGGCCGGAGCATGGGAGGCAGGGGGGTCCGCGGAGCCACCTTCGGAGTAATTCATCATGTGATGAATAATGCTCCGGGGTGGCAGCGCCGTCAAGTGGCTCACCCCGGGGTCGCGTGCGGTGGCGCAGGCGCGTGGCGGCGTGATCGGAGGTGGAGAGTCCGGTCTGCGCGCCTCCGTGTTCACCGGCCGGACACACGAACCGGATGCGGAACCAACTCCCTTTCCTGACAATGGATTTCACTTCGCCGTGCCCTCCCCCGGCTCGGCACCCACGCATCTCCCCTCACCGACGGAGGTGCTGTTGTCATGCGCTGTCGCATACGCAAGGCCGATCTGTTCGCTTCGCTCGTCGTCTTCCTGGTCGCACTACCGCTGTGCGTGGGCGTGGCCATGGCTTCCGGTGTCCCCGCCGAGCTGGGGCTGATCACCGGGATCGTCGGCGGGCTGGTCGCCGGGGCGCTGCCCGGCAGCAGCCTGCAGGTGAGCGGACCGGCGGCGGGACTGACGGTCCTCGTCTACGAGGCCGTCGACACGTACGGCATCCAGGCCCTCGGCGTACTGGTGTTCGCCGCCGGGCTGGTGCAGCTGGGGCTCGGCGCGCTGCGGCTCGGGCGGTGGTTCCGGGCCGTGTCCGTGGCTGTGGTGCAGGGGATGCTCGCCGGCATCGGTCTGCTCCTGGTCGCCGGGCAGGTGTACGCGATGGGTGACACGGCCGCGCCGGCGAGCGGGCTCGGGAAGATCGCCGGGCTGGTGTGGCTGCCCGGGCGGGTGGATCCGGGGGCGTTGTCAGTGGCGGGTGCCACCATGGCCGTATTGCTGCTGTGGCCGCGTTGGCGCAGGGGGGCGCGGGTGGTGCCTGCGCCGTTGGTCGCGGTGGCGGTGGTGTCGGCGGTGACCGGGGCGTTCGGCCTGGAGGTGCGGCGGGTCGAGGTGCGTGGGCTCCTCGATGCGGTGCGGGTGCCGGAGGCGGCGGACTTCGGACGGCTTACGGAAGTGGGGGTGATCGGGACTGTTGTGGCGTTCGCGTTGATCGCGTCCGCGGAGTCGTTGTTCAGTGCGGCGGCGGTGGACCGGATGCACCGGGGGCCGCGGACGGACTTCGACCGGGAGCTGATGGCGCAGGGCGCGGGGAACGCGGTGTGCGGGGTGCTGGGGGCCCTGCCCATGACGGCGGTGATCGTGCGCAGTGCGGCCAATGTGCAGGCGGGGGCGCGGACCAGGGCCTCGCGGGTGCTGCACGGGGTGTGGCTGCTGCTGTTCACGGTGGTCCTGCCCGGCATGCTCGGGCTGATTCCGGTGGCGGCGCTGGCCGCGCTGCTGGTGCACGCCGGGTTCAGGCTCGTGCCGGTGCGGGAGGTGCGGGTGCTGTGGCGCGAGCATCGCGGGGAGGTCGTGGTGCTGGCGGTGACTGCTGGGGCGATCGTGCTGGGGAATCTGCTGGAGGGGGTGTTGGTGGGGCTGACGCTGGCCGTGGCGAAGACGGCGTGGGACATCAGCCATGTGCATGTGGAGACCGAGGACCGGGGCGAGGCGGGGATCGTCGTACGGGTGCTGGGGCATGCGACGTTCCTGCGGCTGCCGAAGCTGCTGGACGCGTTGGAGGCACTGCCGCACGACCGGGAGGTGCGCCTGGAGTTGGGTGGCCTGCGGCACATGGACCATGCGTGTGCGGCGGCCCTGGAGGGGTGGGCCGCCGCGCGGGGTCACGAGTTGGTGGCCACGAGCAGGTCGACGACGTAGGCCTCCTCGACGATCCCCTCCGGGAAGGCGGCGAGCAGCTGGTCGCGTTCGTCGCCGAGGATGGCCGCCCGGCGTTCCTCGCTCTGCACGAGGAATATCGAGTGGCTGCCGATGTTGGCGAGGTGCGTGTCGACGGTGACCGGGCGGCTCCAGCGGACATGACGGCGGGTGAAGTCGAGGGCGCCGGTGGGGTCGGCGAGGGCGACGGGGGCTCCGCTGCCGGTCCTGTCGACCTCGCGCCTGATGCCGAAGTGGCGCTCCAGGCGGCCGGTTTGGGCAGCCTGCCACGGGACGTCGAGGTCGGTGGTGTTCCACCACAGGGCCAGAGCTCCGCCCGGCCGCAGCACGCGCAGGGCCTCCGGGACCGAGCGGGCGGGCTCGGTCCAGTGCCAGGCCTGGGCGTAGGTGAGGAGGTCGGCGGAGGCGGTCGCGAGCGGCAGTTCGTTGCCGCTGCCCCGGACGATCGGGAGGTGGGGGTTGGCACGGCGGAACTCGACTGCCATGCCGTCGCCGGGCTCCACGGCGACGACGTCCGCGCCGCGGGCGGCCAGGAGCGCGGTCGCGATGCCCGTACCGGCGCCGATGTCCGCGACGCGGGCACCTCGCAAGGGGCGGCCCGCCAGGTCCTCGATGGCGTCGAAGAGGGCCGGTGGGTAGGAGGGGCGGTTGGCGGCGTACTGGGCTGCGGCGGCGTTGAAGGAGTGGGCGCGGGTGGGCTGCGAGAAGGCGGTCATGAGGCCATGGTGGCGCGGGTTGGGTGCAGGGGGCAGCGAGTTTTCGGTGAGAGAACCGCGCCCCGGGGGCGAGTGGGGGTCTGTCCTGCGCCGAGTGTGCGGCACCCGGCTCAGGCCGCGGGCCGGTGCGCACCGTTCGGTGGCGGCCTGTGACACCACGGCTTCGCCTTCGACTTCGTGCGCGCCCCGGGGACGCCGCTTGGGGCAGCGGCCCTGCGGCGCGTGCCGGACCCGCCAGGGGCGAGCGTCTGACGCCGAGTTCAGCAGCACCTGCCGAACGGGCCCCGGCCAAGCCGAGCCCAGCGGCCCCGTCCTGTCGCCCCCGGCCGAGCCAAGCCCAGCGCCCCGGCCAGCCACCCCCAGCCCGTCAAGCCCAGCAGCCCCCGCCAATCGATCCCCGCCCAAGCCAAGTCCCCAGCGCCCAGCCACCCAACAGCGCAGCCGCCCAGCCGGCCGGAGAGGCTCCGCTCAGGAACGGCGGCGTTTTTTCGACGGGTTGCCTGTGCGGCGGGTGGTGCGCTTCTTGTGTTGGGTGAGGGCCGCCTCGTACTCCTCGCGGTGGAGTTTTTCGCCGGGGGCCTCGGTGAGGGAGCGGAAGAAGTAGGCGAGGAGGGAGCCGACGAAACCGATGGCCAGGAGACCGCGGAGGGAGGCCTGGCGGGCGGGGTCGGGGCGCTTGCCGAAGCCGTCCCAGGTGTTGCGGAAGGCGAGGACGCTGCAGATCGCGAACATGGCGACGATGAGGACGGTCACGAAGGCGCCGCTGTCGGCGAGTTGGAGGCCCTGGTAGGCGAGGCGGAGGACCACGCAGGAGGCCGCGGCGGCCGCGAGGGAGCCGGCGGCCACCCCGATGCGGCGGGCCGTGTAGCCGTTGTCGTGGTTCACCCAGGTGGTGCCGAAGAAGCGCAGGGGTTCTGGGCGGGGGCCGCCGGTGGAGCCCGCGGTGCCGTCGGTGCCGGTTTCGTCGCTCACGGGACGATTATGGCTCCGGGGCGGGCGCGGGCTCCCTTCGGGGATCAGCCGCAGCGAGAGGCTACGTAGCCGTCGGTGCCGGTGTTGACGTAGGCGTCGGCACGTATGCGCTGCTGTCGATGGTGTCCCGGATGTTCGACGTGCCGTAGTAGCCGGAGACCGTCGTGCCCGTGGTCTGGCAGAAGATCGGGATCCTCGTGTCCGCGGGCAGGACCCGCACGATGGTGTAGTTCGTGCCGGGTCCGCTGGCTGCCGAACCTCACGGTCCCTCAGGTCGTGGGTCAGCCGCAGTGCGGGGCCACGTAGCCGTCGCTGCCGGTGAGGACGTAGGCGTCCGAGACGAACTGGTTGTCGTCGATGTTGTCCCAGAGGTTCGAGGTGCCGTACGGACCCGACACCCATGTCCCCGGCGTCTGGCAGTAGATCGGGACCTTCGCGCCTTCGGGCAGGATACGGACGATGCTGTACTGGGTCCCCGGGCCGCTGCGGACATTGAGGCGGACGCCCGGTGCCACCGAGTAGTAGTGCACGGACGCCGTCGCGGCGGCGGCCGTCGTGACGGCCTCCTGCTCGTCTCTCCCGGCCGCGTCGATGCGGTCAACAGACATGAAAAACCTCCCCCGTTGTGCCCCATGAAAGCCATGGGGTCCCGTTCATTCCCCTAAAACACGCCATGAAACACATGTACGTAACTGGCACACGAACGCTAGCAAGCCGCCTCCGTATCGCACGAGTCATCGACTAGGCTCCGTGCGTCGCGCGCGCGGACGAACAGTACGGGGGTGGTTCCATGGCGCCACAGCACAACACCGGAGCGGGCGCGGAAGCGGAACTTCCCGAGTACGCCGGCCACTACCGTCTGGAGTCGTGCCTCGGCTCGGGCGGCATGGGTGTCGTGCACCTCGCGCGGAGCACCTCCGGCATGAAGCTCGCGGTGAAGGTCGTACATGCCGAGTTCGCCAAGGACCCTGAGTTCAGAGGGCGTTTCCGGCAGGAGGTGGCGGCGGCGCGGCGGGTGAGCGGTGCCTTCACGGCGTCCGTCGTCGACGCGGATCCCGAAGCGGAACGGCCCTGGATGGCCACGCTGTTCATTCCGGGACCGACCCTCTCCGAACATGTGAAGCGGAACGGCCCGATGCCGCCGGCGCAGCTGCGCCGGCTGACGGCGGGACTGGCCGAGGCACTGCGCGACATCCATCGGGTCGGGGTGGTGCACCGCGACCTGAAGCCGAGCAATGTGCTGCTCGCCGAGGACGGTCCGAAGGTCATCGACTTCGGTATTTCTCGGCCAAAGGACAGTGAACTGCGGACCGAGACCGGGAAGTTGATCGGTACTCCGCCGTTCATGGCGCCCGAGCAGTTCCGGCGGCCCCGGGAGGTCGGGCCCGCCGCCGACATCTTCGCGCTCGGGTCCGTGCTCGTGCATGCGGCGACGGGGCGCGGCCCGTTCGACTCCGACAGTCCTTACGTGGTCGCGTATCAGGTCGTGCACGACGAGCCGGATCTGACCGGCGTACCGGAGAACCTTGCGCCGCTGGTGCTTCGCTGCCTGGCCAAGGAGCCCGAGGACCGGCCCACTCCGGACGAGCTGATGCGGGAGTTGCGGTCGGTCGCGGCCTCGTACGACACGCAGGCGTTCATACCCGCGCAGCGGCGGACGGTCGAGAGCCCGACGTCCCCGGAACCCCGAGTCGAGGAGACGGAGTCGGAGTCGGGGTCGGAGTCCGAGCGGCCGTCCAAGGGGCGCCGCCTGCGCAAGAAGCTGCTGCTGGCGGCCGGGGCGCTCGTGCTCGTGGCGGGCGGGCTGCTCGCCACCGTTCAACTGCTCGGTGACGCACCCGCCCCGTCGCACGGCACTGCGCCCACGGCGTCCCCCGGCGGGTTCCGTTCGTGGACAGCGAAGCCCGTGCCCGGGAGCGAAGGGCCGGTCCGGTGTTCGTACGGAGCGGGAAGGCTGCTGTGCGCCCGGCCCGGTCTGGTGTTCGCCCTCGACCCCTCGGACGGCGATGTGCTCTGGCGCCACCGCACGGACACGACCCGTTGGGGCGCTCCCCCCGTCCTGTCAGGTGGTCTCGTGCAGCTGCCCCTCGCCGACCGGGGCCGGCGTCTGGAGGCGCTCGATCCCGCCTCGGGCAGGGTGCGTTGGGAGCGGAAGGTGGCAGCGTACGACTCGGTGCAGCCGGCCGGGAGCATGCTTCTGCTGGTCCGTGCGAACGGCACGGTCACCGGCGTGGACAGCGCGTCCGGCGCCACCAAGTGGTCCCGGACGGTACCGGGGCACAAGGCGCTGGCCTTCTCCTCCTTCGCCGGTGATCCCCTGGCGTACCTGGCGAGCGTCTCCTACAACGGGTCGAGTACGCGGGTCAGCGCCGTGGATCCGGTCACGGGTGAGGTGCGGTGGGACGCCCGGCTGAAGGGCGCTCTGCAGCCCTGCGGCTCCTCGGGCGGCTCCGTGTTCTTCATGGCCGTCGGCGGGGTCTACGGCGATACCCAGGCGGTGGTCCGCTACGACGTCCGTTCCAGGTCGGCGCGGAGGGCGGCGCTTCCCCTCCCTCTGACGTCCGCCCGGGCCGGCGTGCGGGAGGGCGTGGTCCAGCTTCTGGGCACCGGTGGCTCCCTGGAGGCCGTCGACACGGGCACGGGCAAGCAGCTGTGGAACATCGAGACCTCGGTGAGCCGGGGTTCGGCACCGGTCTCCGACGGCCGTCATGTCTACGTCAGCGCCGCCGACGGACGCCTGCTCGCGGTCGACGCCCGCAAGGGGATCCTGGAAGGGCAGACTCCGGCTCGTCTGGGCAAGAACCAGGACCAGGTGATGTCCACCACCCCCGCCCCCGTCCTCGCCGACGGCCACGTCTACGCCACCGCCCCCGACGGCACCGTCTTCGCCGTGGACGCCCGCGATCCGGCGGCCTGGTAACACGCGAAAGGGGCCGCCCCCAAGGGACGGCCCCTCACCGCACGAGAACCTCAGCCCAGCTTCGAAACGTCCCGCACCGCGCCCTTGTCCGCGCTGGTCGCCATCGCCGCGTAGGCCCGCAGCGCCGCCGACACCTTCCGCTCGCGGTTCTTGGGGGCGTACACGCCACCGAGCGCCTGCTCGCGGCGGGCCAGTTCGGCGTCGTCGACCAGGAGCTCGATCGTGCGGTTCGGGATGTCGATGCGGATGCGGTCGCCGTCCTCGACGAGCGCGATCGTGCCGCCGGAGGCCGCCTCCGGGGAGGCGTGGCCGATCGACAGGCCCGAGGTGCCGCCGGAGAAGCGGCCGTCGGTGATCAGTGCGCAGGTCTTGCCGAGACCGCGGCCCTTGAGGAAGGACGTCGGGTAGAGCATCTCCTGCATGCCCGGGCCGCCCTTGGGGCCCTCGTAGCGGATGACCACGACATCGCCGTCCGTCACCTGCTTGTTGAGGATCTTCTCGACGGCCTCCTCCTGCGACTCGCAGACCACCGCCGGGCCCTCGAAGGTCCAGATCGACTCGTCCACGCCGGCCGTCTTCACGACGCAGCCGTCGACGGCGAGGTTGCCCTTGAGGACCGCGAGGCCGCCGTCCTTCGAGTACGCGTGCTCGGCGGAGCGGATGCAGCCCTCCGCCGCGTCCTCGTCCAGCGCCTCCCAGCGCTCGGACTGGGAGAAGGCCTCGGCGGAGCGGACACAGCCGGGGGCCGCGTGCCACAGTTCCACGGCCTCGGGGGACGGGGAGCCGCCTCGCACGTCCCATGTCTTCAGCCAGTCCGACAGGGACGGGCTGTGCACCGCGTGCACGTCCTCGTTGAGGAGACCGGCGCGGTGCAGCTCACCCAGCAGGGCCGGGATGCCGCCGGCCCGGTGCACGTCCTCCATGTAGTACGTGCGGTTCTTCGCGACGTTCGGAGCGACCTTGGCGAGGCACGGCACGCGGCGCGAGACCTCGTTGATCTCCTCCAGGCCGAACGGGACGCCCGCCTCCTGGGCCGCCGCCAGCAGGTGCAGGATCGTGTTGGTCGAGCCGCCCATCGCGATGTCGAGGGCCATCGCGTTCTCGAAGGCGGAGAAGCTCGCGATCGAGCGCGGCAGGACCGTGTCGTCGTCCTGCTCGTAGTAGCGGCGGGTGATGTCCATGACGGTGCGGGCCGCGTCGACGTACAGCTGCTTGCGGGCCGTGTGGGTGGCCAGGACCGAGCCGTTGCCGGGGAGGGAGAGGCCGATGGCCTCGGTCAGGCAGTTCATCGAGTTGGCGGTGAACATGCCGGAACAGCTGCCGCAGGTCGGGCAGGCGTTCTCCTCGATACGGAGGATGTCCTCGTCCGAGATCTTGTCGTTCACGGCGTCGGAGATCGCGTCGACCAGGTCGAGCGTGCGGACCGTGCCGTCGACGAGCGTGGCGCGGCCGGACTCCATCGGGCCGCCGGAGACGAAGACCGTGGGGATGTTCAGGCGCAGGGCCGCGTTCAGCATGCCCGGCGTGATCTTGTCGCAGTTGGAGATGCAGATCAGGGCGTCGGCGCAGTGCGCCTCGACCATGTACTCCACGCTGTCCGCGATCAGGTCGCGGGAGGGCAGGCTGTACAGCATGCCGCCGTGGCCCATCGCGATGCCGTCGTCCACGGCGATCGTGTTGAACTCGCGCGGGATGCCGCCCGCCTCGGTGATCGCCTCGCTGACGATCCGGCCGACCGGCTGCAGATGGGTGTGGCCCGGCACGAACTCCGTGAAGGAGTTGGCGACCGCGATGATCGGCTTGCGGCCGATGTCCGCGCCGGGTACACCGGAGGCGCGCATAAGGGCGCGGGCGCCCGCCATGTTGCGGCCGTGGGTGACTGTGCGGGACCTCAGCTCGGGCATCGTCGCTCGCTCCTTCGGAGAGTTCTGACTGAGTCGAGCGTACGCCCGTTGCTCCAAGGGCTGGACATTGTGTCCGGAATGCGGGATGCACGTCTCGTTCAGAGGGCGGGGGCGTCAGGGCCCGGTCAGATGCCCCTGCACCACCGGCGCCACCCGCGCGATGATCTGCTCCGCGTCCGCGGACGCCAGCGGCTCCACCTTGATCACGTATCGCAGCATCGCGCACCCCACCAGCTGCGCGGCCGCCAGCTCGGCGCGCAGTTCCGCGTCCGGCCGGTCCAGCTGGGCGGCGACGCGGCGCAGCAGCTGCGAGGCGACCAGTCGGCGGAAGACGGCGGCGGCGGCCTCGTTGTTGACGGCGGAGCGCACGATCGCCAGCAGGGGCGTACGGGTGGTGGGGTTCTCCCAGATGCCGAAGATGAAGCGGGTGAGCCGCTCGCCGACGCCGTCCGCCGGACCCTCGGCGAGCGCCTCCGGCGCGTTCAGGGCGGGCGCGAAGGCGACCTCGATCGCGGCCTCGAAGACCTGCTCCTTGGTGCCGAAGTAGTGGTGCACCAGCGCCGAGTCCACGCCGGCCGCCTTCGCGATGCCCCGTACGGACGTCTTCTCGTACCCGCGCTCCGAGAACTCCTCGCGGGCCACGGTCAGGATGCGGTCGCGGGTGTCGGCGGACTCCGCGCGCGGACGGCGGCCGCGGCGCCGCGCGGTCGGGTCGGGGGCCTCGGTCACGGTCTGGGCACCCTCACCGCGGAGGCGAGGTGGAGGCGGGTGAAGGCCAGCGCCTCCGCCAGATCGGCCTCGCGTTCGGCGCCGGACATGGCACGCCGGGTGTTGACCTCGATGACGACATGGCCGTCGAAACCGGTCAGGGCGAGACGTTCCAGCAGCTCGGCGCAGGGCTGGTTGCCGCGGCCGGGGACGAGGTGCTCGTCCTTCGCCGATCCCCTGCCGTCGGCGAGGTGGACATGGCCGAGGCGGTCTCCCATGCGGTCGACCATGTGCAGCGCGTCGGAGCGTGCCGTGGCGCTGTGACTGAGGTCGATCGTGAAGTGACGGTAGTCCTCCTTCGTCACGTCCCAGTCGGGGGCGTACGCGAGCATCTCGCGGTCGCGGTAGCGCCAGGGGTACATGTTCTCGACGGCGAACCGCACGTCCGTCTCGTTCGCCATGCGCCAGATTCCGGTGACGAAGTCACGGGCGTACTGGCGCTGCCAGCGGAACGGGGGGTGGACGACGACCGTGGTCGCCCCCAGCTTCTCGGCGGCCGCCTGGGCGCGCTGGAGCTTGGTCCACGGGTCGGTGGACCACACCCGCTGCGTGATGAGCAGACAGGGGGCGTGCACGGCGAGGATCGGGATGCGGTGGTAGTCGCTGAGTCTGCGCAGCGCCTCGATGTCCTGGCTGACCGGGTCGGTCCAGACCATGACCTCGACGCCGTCGTACCCGAGGCGCGCGGCGATCTCGAAGGCCGTCGCCGTGGACTCCGGGTACACGGAGGCCGTGGACAGCGCGACCTTCGCATCCGGGATGCAGACTGGCTCCGCCATGCCGACAGGTTACGGGGTGCGGTTGCGTGGGACCGCGCGCCTATTCGCCGTTGTGGGGTTCGCCACGGGCGGGTGCGGGTTGTTCATGGTTGCTCGCGCCCCGCGACGGAGTCGCTGATGTCACAGCCCGCGCCCCTTTGGGGCGCTACGACGACCCCATGTGGTCCAGGCGACGCAAGATCACGCCTTCCCTCAGCGCCCAGGGACAGATCTCCAGGCTCTCCACCCCGAACAAGTCCATCGCACCCTCTGCCACCAAGGCGCCCGCCAGTATCTGGCCCGCTCGGCCCTCGCTCACGCCCGGGAGTTCCGCCCGCTGGGCCGCCGACATGCCCGCCAGCTGCGGGACCCACGCCTCCAGGGACTCGCGCTTCAGATCGCGCTGGACGTACAGGCCCTCCGTCGAGCGGGCCGCGCCCGCGATACGAGCGAGCTGCTTGAAGGTCTTCGACGTCGCCACGACGTGATCGGGCGCACCGAAGCGGCTGAATTCGCCGACCGTGCGGGCGATCTGGGCCCGTACGTGGCGGCGCAGGGCCCTTATGGACTCCGGGTCCGGCGGGTCGCCGGGGAGCCAGCCGGCGGTGAGGCGGCCGGCGCCGAGCGGGAGGGAGACGGCGGCGTCCGGCTCCTCGTCGATGCCGTAGGCGATCTCCAGGGAGCCGCCGCCGATGTCGAGGACGAGCAGCTTGCCCGCGGACCAGCCGAACCAGCGGCGGGCGGCGAGGAAGGTGAGCCGGGCCTCCTCCTCGCCGGCGAGAACCTGAAGCTCCACGCCGGTCTCGGCCTGCACGCGCGCGAGGACGTCGTCGGCGTTGCTGGCCTCGCGCACGGCGGAGGTCGCGAAGGGGAGCACGTCCTCGACGCCCTTGTCCTCGGCGGCCTGCAGGCACTCGTGGACGACGGCGATCAGTTTGTCGACCCCCTCGGGGCCGATCGCTCCGCTCTCGTCGAGCAGCTGGGCAAGGCGCAGTTCCGCCTTGTGCGAGTGCGCGGGCAGCGGGCGCGCGCCTGGGTGTGCATCCACCACCAGCAGATGCACCGTGTTCGATCCCACGTCGAGGACACCGAGTCTCATGTACGGAACGCTACTGCCACCTGGGCGGTCCTCCGTATGGGATGGCGCCGAGAGACCCGTACGCTGGTCCTGTGCCAAAGACGAAAAGGGCGAAGGACGACAAGGCTGCCAAGGCTGCCAAGGCCGCCAAGGGTTCTTCGCAGGTGAAGCCGGCGCAGTCGGCGAAGCTGTCGAAGAAGGCCAGGGAAGCGGACGAGAAGGGGCTCGACTTCGCGCGCGCGTGGGTGGAGTTCCCTGATCCGGCGGACGACGAGCAGGTCTTCCGGTGCGATCTGACATGGCTCACCTCTCGCTGGAACTGCATCTTCGGCAGCGGCTGCCAGGGCATCCAGGCGGGCCGCGCGGACGACGGGTGCTGCACGCTGGGCGCCCACTTCTCCGACGAGGACGACGAGAAGCGCGTCGCCGGGCATGTGGCGAGGCTCACGCCCGACATCTGGCAGCACCATGACGAGGGCATCAAGCACGGCTGGGTCTCGGAGGACGAGGACGGCGACCGTCAGACCCGTCCGTTCCAGGGCTCCTGCATCTTCCAGAACCGGCCCGGGTTCGCGGGCGGCGCGGGCTGCTCGCTGCACATCCTGGCCCTGAAGGAGGGCCGCGAGCCGCTGGAGACCAAGCCGGACGTGTGCTGGCAGCTGCCGGTGCGGCGTACGTACGACTGGATCGACCGGCCCGACGACACCCGTGTGCTGCAGGTGTCGATCGGCGAGTACGACCGGCGGGGCTGGGGCCCGGGCGGCCACGACCTGCACTGGTGGTGCACGTCGGCGACCTCGGCGCACGGTGCGGGCGACCCGGTGTACGTGTCCTACCGGCCGGAGCTGACCGAGCTGATGGGCAAGGCGGGCTACGACCGGCTCGTGGAGCTGTGCGAGCAGCGCCTGGCCGCGCAGCTGCCGCTCGTCGCGCCGCATCCGGCGGACCCGGTCGACTGACGGGGCCCGCGCTCACGAGGTCGCGGGGCTCGGGGTTCCGCTGTCGGCGGGCGGTGATGCCGGGTCGGACGGGGCGGAGTCGGTGGGAGTGGGCTCGGGGCCGGGGGACGAGGGCGGGGCACTCGGAGTGGGGTCCGAGGCGGTCGGGGTCGGCTCCGGGTCCGGCGGGGGCGGCGGGGTGCCCGGGCTGCTCGGACCGGGGGCGGTCGGGCTGGCCGCGGCGCCGTAGCCCTCGATCGAGACGACGGCCCCGGACGGTGCGACGGCCACCCGTGCGCTCCACGGGCCGGACGGCTCGCGCAGATGGTCCACGTACACCTTGATCGTCAACGATTCGCCGGGCGCGAGCGTTCCCGAGGGCCGGCTGAGGTAGAGCCAGGCGGCTCCCGTCGACGCGGACCAGCGCACGGGCGCGGATCCGGTCGCGGTGAGGGTGACGAGCGTGGTGTCGCCGTGGTGGCCCGCCGACACCTGGAGGTGTCCGGTGCTCTTCCCGCTGATGCCCGTGACGCTGATGACCTCCACGGAGATGTCGGGCCGCCGGTGGCCTCTGCCGAAGTCGCCGCCCGGCCGGAGGCTGGCGTTGCCGGCGTTCTCGTAGCCGCCGCCGGACGCCTCGCCGTCGAGGCTGACGGGGCCGTGCGCCTCGCTGGCGGTGGCGGAGCGGCTGTCCGCGCCCTCGGCCGGGGAGCCCCGGTAGGCGGCCCACAGGGCGAACACGGGGGCCGCCACCACGGTGGCGACGACCGTCGTCGTGACGGCACGCGCGCGTAGGCGGTCGCGGCGGGCGGCACGGTCCTTGGGGTCCATCGGGAATCCGCGCCGGTCGAACCGGGGAAGGGCGCCGCCACGCGCGCGTGGCTGGTGGGTGACCGCCATGTGCAGGGCCGCGCGGGGCGCCTCGAGGACGGGCAGCTCGGCGGGGGTGATCATCGAGCCGGGCCAGCGGCCGGGGATGGCCCGCTCGGCGCTGCGGCGACATCGCGGGCAGTCGTCGACGTGCCGGACGAGTTCCTTGCGCAGGGCCGAGCTGAGCACCAGCTGGTGGTCGCCGGTGAGCCGGGCGACGTCCGGACAGCCGCCGGTCTCGACGACGGCGAGGGCCGCGCGCGTGCGCTCCACCTCGCAGGCGGCGGAGGCCAGCAGTTCGCGGGCGGTGGCGAGGCCGAGGCCGAGTACGGCGGCGACCTCGTGGGCGGCGAGGTGGTGGCGTACGGCGAGTTCGAGCGCCTCGCGCTGCTCCGGGCTGGTGCCGGCGGCCTCCGGCCAGGCCAGCAGGGCGAGTTCGCGGCGGCGCTGTTCCTGGGTCTCCTCGGCGACGGGGGGCTCTGCCGGCCGCTGCTTCCCGGTGCCGTGCCGGCCCGCCGCGTGCGTGCCCTGACGTTTCTGCTTGGCCTCCGCCAGCTTGCGCAGACAGGCCCAGCGCGCCAGCGCGTACAGCCAGGCGCGGCTGTCCCCCGGCGCCTGGGGGCCGCGGCGCTTCTCGGCGAGCGCGAGGGCCTCGCCCAGGGCTGCGGTCGCCGCGTCGTGGTCGCACAGCACCGACAGGCAGTAGGTGAACAGCCCGTCCAGGTACGGCTCGTAACGCCCCGGGGGCCGCTGCGCGAGCGTGCGCGCAGCGGCACGGTCACGTGCCTCCCGGCGCGCCTGGTCTGCGCCGGTGATGCGGGGCGAGGTCTCCGGGCTGCTGCTCATCCGTGGACCGTAGGCGGCTCGGGATGAACCCTTCTTCCTCCTTGAGCACTTTTAATCCATACGGGTGAAACGATCCCTCAATCGGGTACAGGAACCGCTTGTTCCGTGGCTGGTTACCGACGGTGATGGCCGGTTCGAGGAGTGCCGGATCATGTGCCCGGCCGGCGCACGGCGAGCGTCCGCGCCCGCACCGTGCGGCGTTGTCAGTGGGCTCGGTTACGGTTCTCCGCATGGCTGCCCGTACCAAGTCCACCAAGGACCGCCCGTCCTACCGCTGCACGGAGTGCGGCTGGCAGACGGCCAAGTGGCTCGGTCGCTGCCCCGAGTGCCAGGCGTGGGGGACGGTCGAGGAGTACGGCGCGCCCGCGGTCCGTACGACGACACCGGGGCGCGTCACCACCTCCGCGGTGCCCATCGGCCAGGTGGACGGGCGCCAGGCCGCCGCCCGCTCGACCGGCGTGCCCGAGCTGGACCGGGTGCTCGGCGGCGGGCTGGTGCCCGGCGCGGTGGTGCTGCTGGCGGGCGAGCCCGGCGTCGGCAAGTCGACGCTGCTGCTGGACGTGGCGGCGAAGTCGGCGAGCGACGAGCACCGCACGCTGTATGTCACCGGTGAGGAGTCGGCGAGCCAGGTGCGGCTGCGCGCCGACCGCATCAAGGCCATCCACGATCACCTCTATCTCGCCGCCGAAACCGATCTGGCCGCCGTGCTCGGCCACTTGGACGCGGTGAAGCCGTCGCTCCTCATCCTGGACTCCGTCCAGACCGTGGCCTCCCCCGAGATCGACGGCGCCCCCGGCGGGATGGCGCAGGTGCGCGAGGTCGCCGGCGCACTCATCCGCGCCTCCAAGGAGCGCGGCATGTCCACCCTCCTGGTGGGCCATGTCACCAAGGACGGCGCCATCGCCGGCCCCCGGCTCCTCGAACACCTCGTGGACGTCGTCCTCAACTTCGAGGGCGACCGGCACGCCCGCCTCAGGCTCGTACGAGGGGTCAAGAACCGCTACGGCACCACGGACGAGGTCGGCTGCTTCGAACTGCACGACGAGGGCATCACGGGCCTCGCCGACCCGAGCGGACTCTTCCTGACCCGACGTGACGAACCGGTGCCCGGCACCTGTCTGACGGTCACCCTGGAGGGCCGCCGCCCCCTGGTCGCCGAGGTCCAAGCGCTCACGGTCGACTCGCAGATCCCCTCCCCGCGCCGTACCACCTCGGGCCTGGAGACCTCCCGTGTCTCGATGATGCTCGCCGTCCTGGAGCAGCGGGGCCGGATCAGCGCGCTCGGCAAGCGGGACATCTACTCCGCGACGGTCGGCGGTGTGAAGCTCTCCGAGCCCGCCGCCGACCTCGCCGTCGCCCTCGCGCTGGCCTCGGCCGCCAGCGACACCCCGCTGCCCAAGAACCTGGTCGCGATCGGCGAGGTCGGCCTGGCGGGCGAGGTCAGACGGGTCACGGGCGTCCAGCGGCGGCTCGCCGAAGCACACCGCCTGGGCTTCACACACGCGCTCGTTCCGGGCGACCCGGGCAAGATCCCTCCGGGGATGAAGGTCCTGGAAGTCGCCGACATAGGGGACGCTCTGAGAGTCCTTCCACGCTCCCGTCGCCGAGAGGCCCCACGGGACGAGGAGGACCGCCGGTAGACTTTGCCCTGGTCTCGCCCGTCCGTACGAACAGAGTGTGTGACACGGGGGCGCCCCAGAACCTGCGACCGGAGGAGTGCAGTGGCAGCCAACGACCGGGCGGCAGCTCCCGGAAAGTCCGGCGGGAGTTCCGGTGCCGATGGCCTGATGCGCGCCTCACTGAGCGCCGTGGCTCCCGGCACGGCCCTGCGCGACGGACTCGAGCGGGTACTCCGCGGCAATACGGGCGGTCTCATCGTGCTCGGCTTCGACCGGACCGTCGAAACGATGTGCACCGGCGGTTTCGTGCTGGACGTCGAGTTCACGGCCACCCGCCTGCGCGAGCTGTGCAAGCTGGACGGCGGCATCGTGCTCTCCTCCGACCTCTCGAAGATCCTCCGGGCGGGCGTGCAGTTCGTGCCCGACGCGACGATCCCGACCGAGGAGACGGGCACCCGGCACCGCACCGCGGACCGCATCTCCAAGCAGGTCGGCTTCCCGGTCGTCTCCGTCTCCCAGTCGATGCGTCTGATCGCCCTGTACGTCGACGGTCAGCGCCGTGTACTGGAGGACTCCGCGGCGATCCTGTCCCGCGCCAACCAGGCCCTCGCGACCCTGGAGCGCTACAAGCTCCGCCTGGACGAGGTCGCGGGCACCCTGTCGGCGCTGGAGATCGAGGACCTGGTGACGGTCCGCGATGTGTCGGCGGTGGCCCAGCGCCTGGAGATGGTGCGCCGCATCGCCACCGAAATCGCGGAGTACGTGGTCGAACTGGGCACCGACGGGCGTCTCCTCGCCCTGCAGCTCGACGAGTTGATCGCGGGCGTGGAGCCCGAGCGCGAGCTGGTCGTCCGGGACTACGTCCCCGAGCCCACGGCCAAGCGCTCCCGCACGGTCGACGAGGCCCTGTACGAGCTGGACGCCCTCACCCACGCCGAGCTCCTCGAACTGCCCACGGTGGCAAGGGCGCTGGGCTACACGGGCTCGCCGGAGGCACTCGACTCGGCGGTCTCGCCCCGCGGCTTCCGCCTCCTGGCCAAGGTGCCGCGCCTTCCCGGCGCCATCATCGACCGTCTCGTGGAGCACTTCGGGGGCCTGCAGAAACTGCTCGCCGCAAGCGTCGACGACCTCCAGACGGTCGACGGCGTGGGCGAGGCCCGGGCCCGCAGCGTTCGGGAAGGTCTTTCGCGGCTGGCCGAGTCGTCCATTCTGGAGCGGTACGTCTGAGTTCCTGGCCGGACGCCCCAACTCCTGGGCGCTTCCCCCCGGTTGCCCTAAATACCGTTGCCTGGAGTGATCACGCGAGGTAGCGTGACGCCGACCGTTTCGTTCGATTTTTAATTCGAACTCGGAGGGGGAACTCCATGAAGAAGCGCCTCATAGGAACGTTAGCCGCTGCGGCCGTTCTCGCCCCAGCGTTGACCCTTGCGGGCTCAGGGCAGGCATTCGCCGCCGGCAACCGCGTGACCTGGAAGAACAACTGGGTCGGCGGGTATCTGATGTACGTCAACCACCGGGTCCGTCTGTCGGGGGACGGCGTAGACCCCGGCCAGAGCTCGACCGTGTGGTGGACCGAGTACAGGCAGTCCGACGGCACCTACTTGATGAAGTTTGGCAACGGGAAGTGCCTCGACAGCAACAGAGACGGTGACGTGTACCTTCTCGACTGCAACGGTGGCGACTACCAGAAGTGGTACGAGATCCACGACTCCGCCGGCTGGATCCTCAAGGACAAGGCCACCGGGCTCGTCCTCGACACGGGGGGCACGGGAGTGGTCTACACCGACAGGCAAAGCGGCTCCCCGAACTCGGCCCAGCGCTGGAGCTGAACCTCAGTTCACACCACAGTGAAGAGACACCCCCGGCCTCGTCGAGACCGGGGGTGTCCCCTTTCCCGACCGTCCTGGACAGCCCGCAGAGGCCCTGCTCAGTCGGCCGACAGCACGAAAGACACCTGCACCTTCCCGAACCCGGGCGCCGCCGCCTCCACCAGATACGTACCGGCCCCGGCCGAGCCCGCCGGAGGCGTCGCGCACTCGGGAGCGCTCGGCTTCCGGTCCCACTTCACGGTGTAGGTGATGCGGCTGCGGTTGGGCACCCGGAAGACCAGGCTGCCGGAGCCCTGGGGGCAGTCGGCGGAGGACCAGTAGTCGTCGTCGGTGCCCGCCTCGGTGATCGTCAGCACCGCGCTCTTCGGCCCGAGGTCGATCTTGCAGTCGAGGCCCGAGGTGTTCGTCGCGGTCAGCAGCAGCGTCGGCGTCTGACCGGGCGAGTACGTGTTGTGCAGACTCCGCACCGTCAACGTCACCGCGTTCCTGGTGCAGTTGGGGATCGAGGAAGTCGCCGGAATCGTGTCGCCCCGGCCGACCCCGATGGCGGAGCCGACACCGGCCGTGCCGCCGCCGGCCGACCCGTCGGAACCCCCGGACCCGGAGTCCGAGCCGGAACCGGAACCCGAACTGCCCCCGGAATCGGACCCGCTGGATCCCCCGCCGCTCGACTCGTCCCGCCCGCCCGGCGCTTGGCTGATCGCGGGACCCGAACTCGACGGCCCCGCAGTGATCGTGGGCGCGGGGGTGTTGCCGTTCGCCCCGTCGTCCTTCTTGCCGCCGCCACCGCCCGACAGGACGATCCACGTGATCAGCAGCGCCAACAAGGCCACCACAGACACGAGTACGACCCTCCGGCGCCAGTAGATGGAGGAGGGGAGCGGCCCGACAGGATTGCGCAGAGATCCCACGGCGCAAACTGTACGAGAGATCGGGCGGTTCGCTGGCCCCACCCGCCGCCGGTTCGTCAACTTTTCCGGATCATCATTCCGGTCCGCACGACGCACCGCGCGCGGGACGGCGGCCCAACCGCCCGGGGCCATGGCAGGATCGGAAACGCCATGACTGCGCCCACGAAGCTCCCGCACAGCAGCCCCGCCGACGGCCCGGCCGACGCCCTCGCCGGCTCCCCCCTCGGCGAGGGCCACGAGACCCTCCATGCCTCCGTCATCGACTGGTTCGACGAACACGCCCGCGACCTGCCGTGGCGGCTCCCGGAAGCCGGCCCCTGGGGTGTGATGGTCAGCGAGTTCATGCTGCAGCAGACGCCCGTCAGCCGCGTGCTGCCCGTCTACGAGCAGTGGCTGGCCCGCTGGCCGCGCCCCGCCGACCTGGCCAAGGAGGCCCCCGGCGAGGCGGTCCGCGCCTGGGGCCGGCTCGGCTACCCGCGCCGCGCTCTGCGACTGCACGGCGCCGCCGTGGCCATAACGGAACGGCACGGCGGGGACGTACCGACCGACCACGCCCAGCTCCTCGCGCTGCCCGGCATCGGCGAGTACACGGCCGCGGCCGTCGCCTCCTTCGCGTACGGGCAGCGGCACGCCGTGCTCGACACCAATGTCCGCCGGGTCCTCGCGCGCGCCGTCACCGGCGTCCAGTACCCGCCGAACGCGACCACCGCCGCCGAACGCAAGCTGGCCCGCGCCCTGTTGCCCGAGGACGAGCGGACCGCCGCGCGGTGGGCGGCCGCCTCCATGGAGCTGGGCGCGCTCGTCTGCACCGCCAAGAACGAGTCCTGCCACCGCTGCCCCATCGCCGCGCAGTGCGCCTGGCGGCTCGCGGGCAAGCCCGAGCACGACGGGCCGCCGCGGCGCGGCCAGACGTACGCGGGGACGGACCGGCAGGTGCGCGGCAAGCTGCTCGCCGTACTGCGCGAGGCCCACGCGCCCGTGCCGCAGTCGGCCCTCGACCGGGTGTGGCACGAGCCGGTGCAGCGCGCGCGGGCGCTCGACGGGCTCGTCGCGGACGGTCTCGTGGAGCCGCTGTCCGGTGGTTTGTATCGGCTGCCGTTGACGTAACCGCTCGTAACGTCACGCCGCATCACACCCCACCGACCTGCCAAATCGCCCCATAACCACGCGATTCGGTGCGCCTGTTTACCCCGTTCCTACGTCCGTTACACAACCGACGGACAGCCGATTGCTAGCCGAGCGTTGCTTCGGACAACGCCGTGACAACACCTCCGTAGCTTCATTTGCGTGCCCGGCAGAAGCGGGCTGTTACGGAAAAGACCGACGGGCGATCAAGCCGGCCGGGCAACGGGGATCGGGAGGCGGTTCGACATGGCGCAGGGCGAGGTGCTCGAGTTCGAGGAGTATGTCCGCACGCGGCAGGACGCGCTGCTGCGCAGCGCCCGTCGGCTGGTCCCGGACCCCGTGGACGCGCAGGACCTGCTCCAGACGGCGCTCGTGCGCACCTACGGCCGCTGGGAGGGCATCGCGGACAAGCGGCTCGCGGACGCCTACCTGCGCCGGGTGATGATCAACACGCGCACCGAGTGGTGGCGGGCCCGGAAACTGGAGGAGGTCCCCACCGAGCAGCTGCCGGACGCCTCGGTCGACGACTCCACCGAGCAGCACGCGGACCGTGCCCTGTTGATGGACATCATGAAAGTGCTGGCTCCCAAGCAGCGAAGCGTCGTGGTCCTGCGACACTGGGAGCAGATGTCGACGGAGGAGACGGCCGCGGCCCTGGGCATGTCGGCCGGAACGGTCAAGAGCACGCTGCACCGGGCGCTCGCCCGGCTCCGCGAGGAGCTGGAGAGCCGCGATCTGGACGCACGCGCGCTGGAGCGTGGGGAGCGGGAGCGTTGCGCGGCCTGACCGGGGCCGGGCCCGAACGGGCCCTAGGCAGTTCACAGGCGGTGATCACGGTGGGGGCCGTGTTCGCCGCCGTCGCCCTTTTCACCACCGCGTGCGGCAAGGGGGGCACGGGTGCCCGGGACGAGGGCCCGGCACACGCATCGGCGATCGCGGGTTCCGTCGCCTCCCCCTCACCCAGCCCGTCCGGGGGCTTTCGGCGGGTGGACCCGGTCTCGCTGATCAAGCAGGACTCGAAGGTCTCCCCAGCGGTGAAACGCGAGCTGCAGCCATGCAGCGGCGACGGCTACCCGGTCAAGGCCACCTACGGCTATCTGACCGGCGGATCGGTCAACGACGTCCTCGTCAATGTCTGGAGCTGCGGTGACGAGGTAGGCATCGGTGTATACGTGTACCGGGACGTCAAGGGCACGTACGAGAATGTGTTCAAGGCTGAGGAGTCGCCGGTCTACGCCGAGATCGACGGCACCGACCTGACCGTGGCCAAGCAGGTGTACGACACGAACGACCCGGTATCGAACCCGTCCCGAGAGACCGTGACCACGTACAGATGGAAAGCGGGCCGGTTCGCCCAGCACAGCACCCACGCAACCGACTACAGCGAGCTCGACTCCGGCGACGACGACACGCCCACGCCCACGCCCACGCCGGACCACTGACCCCCACACGCACGCACACCACAAGGACAGAGAGCAACGGGATGGCAGAGCAGACCCACGTCCTGTTCGTCGAGGACGACGATGTCATCCGTGAGGCCACGCAGCTCGCCCTGGAGCGGGACGGCTTCGCGGTCACCGCCATGCCCGACGGCCTGTCGGGTCTGGAGGCGTTCCGGGCCGACCGCCCCGACATCGCCCTGCTGGACGTGATGGTCCCCGGTCTGGACGGCGTCAGCCTGTGCCGTCGGATCCGGGACGAGTCCACCGTTCCGGTGATCATGCTGTCGGCGCGCGCCGACTCCATCGACGTCGTCCTCGGCCTGGAGGCGGGCGCCGACGACTATGTGACCAAGCCGTTCGACGGGGCCGTGCTGGTCGCGCGGATCCGGGCCGTACTGCGCCGCTTCGGACACGCGGGCGGCAGCGACCGGACCGAGATCGCGGAGGGCCCGCTGACCGGTGCCGTGCTCACCTTCGGGGACCTGGAGGTCGACACCGAGGGCATGGAGGTGCGCCGGGCCGGGCAGCCGGTCGCGCTCACCCCGACCGAGATGCGCCTGCTGCTGGAGTTCTCCTCCGCGCCGGGCACCGTGCTCTCCCGCGACAAGCTGCTGGAGCGCGTCTGGGACTACGGCTGGGGCGGGGACACCCGGGTCGTCGACGTGCATGTGCAGCGGCTGCGGCAGAAGATCGGCCAGGACCGGATCGAGACCGTCCGCGGCTTCGGCTACAAGCTGAAGGCCTGAGCGGGGCGGGCATGCGGCGGATACTTCGCTCCCCGGTCCGGCGCATGGAGCGCGCGGGCCTGCACACCGGGCTCAGATGGAAGCTCAGCGCGGCGATCGCGCTGGTGGCCGGCCTGGTGGCGATCACTCTGAGCCTCGTGGTGCACAACGCGGCCTGGGTCTCGATGCTCGACAATGCGCGCGACCTGGCCAATGAGCGCGTCCAGATCGCGCAGCGCAACTACGACCTGAACCGGCGGCCGAACTTCCCCAACATCAAGATCGACGACCCCGACCTGCCGGACGCGCTGCGCGACAAGGTCCTGGACGGCCGCAAGGCCAGCGACGTCATCGACCACGGCGGTCTGCCGGACATCTGGGCGGCCGTGCCGACCAAGGACGGACGGGTGCTGTCCCTGCACAGCCATGTGCCGGATCGTTCCACGAATGTGATGAAGGACCTCGACCAGGCGCTCGTCATCGGCTCCATCGCGGTCGTCCTCGGCGGCAGCGCGCTGGGCGTGCTCATCGGCGGCCAGCTCTCGCGCCGGCTGCGCAAGGCGGCGGCCGCGGCGAACCAGGTCGCCAGGGGCGAGTCGGACGTACGGGTGCGGGACGCCATCGGCGGGGTCGTACGGGACGAGACCGACGACCTGGCGCGCGCGGTGGACGCCATGGCGGACACCCTGCAGCAGCGGCTCGAGGCCGAGCGCCGGGTCACCGCGGACATCGCACACGAGCTGCGCACCCCGGTGACGGGCCTGTTGACGGCCGCCGAACTGCTCCCGCCGGGCCGCCCGACGGAACTGGTCCTGGACCGGGCAAAGGCCATGCGCACCCTGGTCGAGGACGTCCTGGAGGTGGCCCGCCTCGACGGCGCCTCGGAGCGGGCCGAGCTGCAGGACATCCTGCTCGGCGAGTTCGTCACGCGGCGGGTGGCGGCGAAGGACCCGGCCGTCGAGGTGCGGGTGGTGCACGAGTCGATGGTCACGACCGATCCGCGCCGCCTGGAGCGTGTGCTGTTCAACCTGCTCGCCAACGCCGCCCGGCACGGCAAGCCGCCGATCCAGGTCACCGTCGAGGGCCGGGTCATCCGGGTCCGCGACCACGGCCCCGGCTTCCCGTCCGACCTCCTCGCCGAGGGCCCGAGCCGCTTCCGCACGGGCAGCGCCGACCGCGCGGGCCACGGCCACGGCCTCGGCCTCACGATCGCCGCCGGTCAGGCCCGCGTCATGGGCGCCCGCCTGACCTTCCGCAACGTACGTCCGGCGGGCGCACCGGATCACGTGCCCGCGGAAGGCGCGGTGGCGGTCCTGTGGCTCCCGGAGCACGCACCGACGAACACGGGCAGCTATCCGATGCTGCCATAGACGATTCCCGATCCCCCTCCTCTTTGGCGCCGGGCAGGCACCCTCAGCCCGACCGGCGCTCACCTTGCGGCAGGGCAGCCACCCTCTGCCCTCCCTCGGTCACGTTTGAGCCGGGCAAGCACTTTCCAGCCCTCCCTCGTTCACGTTTGAGCCGGCCAGGCACTTTCAGCCCGTCCGGCGTTTGAGGACGAGGCCGTTCAGGCCGATAGGGGGGTCCAGGGGGCGGAGCCCCCTGGCGGGGCCGCAGGGGCAGCGCCCCTGGGACGGGACGGGTAGGGGCGGCGGGGGCGAGGAAACACGACGAAGGCCCCCCGGGGCGGACACCGGCCGGGGAGCCTTCGACTTGCTGGTGGATCAGACGGCCTCGACAACCGCCGCCTGCGCCACCGCCTCGTCGCCGGACTTGGGCGCAGCCGGCCCCGTCCCCCGCAGCGCGACCTCCTTCACGAAGACCGCCGCAACCAGCGCGCCCACGGCCACCACAGCCCCCAGCAGGAAGGCGGAGTGCGTACCCGCGGACACCGCGTGCTGGTACGCGTCCCGCACCTCGACCGGCAGCTTCGCGAGGCTCTTGGCGTCCAGCGCCGCCGACTTCTCGGTGATCTTCGCTCCCAGCCCCCCGGCCCGCTCGGCCATGACGTGCTGGACCCGGTTGTTGAACAGCGCGCCCATGATCGCGACGCCGAAGGACGAGCCGAGCGTACGGAACAGGGTGGTCGAGGAGGACGCGACACCCATGTCCTTCATCTCCACGCTGTTCTGCGCGACCAGCATGGTGACCTGCATCAGGCAGCCCATGCCCAGTCCCACGACCGCCATGAACACACCGGACGTGAACCGCGAGGTGCCGGTGTCCATCGTGGACAGCAGATAGAGCCCGACGCCCATCAGGACGGTGCCGACGACCGGGAAGACCTTGTAGCGGCCGGTGTTGGTGGTCACCCGCCCCGCCACCATCGACGTCACCAGCATCGCGCCGAGCATCGGCAGCAGCAGCAACCCGGAGTTGGTCGCGGACGCGCCCTGCACGGACTGCTGGTACAGCGGCAGGTACAGCGTCGCACCGAACATCACGAACCCGGTGATGAAGCCGATGATGGACATCAGCGTGAAGTTGCGGCTGCGGAAGATGTGCAGCGGCACGATCGGCTCCGCGGCCTTCGTCTGCCAGAACACGAACCCGATGAGGGCGGCGACGCCGATCCCGATCAGCTCCATGATCCGCGCGGACGTCCACGCGTACTCGGTCCCGCCCCAGGTGGTGACCAGCACGATCGAGGTGATGCCGATGGTCAGCAGTGCGACACCGAGGTAGTCGATACCCGCCTTGGCCCGCTTCTTCGGCAGATGCAGTACGGCACTGATCAGACCGAGCGACACCACGCCGAGCGGCAGGTTGATGTAGAACGACCAGCGCCAGCCCCAGTTGTCGGTGATCGTCCCGCCGACCAGCGGACCGCCGATCATCGCGAGCGCCATGACGCCGGCCATCATGCCCTGGTACTTGCCGCGCTCCCGCGGCGGTATCAGGTCACCGATGATCGCCATGACACCGACCATCAGACCGCCCGCGCCGAGGCCCTGGATCGCGCGGAAACCGATCAGCTCGCTCATGTTCTGGGCCATGCCGCTGAGCGCGGAGCCGATCAGGAAGATCACGATCGACGTCATGAAGGCGCCCTTGCGCCCGTACATGTCGCCCAGCTTGCCCCAGATCGGGGTGGAGGCCGCGGTCGCGAGCGTGTACGCCGTCACCACCCAGGACAGATGCTCGAGTCCGCCGAGATCGCCCACGATGGTCGGCATCGCGGTGCCCACGATCATGTTGTCGAGCATCGCGAGCATCATGGTGATCATGAGCGCGAGCAGCACGACCCGTATGCTCTTCGGCTGTTTGTCCGGCTTCGTCTCGGCCGTCTGTGTGTCCGCCATCGTCCCCACTCCCCTGGGCATCTCCCCCCGGCCGGCTACTTACTTGCCGACCGGCTAGTTGACTACACTGGGAAGGTAGACCCGTAACTAGCCGGGCGTCAAGTAAGTTTCTCTGGAGTGCGAGGATGGGCGGCACCATGGACGGCACCAAGCAGCAGCGCCGCGGAGACACCCGCCAGCGCATTCAGGACGTGGCGCTCGAACTCTTCGCCGAGCAGGGCTACGAGAAGACGTCGTTGCGCGAGATCGCCGAGCGCCTCGACGTCACCAAGGCAGCGCTCTACTACCACTTCAAGACCAAGGAAGAGATCCTCGTCAGCATCTTCGAGGACCTCTCCCAGCCGATCGTGGAACTGATCGAGTGGGGCAAACGACAGCCGCAGTCCCTGGAGACCAAGCACGAGATCATCCGCCGTTACAGCGACACCCTGGCCGGCGCGGCCCCGCTCTTCCGCTTCATGCAGGAGAACCAGGGCACGGTCAAGGAACTGCGCATCGGCGAGATCTTCCGCAACCGCATGATGGGCATGCGCGACATCCTCATCGACCCGGACGCCGAACTGATCGACCAGGTGCGCTGCGTCAGCGCGATGTTCACGCTGCATGCCGGGATGTTCGCGCTGGGCGACATCGAGGCCGACCCCGAGGACAAGCGCAAGGCGGTACTCGAGGTCGCCACCGACCTGGTGACACGGGCGCACCAGGCCTCACACCCCTCCTAGGCCGCCGGCACGCCTCAGACGGTCACGCCCTTGGAGCGCAGGAAGGCGACCGGGTCGACGGCCGAGCCGTAGTTCGGGTTCGTACGGATCTCGAAGTGCAGGTGGGGACCGCTGGAGTTACCGGTGTTCCCGGACCGGGCTATGTGCTGTCCGGTGGCCACGACCTGGCCGACCCTGACGTCGATCCGCGACAGATGGGCGTACTGCGAGTAGGTCCCGTTGCCGTGCCTGATCACGATGGCGTTGCCGTACGCGGGCCCGTCACCGGCGCCGTTGCCACCGGCCTTGACGACGGTGCCGCCGTGCGCGGCGACGACGTCCGTGCCGCTCGGCACCGCGAAGTCCTGCCCGCTGTGGGTGGACTGCCACATACCGCCGGCCTGGTTGAAGCTGGCGGAGAGCCGATACTTCTCCACCGGGTGCATCCAGGAGGCGGCCTTCCTTGCGGCGGCGGCCTTGGCGGCCTTCTCGGCGGCCGCCTTCTTGGCAGCGGCCGCCTGGGCAGCCTTCTTCGCGCTCGCGGCGGCCTTGGCCTGCGCGGCGGCCTGCGCCTTGACGGCGCTCGCCGCACTGGACGCGGAGGTGGCATCGGCGGCGGCCGCGACCCCTGCGCCCAGCACGACCGACATTCCGAGGCCGGCGGCCAGGACGGCCGCGCGGCGGCGCAGCAGGGACGTACGGGAGGAGCGGGACGTGACACGCGAAGACATGAAAACCTCGGGAAGACGGGGGCAGAGAAAACCACCCGGCGCACAAGCGGCTCCGGATGGACCATCCCTTGGTAACCCCGGGACCCATCAAGCCCAAAACGTGTGATGTACGACGGCCGCTAGTACTTCACCCCAAAACTTCCCTCTTCTTGACACAGCCCCAATAACGGACGAATCAGTCCGCGACGGCAGAATCACCCCTGAGGCTCCAGAAAAGCGCCCCCTTTTCCCTCCCGCCGGGCCGCCCACTATCCGCGCTAGTACCGGCCGAATCGCCTGTGCGTCATGTCACCGGGCGGCGAGATCCACTCCCCCGCGAAACAACCCGTCATGTGACGCACATCTCTGGCCACTTACCGCCCAGTAACCCTACGGTTCCCCTCACGCCACCCTCGGCGCCGAACATGCACAGGACAACGGCATACGGACGTGAGAGGACCCCCCACCATGACGAGCAGACGCCCCTGGGCGCTCCGCGCAGTGGTCACCGCAGTCTCCGCATCTGCCCTCGTGGCCCTGGCCGCCCCCGCGAACGCGGCAACGAGCACTGCGAAGGTCGACTACGCGACCTGGCAGAAGGACTGCCAGACGGTGATGGACCAGGCGCTGCCTTATCTGAAGCAGCGGATCGCCGCGGCCCAGCCGGGCGAGAAGCAGGCGATCGTCTTCGACATCGACAACACCACGCTGGAGACCGACTTCGGCTTCAGCTTCCCGCAGCCGGCCAACAAGCCCGTCCTGGACGTCGCTCAGTACGCCCAGGAGCACGGTGTCTCGCTGTTCTTCGTCACGGCCCGCCCGGGCATCATCGAAGAGCCCACCGAGTGGAACCTGGAGCACGACGGCTACGACGTCTCCGGCCTGTACGTCCGCGGCTTCTTCGACCTGTTCAAGGATGTCGCCGCCTACAAGACCGCCCAGCGCGTCGACATCGAGAACAAGGGCTACGACATCATCGCGAACATCGGCAACAGCGCCACCGACCTCTCGGGCGGCCACGCCGACAAGACGTTCAAACTCCCGGACTACAACGGGCAGTTGTCGTAACCGCGGGCAGACATGACGAAGGGGCCGGTGCCCGAAAGCACCGACCCCTTCTGGCGTCGCCGTGAGGCCTACGCCTCCTTGCTCAGGTTCGGCCCGGCACCGCCGGCCGCCTGCTCGATCGGCGGGACGTCGGGCAGCGCCGACTTCTCCTCGCCGCGGAAGGTGAAGGTCTGGCTGTCGCCCTCGCCCTCGGTGTCCACGACCACGATGTGACCGGGACGCAGCTCACCGAAGAGGATCTTCTCGGAGAGCGTGTCCTCGATCTCGCGCTGGATGGTGCGGCGCAGCGGCCGTGCACCCAGCACCGGGTCGTAACCCTTCTTGGACAGCAGTTCCTTGCTGGACTGGGAGAGCTCGATGCCCATGTCCCGGTCCTTGAGGCGCTCGTCCACCTTGCTGATCATCAGGTCGACGATCGCGAGGATGTCGGCCTGGGTCAGCTGCGGGAAGACGACCACGTCGTCGACGCGGTTGAGGAACTCGGGGCGGAAGTGCTGCTTGAGCTCGTCCGAGACCTTGTTCTTCATGCGCTCGTAGTTGGACTTGGTGTCACCCTGCGCCGCGAAGCCCAGGTTGAAGCCCTTGGAGATGTCCCGGGTGCCGAGGTTGGTCGTCATGATGATGACCGTGTTCTTGAAGTCCACGACCCGGCCCTGGGAGTCGGTCAGGCGACCGTCCTCCAGGATCTGCAGCAGCGAGTTGAAGATGTCCGGGTGGGCCTTCTCGACCTCGTCGAAGAGGACGACGGAGAACGGCTTGCGGCGGACCTTCTCGGTCAGCTGGCCGCCCTCTTCGTAGCCCACGTAACCCGGGGGCGAACCGAAGAGACGCGACACCGTGTGCTTCTCGCTGAACTCCGACATGTCGAGGGAGATCAGCGCGTCCTCGTCACCGAAGAGGAACTCCGCGAGGGCCTTGGAGAGTTCGGTCTTACCGACACCGGACGGGCCGGCGAAGATGAACGAACCACCGGGACGCTTCGGGTCCTTGAGGCCCGCACGCGTACGACGGATCGCCTTCGACAGCGCCTTGACGGCGTCCTTCTGGCCGATGACCCGCTTGTGGAGCTCGTCCTCCATGCGCAGCAGACGCGAGGACTCCTCCTCGGTCAGCTTGAAGACCGGGATGCCGGTGGCGGTCGCGAGGACCTCGGCGATCAGCTCGCCGTCGACCTCGGCGACGACGTCCATGTCGCCGGCCTTCCACTCCTTCTCCCGCTTGGCCTTGGCGGCCAGGAGCTGCTTCTCCTTGTCGCGCAGGGAGGCGGCCTTCTCGAAGTCCTGCGAGTCGATCGCGGACTCCTTGTCGCGGCGCACGCCCGCGATCTTCTCGTCGAACTCACGCAGGTCCGGCGGCGCGGTCATCCGGCGGATGCGCATCCGGGAGCCGGCCTCGTCGATCAGGTCGATCGCCTTGTCCGGCAGGAAGCGGTCCGAGATGTACCGGTCGGCCAGGGTGGCGGCCTGGACCAGCGCCTCGTCGGTGATCGAGACGCGGTGGTGGGCCTCGTACCGGTCGCGCAGACCCTTGAGGATCTCGATCGTGTGCGGCAGGGACGGCTCGGCGACCTGGATGGGCTGGAAGCGGCGCTCCAGGGCCGCGTCCTTCTCCAGGTGCTTGCGGTACTCGTCCAGCGTGGTCGCACCGATGGTCTGCAGCTCACCGCGGGCCAGCATCGGCTTCAGGATGGAAGCCGCGTCGATGGCGCCCTCGGCGGCACCCGCACCGACCAGCGTGTGCAGCTCGTCGATGAACAGGATGATGTCGCCGCGGGTGCGGATCTCCTTGAGCACCTTCTTCAGGCGCTCCTCGAAGTCACCGCGGTAGCGGGAGCCGGCGACCAGCGCGCCGAGGTCCAGGGTGTAGAGGTGCTTGTCCTTGAGGGTCTCGGGCACCTCGCCCTTGACGATGGCCTGGGCGAGGCCCTCGACGACGGCGGTCTTGCCGACGCCGGGCTCACCGATCAGGACCGGGTTGTTCTTGGTACGGCGGGACAGCACCTGCATGACCCGCTCGATCTCCTTCTCGCGCCCGATGACCGGGTCGAGCTTGGACTCACGAGCGGCCTGGGTGAGGTTCCGGCCGAACTGGTCGAGGACCAGGGACGTCGAGGGCGTGCCCTCGGCAGGCCCGCCGGCGGCGGCGGTCTCCTTGCCCTGGTAACCGGAGAGCAGCTGGATGACCTGCTGCCGCACCCGGTTGAGATCTGCGCCCAGCTTGACCAGGACCTGGGCGGCGACGCCCTCGCCCTCACGGATCAGGCCGAGCAGGATGTGCTCCGTGCCGATGTAGTTGTGGCCCAGCTGAAGGGCCTCGCGGAGCGACAGCTCCAGGACCTTCTTGGCACGGGGGGTGAAGGGGATGTGCCCGGACGGGGCCTGCTGGCCCTGGCCGATGATCTCCTCCACCTGCTGGCGGACCGCCTCGAGCGAAATCCCGAGGCTCTCAAGGGCCTTGGCGGCGACACCCTCACCCTCGTGGATCAGGCCCAGGAGGATGTGCTCGGTGCCGATGTAGTTGTGGTTGAGCATCCGGGCTTCTTCCTGAGCCAGGACGACAACCCGCCGCGCGCGGTCGGTGAACCTCTCGAACATCGTTAATCGCTCCTCAGAGCGGTCAGGCAGTGGGGGGAACTTCCCCTCCCTGTCCTTCCGCAGCTTAGTCCCGCAAGCGGGGACCGCTCATTCCAACTGCCGACACCGTCGATGGCCTCCTGACCCGTGACGCCGACATCTGCTCCAACCCGATGGTGCGAGACGATGTTCCCGCAGGCCAGGTGGTTACCCTCACCATCAGTACGCCGATGGCGAACGTGAGACCACCTTGCCTGCGTGTCGCCCCCTCCCACTAGGGATGTCTTACCCGTTGGGACTGACACTCCATGCCGCGCGCACCGGTTCGCTCCGCTATGGGCGAACAACCTTGCGCCACCCCGCACCCCCGCACGCCCCCTTTTTCGGCACTCTGCGCATCCTCCAGAACACCCAGCGTAACTTGCAAGCTCTTCGGACGGTTGCCCCTGGCATGGTTGGCAGCCTCTCCACGGTCCCGCTCCCCCGCCGGCCGCTCGATCCGGGCGATCGGGTCGGTCGGTTCTACGAGAACGAACTGGGCTGGGCGACAGTGCCCGCGCGCACGGGAAGCCCCGGGTCTCCGGTACGGCTCCGCGTGGGCGACCGCTTCGACGTCCTGGACGTCCCGGCCGAGGCGGGCCGGGCGGGCCTGCGCCATCTCGCGCCGGCTTCCCCGGTGGCCCTGCAGGGGGGCCGGATGCGGCTGCTGGTGGCCGCGGGCAGCGCGGAGGAACTGCCGGGGCTGCTGGACTGGCTGGAGTGGGGGGCGCTGACGCTCGACCTGAGGGCGCTCGGCGCGGGCTGCGTCATGGACGCGCCACTGCCGCCGGGCACGCGGCCTGCGGATCTACGGCCGGTGGGCCGCCCGGGCGTGCAGGGGGCCGCCGTATGGCTGCGGCCCCCCGAGCCGGGGTGCGCGGTCGAGGCCTCGCTGCCGACGCTGTCGGCTGTGAGGGGCGGTGGGGGCGCCCCCGATCTCGTACGACTTGTGGACACAGTGGCAACGCACTGCCACCGGCTGCGGCTGCGGCGCGCGTGCGCCCAGCCGTTGGCCCTGTCGTAGACCAGCGCTCAGGCGTTGGCCTTCTCGTAGGCCTCGCGGATGGACGCCGGGACGCGGCCGCGGTCGTTGACCTCGTAACCGTTCTCCTTCGCCCAGGCGCGGATCTGCGCGGTGTCCTGGCTGCCACCGGCAGCGGCGCGTGCCTTTCCGCGTCCGCCCGAAGCGCGGCCTCCGGTACGACGACCGCCCTTCACGTAAGGCTCGAGAAGGCCACGGAGCTTGTCCGCATTGGCGGTCGTGAGATCGATCTCGTAAGTCTTGCCGTCCAACGCGAACGTGACGGTCTCGTCCGCCTCGCCGCCGTCGAGGTCATCGACAAGAAGGACCTGAACCTTCTGTGCCACCGGATTTCCTTTCATCGATAACTTGAGGGCCGGGGGCCTGCGGCGTCCGCCGTTTCGCCGTCCCCTGTTATATGCAGTACTGCAGTACGTCGGAAAGCAAACCGCTTTTGCCGGAAAAACACAAACCCCTTGGAGAGACTGAGCGAGAGACCGAGCGCGAGACCCAGTGCGGGGGCGACTCCCGGGCAGAGACCGACTCCGTCCGGAAACATACGCGTTTCGGACATAGGGCACCAGGGCATGGGCGGCGGAATACGTCTCGGTGATCGGCGATCACAGATGCAGAAGCATCCGGCTGTTGCCCAAGGTGTTCGGTTTCACCCGTTCGAGACCCAGGAACTCTGCTACGCCTTCGTCATAGGAACGCAGTAGCTCCGCGTAGACATCGGTGTCGACGGGTGTCTCGCCGATCTCGACGAAGCCGTGCTTGGCGAAGAAGTCCACTTCGAAGGTCAGACAGAAAACGCGACGAACGCCCAGCCAGCGCGCGGTGTGCAGCAACTTCTCCAGCAACTGGTGTCCGACACCGGCGCCCTTCAGGCCGGGCTTCACCGCGAGAGTGCGGACTTCCGCGAGGTCTTCCCACATCACATGGAGTGCGCCGCAGCCGACCACCTCGGCGTTGTCGTCCCGTTCGGCGACCCAGAACTCCTGGATGTCCTCGTAAAGGGTGACCGTCGCTTTGTCGAGCAGGATGCGGCCGCGTACGTAGGCGTCAAGGAGACGGCGCACGGCCGGGACATCGCTGGTGCGGGCCCGCCGGACAGTGATGGCTTTAGCGCTGACTTCGGGGCCTTCGGGACCTTCGGGACTGACTGCTGACATGAGCGGACGCTATCGCCCGTCGGTCTCCTGTGCCGAGCCGGGGTTCTCGCCGGCGGTATCGCCGCCGGTATCCGGGGCCGCTTCGGGTGTTTCCGGCCCTTGGACGATGCGTACGGCGTCACTGAGGGCCCCTCGCTGTTCATCGCTCATCATCCCGAAGAAGGCGACGAGAGCGGCCGCGGGGTTGTCGCTCTGCGACCAGGCGTCGTTCATCAGAGCGGCCGCGTAGGCGGCCCTGGTGGAGACGGCCTCATATCGATAGGCGCGGCCTTCCGCCTCCCGGCGCACCCAGCCCTTCTGATGGAGATTGTCCAAAACGGTCATCACCGTGGTGTACGCGATGGACCGTTCCTGCTGAAGGTCTTCCAGGACTTCTCGAACGGTCACCGGGCGGTTCCACTTCCACACCCGCGTCATGACCGCGTCTTCGAGTTCTCCCAATGGGCGAGGCACACCTCAGCACAATAGTGGGAGAACTCCCCATTGGCGCCCCGGACGGGCACTTTTACTGCCATACGGCAACAAAAGGGGCGTACGGCTCGAAGGCGCGAGCACGCGCGGGAGCCGTACGCCGAGGGGGCACCGCCCTGGAGGGACTCAGCCGTCGGTCTTGGCGGGGCCCTGCCGGACCCCTTCGGCGCGCGCGATGGCGGCGTCGACGACCGCGTCCTCCTTGGCCTTGTTGGCCCCGCCCTGGGTCTTCACGATCACCCTGATCACGCCGATGAAGAACACGGCCATGACGACCGGGGGCACAAGCGCGGAGACGTAGTCCATGCGTCCAGGGTAGCCACGGGCCGGCGGGGCGGGCGGGGCGGGGTTGGGGTGGTTCCGGACGGTTCGGGCCGGTCAGCCGGCGGCGAGGTGCCGGGGCGGGTTGGAGCCGGACGGCGGGGTCGGTTTGCGACGGGGGAAGACCTCGCCCGGGGTCGGGATGGGACGGGCCGGTTTCGGGGCGGCCGGGGCGGGGGCCGGCTTGGGGGCGGCCGGCTTCTCGGCGGGCTTCTTCTCGGGCTTCCTGGCGGGGTCCCGCTCGACGTCCGGCCCGAGGTGCCCCCCGGCGCCCCTGAGGCCGCCCTGGAGGGCCGTGAGGCGGTTACGGGCGGCGGGGACGGTCGGGGCTGCCGTGCGGGCCGGATCGCGCGCGAGACGGGCGCGTACGTCCTGCTCGGCGAGCATCCGGCAGCGCCCCAGGAGGACGGAGGCCGCCGGGTTGCCGCGCAGCGCCCGGAGGGCGGCGAGATCGTCGGGGTCCGGGCGGTACCCGGCGCCCAGCGCCTCCTCGAGGAGCACCAGGTAGTCGGCGGTGGTGCCGGGCAGGGCTGCGCGGTAGCGCGCGAGGTCGGCCACCAGGAAGGCACGCAGTCTGGCGCCCTCGCGCATCGCCTCGTCGAGCGACTCGGCGAGGCGGAGGCAGTCCTGGACGTCCCCGGCAGGAGTAGGGCCTGGCTGAAGGGCGAGGGCGAGGGCGCGGCGGAGCACACGCAGCTCCTCCACGCCGAACGCCATGCCGCCGCGTGATCCGTATGGCGTGGGCATGCGGCGACGATACGCGCTAATCAGACAAATTCGACATATTTCGCAAAAGGGGTTGGGTGTGGCGTGGCCGAGCCACCCGGTTGCGCCGCGGGGCCGGACTCACATGCGCGACACGTTCCGCTCGTACACCAGCCGCAGCCCGACCAGGGTCAGCCACGGCTCGTGCTCGTCGATCACCGACGACTCCCCCAGCACCATCGGTGCCAGTCCGCCGGTCGCGATCACCGTCACGTCGTCCGGGTCCTCCGCCAGCTCCCGCGCCATGCGGCTGACGACCCCGTCGACCTGGCCGGCGAACCCGTAGATGATCCCGGACTGCATCGCCTCGACCGTGTTCTTGCCGATCACGCTCCGCGGCCGGGCCACCTCGATCTTCCGCAGCTGTGCGCCGCGGACGCCGAGCGCTTCGACGGAGATCTCGATACCGGGCGCGATGACGCCGCCGACGTACTCCCCGCGCGCGGAGACCGCGTCGAACGTCGTCGCCGTGCCGAAGTCCACGACGATCGCCGGCCCTCCGTACAGCTCGACCGCCGCCACCGCGTTGATGATGCGGTCGGCGCCGACCTCCTTGGGGTGGTCGGTCAGGACCGGCACACCCGTCTTCACGCCCGGCTCCACCAGCACCGCGGGCACGTCGCCGTAGTACCGGCGCGTCACCTCGCGCAGCTCGTGCAGCACGGACGGCACGGTCGCGCAGATCGCGATCCCGTCGATGCCGTCGCCCAGTTCGTCGCCGAGCAGCGGGTGCATGCCCATCAGGCCCTGCAGCAGCACCGCCAGCTCGTCCGCCGTACGGCGTGCGTCGGTGGAGATGCGCCAGTGCTCGACGATGTCGTCCCCGTCGAAGAGGCCCAGGACGGTGTGCGTGTTCCCTACGTCGATCGTCAGCAGCATGGCCGGTACCTACTCCGCCGCTCGCAGGTCGAGGCCGATGTCGAGGATCGGTGAGGAGTGGGTCAGCGCTCCTACGGCGAGATAGTCGACGCCGGTTTCGGCGTACGCCTTCGCGTTGTCCAGGGTGAGCCGGCCCGACGCCTCCAGGGCGGCGCGGCCGTGCACGAGGGCCACGGCCTCCTCGCACTCGCCGGGCGTGAAGTTGTCCAGGAGGATCAGGTCGGCGCCGGCGTCGACGACCTCGCGCAGCTGGTGCAGCGTGTCGACCTCGACCTCGATCGGGACGTCCGGGAAGGCCTCCCGTACGGCCTTGAAGGCCTGTGCGACCCCGCCCGCGGCGACCACGTGGTTGTCCTTGACCAGTGCCGCGTCCGACAGCGACATGCGGTGGTTGACGCCGCCGCCGCAGCGGACCGCGTACTTCTCCAGGGAGCGCAGGCCCGGGGTCGTCTTCCGGGTGTCACGCACGCGTGCCTTCGTGCCCTCGAGGACGTCCGCCCACGCGCGCGTGGCGGTCGCGATGCCCGACAGACGGCACAGGATGTTGAGCGCGCTGCGCTCGGCGGTGAGCAGGTCCCGTGTGCGCGTGGTGACCGACAGGAGCTTCTGCCCGGCCCCCACCCGGTCGCCGTCCTCGACGTGCCGCTCGACCTCGAACTCGTCCGTGCAGACCACCGAGATCACCGCTTCGGCGACCCTGAGGCCCGCCACGACACCGGCGTCGCGCGCCGTGAAGTCGGCGGTGGCGACGGCCTCCTCGGGGATGGTCGCGACGGTCGTCACGTCCACACCGTGGTCCAGGTCCTCCTGAATGGCGACATTGGCGATGTCCTCGACCTCCACGGGGTCGAGTCCGGCGTCGGCCAGCAGCTGCGCGAGCGCGGGGTCGAGCCCGCACACTGCGTATTCTGCGGCCTCCGCGTCGGCGTCCGCGCCGCAGGCACAGCCGTCGCCGCAGCCTCCGGGCGAGGCGAGGGGAAGGTCGGGGGTGCTCACTTCTGTCACTGCTCCTGGGGACGGTGCTGCTGCCGGGTCGGGGGGAAGTCTGGGGTGTCCGTGGTGTGTACGGCCAGCGTCCGGTCGGGATTCAGCCGTACGACGATGTGGCGCCGCCATGCCGTGTCGTCGCGCTCGGCACGGTCCTCGCGCCAGTGGCAGCCGCGCGTCTCCTCGCGCAGCAGGGCGGCGGCGACCAGGACGCGGGCCACGCACAGGAGGTTGGTGGCCTCCCAGGTGTCGACGCCGGGCTCGGACGTCTTGCCGTTCTCGTCGAGGGCGTCGCGGGCCTCTGCGTGCAGCTGCTGGAGCTGTTCGGCGGCCTTGGCGAGGGAGTCGGCGGAGCGCAGGACGCCCGCGCCCTCCGTCATGATCCGCTGGAGCGCGAAACGGTCCTCGGGGGCGAGAAGGGGGTGCGCGGGCACCTCGGGGTGCTCGACGGGGTCGGGCACGCGCGCGTGGAGGCCGTTCTCCGCGTGGGCGGCGGCGATGTCCTCCGCGATGCGCTCGGCGTAGACGAGTCCTTCGAGGAGGGAGTTGGAGGCGAGGCGGTTGGCACCGTGCACGCCGGTGCAGGCGACCTCTCCGCACGCGTACAGGCCGGGGACGGTCGTGCGGCCCTGGGAGTCCGTGCGGACGCCTCCGGAGGCGTAGTGGGCCGCCGGGGCGATCGGAATGGGGTCGGTGACCGGGTCGATGCCGTGGGCGCGGCAGGCGGCGAGGATCGTCGGGAAGCGGTGTTCCCACATGTCGGCGCCGAAGTGCCGGGCGTCCAGGAACATGTGCCCGGCGTCCTGCTCCTGCATGCGGCGCATGATGCCCTTGGCGACGATGTCCCGCGGGGCGAGCTCGGCCAGTTCGTGCTGCCCCAGCATGAAGCGCACGCCGTCGGCGTCGACCAGGTGCGCGCCCTCCCCGCGTACGGCCTCGGAGACCAGGGGCTGCTGGCCCTCCGCGTCGGCGCCCAGGAACAGCACGGTGGGGTGGAACTGCACGAACTCCAGGTCGGAGACCTCCGCGCCGGCGCGCAGGGCGAGCGCCACGCCGTCGCCGGTGGACACCGAGGGGTTGGTGGTCGCGGAGAACACCTGGCCCATGCCGCCGGTCGCGAGGACGACCGCGGGGGCGTGCACGGCGCCCACGCCGTCGTGCTGGCCCTCGCCCATGACGTGCAGGCTCACGCCCGCCGTACGGCCCTCCGCGTCGGTGAGCAGGTCCAGCACCAGCGCGTTCTCGATCGTGCGCAGCCCACGCGCGTGTACGGCCTCGACGAGCGCCCGGGAGACCTCCGCGCCGGTCGCGTCGCCACCCGCGTGCGCGATCCGGCGGCGGTGGTGGCCACCCTCCCGGGTGAGCTGCAGATCGCCCTCCTCGGACTCGTCGAAGTGCGCGCCGGTCGCGATGAGGCGGCGCACGGCGTCCGGGCCCTCGGTGACGAGGATGCGCACGGCGTTCTCGTCGCACAGGCCCGCGCCCGCCACCAGGGTGTCGTCCAGGTGCTGTTCGGGGGTGTCGCCCTCGCCGAGGGCGGCGGCGATGCCGCCCTGCGCCCAGCGCGTGGAGCCGTCGTCGAGGCGGGCCTTGGTGACGACGACCGTCCTCAGGCCGGCGGCCTCGCAGCGCAGCGCGGCGGTCAGGCCGGCGACGCCGGAGCCGACGACCACGACGTCCGCGGCGATGGACCACCCTGGGGCGGGCGCGTGCAGTCGTATGCCTGTGCTGGTCACGAGGCGGCTCCGGGGGTTCCGAATACGAGTGGGATGTTGTCGATCAGCCGGGTCGTCCCGACCCGGGCGGCGACGGCGAGGACGGCCTCGCCGGTGAAGTCGTCGTCGATCTCGGTGAAGTCCGACGGGTCGACGAGTGCCAGATAGTCCAGTTCGAGCGGCGGCGTGAGCCGCGCCGCGTCGTCGAGGATCAGCCGGGCGGCCGCGCGGACGGCCGTCGGGGCACCCGGGAGCGCCTTCGCGACGGCGTGCGCGTCGGCGGCCGCACGGGACTCCCCTATGGCGCTGAGCGCCTCGGCACGCGCGTGTGTGGCGGGCACTTCGCGGGCCCGCGCGCGCAGCGCCTCCTGGGCCGCGTGCCGGTCGCTGCCGGCGAACAGCGCGCGGGAGAGGCTGAGCGCCGTGCGCCGCTGCTCGGGCGAGAGATAGCGGTTGCGGCTGGAGAGGGCGAGGCCGTCCTCCTCGCGCACGGTGGGCACGCCGACGATCTCGACGCCGAAGTTCAGGTCCCGCACCATGCGGCGGATCAGGGCGAGCTGCTGGGCGTCCTTCTGGCCGTACAGGGCGAGGTCGGGGCGGGTGAGGTGGAGCAGCTTGGCGACGACGGTGAGCATGCCGTCGAAGTGCCCGGGGCGCGAGGCGCCCTCCAGGCGCGCCCCCATGGGGCCCGCGCTGATGCGGACCTGGGGCTCGCCGCCGGGGTAGACCTCGTCCACGGAGGGCGCGAACACCACGTCGGCGCCCGCGAGTCCGGCGAGCTTGACGTCGGCGTCCAGGGTGCGCGGGTAGCGGTCGAGGTCCTCGCCCGCGCCGAACTGCAGGGGGTTCACGAAGACGGTGACGACGACCTCGCCGTCCGGCCCGGCGAGGTCGCGCGCGGTGCGGATCAGCGTGGCGTGGCCCTCGTGCAGGGCGCCCATGGTCATCACCACGGCGCGGCGGCCGGTACGCGTGCGTGCGTGCAGTTCGTCGGCGGTGCGCAGCAGGGTGGTGGTCATCGGGCGTCTCCCTCGGCGCCATTGGTCCCGGTGGCGAGTACCCCGAGGAGGTCCTCGGCGAGCTCCGGCTTCAGCAGCCCGTGGGCGAGTGCGCGGTCGGCGGTCGCGCGGGCCATCGCCAGATAGCCGGCGACGGTCTGCGGCGCGTGCTTGCGCAGCTCCGCGACGTGGGCGGCGACCGTGCCGGCGTCCCCGCGCGCGACGGGGCCGGTCAGGGCCGCGTCGCCGGAGCGCAGGGCGTTGTCGAGCGCCGCGCCGAGCAGGGGGCCGAGCATCCGGTCGGGGGCGGCGACGCCCGCCTCGCGCAGCAGCTCCATGGACTGGGCGACCAGCGTGACCAGGTGGTTCGCGCCGAGCGCGAGCGCCGCGTGGTACAGCGGGCGCATCTCCTCGGCGATCCACTCCGGTTCGCCGCCCATCTCGATCACGAGGGCCTCGGCGGCCAGCCGCAGCTCCTCGGGAGCCGTGACCCCGAAGGAGCACCCGGCGAGGCGCTGGACGTCCACGGGGGTGCCGGTGAACGTCATCGCGGGGTGCAGGGCCAGCGGGAGCGCGCCCGCGCGCAGGGCGGGGTCGAGCACCTTCGCGCCGTAGCGCCCGGAGGTGTGCACGAGCAGCTGCCCCGGCCGTACGGCACCGGTCTCGGCGAGCCCCTCCACCAGGCCGGGCAGGGTGTCGTCCGGGACGGTCAGCAGGACCAGGTCGGCGCGCTCCAGGACCTCGGCGGGCGGCACCAGCGGCACGTCGGGCAGCAGCTGCGCGGCGCGCCTCCTGGAGGCGTCGGAGACTCCGGAGACGGCCACCGGACGGTGCCCGGCGAGCTGGAGGGACGCGGCCAGTGCGGGGCCCACACGGCCGGCGCCGACGACGCCTACGGTGAGCCGCGCGGGACGGTCCCTCGGGTCTGGCTGTTGGCTTGTACTCACGCGACGGCGGCCTTCCCGTTCCAGTCCGCTCCGGGTACCGGACGATTTCTCGTCATGTTAACGCGATCGGTTCGAAGGGCGTCCGGTTGTCCACAGGCTGTGGGTTACGCCACGGCGACGGCCTACGGGAAAGCCTGTGGAAATCCGAGTGCCCGCCCGGACCCGCGCCAGGCATGATCCGGGGCATGAGCGATGCGGCGCAGCAGGCAGAGCGGCACTCCGACCCGACACCGGACGAAGACCGGATATCGGACGAAGAGCGGCGCAAGCGGCGCCGTGAGCGGCGCATCGGCGCATATCGGAGCGCGGAACGCGTCCTCGCGCGCCCGGGTTTCCTGGGCACGCTCCGGGAGCGCCTGGCGCTGCTGGACGGCGCGCAGGACCTGTACGACCTGGACGAGCCGGCGGACATCTACGGCAACGGCATCGTCGAGGCCCTGGAGGAGAAGGTCGCGGGACTGCTCGGCAAGGAGGCCGCCGCGTTCTTCCCGACGGGCACCATGGCCCAGCAGGTGGCGCTGCGCTGCTGGGCGGGCCGCACCGGCAACCCCACCGTCGCCCTGCACGCACTGGCCCACCCCGAGGTGCACGAGCGGAACGCGTTCAGCCAGGTCAGCGGATTGCGCCCGGTACGGGTGACGAGCGGGCCCCGGCTGCCGACCGCCGAGGAGGTACGCGACTTCGAGGAGCCCTTCGGGGCGCTGATGCTCGAACTGCCCCTCAGGGACGCCGGTTTCGTGCTGCCGTCCTGGGAGGAGCTCACCGAGGTCGTGGCGGCCGCACGCGAAAGGGACGCCGTCGTGCACTTCGACGGCGCACGCCTGTGGGAGTCCACCGTCCACTTCGGCCGCCCCCTCGACGAGATCGCGGAACTCGCGGACAGCGTCTACGTGTCCTTCTACAAGTCCCTCAACGGCTTCGGCGGCGCCGCGCTCGCGGGCCCGAAGACCCTCGTCGACGAGGCGAAGACCTGGCGGCACCGGTACGGCGGCCAGATCTTCCAGCAGTTCCCGACGGTGCTGTCGGCCCTGGCAGGGCTGGAGCGGGAACTGCCCCGGCTGCCCGAGTACGTCGCCCACGCGCGCGTGGTCGCCGCCGCGCTGCGCGAGGGGTTCGCGGCGGCCGGGGTGCCCTGGATGCGCGTCCACCCCGAGGTGCCGCACACCAACGAGTTCCAGGTCTGGCTGCCGTACGACGCCGGCGTCCTCGCGGAGGCCGCCGTCCGGCACGGAGAGGAGACGGGCACCCTCCTGTTCGCGGCCGACTGGGACCCGAAGGGCCCGGGCCTGGCCTTCACCGAGGTGTACGTCCGGGCCGCGGGCCTGCAGTGGACGGCCGACGACGTGAAGACGGCGGTCGCCGAGTTCGTGTCCCGGCTCAAGGAGGAGGCCGGCAAGGCGGAACCGCTGCCGTGAGGTCGCGTCGGTTGACGGCCGCCGTCAATCGACGCCGGCGTTGTCAGTGGCGGGGTGCACCATGAGGTCATGAGCGTGCACATCGACATCGCGGGGCTGCGGCCGGAGAGGGTCGCCGTCGTCCCCTCGCCCCTGGCCGAGCTCGGCATGGCGCTGCACGCGCTGTCCGAGCCGGGACACCATCCCGGCCTGCAGGGGTGGGTGACGGGCGTGACGGCCCGGCTCGACTCCCATCTCGCGGACCGGATGTGCGAGGCGGACTTCCTGTGGCGGACGACGTTCTCGGACCTGTTCCTGCCCTGTGCGGGCATCCCGGGCGGTACCGCACTCCCCGGGGCCACGCTCGCCGAGGAGCTGGACCTGCTGGACAAGCTGACGGACGAGCAGTTCGTGGACGCGGCCCTGGAGTTCAGCTGCGCCATGCCCTCCGGCGACGGACCCGGCCCGCTCGTCGACGCCGGGCTGCGCCGCCGCGCCCTCGAGCTGGCCGCCGCGCGGGGGCCGGGGCAGGTGCGCTTCAGCGAGCTGCTGCTGACCGACCCGCCCAGGATCCGGCGCTGGCTGCGCCAGTTCCTCCAGGACTGCGACGAGGCGTTCTTCGCGGAGGCCTGGTCCCGGCTGCGCCACCAGCTCACGGCGGACGCCCGCCACAAGACCGACCTGCTGCGCCGCAAGGGCCTGGCGGAGGCGCTGGCGGCCGTGTCCCCGGTGGTCACACTCGACGAGGCCGCCGAGCGGATCACGGTCGACAAGCTGAGCGTGGGCGGTACGGCCACACGGGACGGCGGCCTCCTCCTCGTCCCGACCAGCTTCGGCTGGCCCCATCTGTCCGTTCTGTACCGGCACGGCTGGCAGCCGGTGCTGCACTACCCGGTCGGCTCCCCCGAACTCGCCGCCCCGCCGTCCGTCGAGCAGCTGGCGCTGCGCATGACGGCCCTGTCCCACCCCGTCCGGATGCGCATCTGCCGCTATCTGGCCCGCAGCGCCCACACCACGAGCGAGCTGGCGCAGACGCAGGGCATGACGGCCCCGGAGATATCCCGCCATCTGAGCGTCCTGAAGAAGGCGGGCCTGATCACCACGCGCCGCCGTGGCCGGTACGTCCAGCACCAGCTGGACATAGCGGTCGTGGCCCGGCTCGGCAGCGACTTCCTGGAAGGGATACTCCGCTAGCGCCTGCCCTTGCGGAGCATCGGCAGCGTCTCCTCCGGAGGACCGTCAGTCGAAGCGGATGTGCCGGATGCCCACCCGCAGCTGCCGCATCCGCGTCCTGAGCGTGCCCTCGTTGTTCGGCCGGATCCTCAGTCCGGCCAGTACGGCGATGCGGTCCGCCGTCTTCGGCACGGTCGAGTGGTCCGTCCACAGGTGTTCGGCGAACTCCGGCTCCCGCAGCCGCTCCAGGCAGTGGTCGAGCTGCTGCACGGCCCAGGTCTCCCTGCCCAGACCGGAGTTCTTCCCGGTGACGTACTGAAGGAGGTGTCCCAAACCGCGTTCGCGCAACCGCTTGAGGACTGTCTCGCGCTGAGCAAGGAGGGTGAAGTGGCGTACGTCATGGCCGAGTTCACGCAGCCGGCCGACGGTCTCCTCGAAGCAGACCGGGTCGGTGACCGTCATGGGTGCGATCACGACCCCTTCACGTTTGGTGAGGGCGAGGTCGAGCACCTCGACGACGCCCTGCCGCCAGGAGGCCAGGGCCTGGAAGTCGCCGCGCAGTTCGGGCGGCAGCATCCGGCGCAGACCGAAACCGGGGTGCTCGGGGTCGCAGATGACGCTGCCGGGCAGGCGCCGCTGGATCTCGTGTGCGGTCTGTGTCTTGCCGCCGCCGAAAGGGCCGTTGATCCACAGGAGCATGCGCAGACCCTAGTGGGCGCCGGTTACGCGGGAATCACGTGCCCGGCGGCTCAGCCGTGCCCGCCCGCGCGCACCAGACCCGTCTCGTACGCCAGGACCACCACCTGCACCCGGTCCCGGAGCCCCAACTTGGTGAGGATGCGGCCCACATGGGTCTTCACGGTCGCCTCGGACAGCACCAGCCGGGCGGCGATCTCGCCGTTGGACAGGCCCTGTGCCACCAGGATCATGACCTCGCGCTCGCGCTCGGTGAGCCGCTCCAGCTCCTTGTGCTGGGGCTCCTTCCCGACGCTCGGCAGCATCGGCGCGAACCGGTCGAGCAGGCGGCGCGTGGTCGAGGGGGCCACCACCGCGTCGCCGCTGTGCACGGCGCGGATGGCGGCGAGGAGTTCACCGGGCGGCACGTCCTTGAGCATGAAGCCTGAGGCGCCCGCCTTCAGCCCCGAGAAGGCGTACTCGTCGAGGTCGAAGGTGGTCAGGATCAGCACCTTCGGCGGGTCGGGCTCCGAGCAGATGCGGCGGGTGGCCTCCACGCCGTCCAGTTTCGGCATGCGCACGTCCATGAGCACCACGTCGACGGCGGTCGCGCGCAGCACCTGGAGGGCCTCGACGCCGTCCCCCGCCTCCGCGACGACCTCCATGTCCGGCTGGGCGGCGAGCACCATCCGGAACCCGGTGCGCAGCAGCACCTGGTCGTCGACGAGCATCACGCGGATCGTCATCGGGACCTCTTCCGTTCTCATCCGTTGCGGCGGTTTCCGTTTGCGGCGGTTGCTGTCCGCGGGGGCATTACAGGTGTCAACGAGGGACGTACGCAGGCGTCAGTGTGCGGGTTTCAGCGGGAGCAGCGCACTGATCCGGAATCCGCCGCCGGGGCGCGGCCCCGCGTCCAGGGTGCCGCCGACCATACCGACCCGTTCGCGCATACCGATCAGGCCGTGGCCCTGGCCGTCGGCGCCGCCCTCCTCGTACAGCTCGTGCGGGGCGCCCTTGCCGTCGTCCTCGACGAGCAGGCCGAGGCCGTCGTCGAAGTAGACCAGGCGCACGCTGGCGCCCGCGTTCGGCCCGCCGTGCTTGCGCGTGTTGGTCAGCGCCTCCTGCACGATGCGGTACGCGGTGAGCTCGACGCCGCTGGGCAGCGGGCGCGGGGTGCCCTCGACCTTGAAGTCGACGGGCAGGCCGGAGGTGCGGCACTGCTCGATCAGCTCGTCGATCTGGTCGACGTCGGGCTGCGGGACGTACTCGCCGCCCTCCTGGTGCTCGCCGGTGCGCAGTACGCCGAGCAGGCGGCGCATCTCGGCGAGGGCCTGGCGGCCGGTGGAGGAGATGGTCTCCAGGGCCTTCTTGGCCTGGTCGGGGGCGGCGTCCAGGACGTAGGCGGCGCCGTCGGCCTGCACCACCATCACCGACACGTTGTGCGCGACGACGTCGTGCAACTCGCGGGCGATCCGGGCGCGTTCGGCCGCGACCGCGACCTTGGCCTGTGCCTCCCGCTCCTTCTCCAGCCGGGCGTTGCGCTCCTCCAGCTGCGCGAAGTAGGCGCGGCGGGTGCGGATGGAGTCGCCGAGCACCCAGGCGAGGGCGAAGGGCACGGTCAGGAAGACCGCCTTGGCGCCATTGCCCAGCGCGCTCCCGTCCTGCGGCCAGCGCATCTGCGCCAGCGGCGCCGCACACAGCCCCACGGCCAGCGCGAGCCGGGAGGCCCATCGGGTGCCCGTCGTGGCCACCGTGTAGACGATCACCAGCATCGCGAAGTCGGCGGCCATCGTCTGGACGTTCAGCGCCAGCTGCGTCACGCCGAGTCCGATCGTCAGCAGCAGCATCTTCTCCGGCGTGCGCCGGCGCAGCGCGATCACCAGGCACAGCAGCAGCGCGATCGGAACGATCAGCGCCGGGTTGTCGGTGCCCCGGACCGCCGAACTGGAGGTCCCGCTCAGCAGCGAGATCCCGAACAGGAAGACGGCCCAGAAGGAGTCGACCCCTGTCGGGTGTCTGCGGAGGAAGTCATAGAGGCGCTGCACGTAACCCAGCGTAGGGAAGCGAGATGCGTGCAGGGGTCAACCGGAGGACCGATCCGCGCCCGGCGCACATACTCCCCAAGGTGGAGGCCCCCCTCTCCTGCGCGCTTAGCCTGGCCCGGTGACGGAAGAGACATCGGGCCGGTGGCAGGGCTGGCAGGCTGCGGCGGAGGCCGCTCTGTACGGGCCCGGCGGGTTCTATCGCAGGCCGGAGGGGCCGGCCGGGCACTTCCGTACGTCCGTGCACGCGTCACCGCTGTTCGCCGCGGCGGTGGCACGGCTGCTGTGCCGGGTCGACGAGGCTCTGGGGCGGCCCGGCGCGCTGGCCTTCGTCGACATGGCGGCGGGCCGGGGCGAGCTGGTCTGCGGTGTGCTGGCCGCGCTGCCCGCCGAGGTGGCGGCACGCACGCGTGGATACGCCGTCGAGATCGCCGGTCGCCCGGCGGGCCTCGACGACCGGATCGAGTGGCTCGGCGAACCGCCGCAGCAGGTCACCGGGCTGCTGTTCGCCAACGAGTGGCTGGACAACGTGCCCGTGGACGTCGCCGAGGTGGACGGCGAGGGCGTACCGCGGCAGGTGCTCGTACGGCAGGACGGGGCCGAACGGCTCGGGGCGCCGGTCGGCGGTGCCGAGGCGGAGTGGCTCGCCCGGTGGTGGCCGCTGCCGGCCGAGGAGGGACTGCGGGCCGAGATCGGGCTCCCCCGGGACGAGGCCTGGGCGGCCGCGGTCTCCTCGCTCGCCGGGGGGCTCGCGGTCGCCGTCGACTATGCGCACACGCTGGACGCGCGCCCCCCGTTCGGCACGCTCACCGGCTTCCGCGCGGGGCGCGAGACGGCGCCCGTGCCGGACGGGTCGTGCGACATCACGGCACATGTCGCACTGGACGCGTGCGCGGCGCACGGGTCGGCGCGGACGCTCTCCGGCGCGCGTCTGCTGCCGCAGCGCGACGCCTTGCGCGCCCTGGGCATCACCGGCGCACGCCCCCCGCTCGCTCTCGCATCCAGCGAGCCCGCCGCATACGTACGAGCCCTCGCGAGCGCCGGTGAAGCCGCCGAACTCACCGCATCGGGCGGCCTCGGCGACTTCGGCTGGCTGCTCCAGCCGGTGGGGATCCCGGACCCGCTCGCCGGCTGACCGCCCCCGCCCCGGGCCCCCGCCGCACTACTTGTCGATGTCGCCGACCACGAAGAACAGCGACCCCAGGATCGCCACCATGTCCGCGACCAGCGTCCCCGGCAGGAGTTCCACGAGCGCCTGGATGTTGTTGTACGAGGCCGACCGCAGCTTCAGCCGGTACGGGGTCTTCTCGCCCTTGCTGACGAGGTAGTAGCCGTTGATGCCGAGCGGGTTCTCGGTCCACGCGTAGGTGTGCCCCTCGGGCGCCTTCAGGACCTTGGGGAGCCGCTGGTTGATCGGCCCCGGCGGCAGCTCGGCGAGCCGGTCGAGGCAGGCGTCGGCGAGGTCGAGGGCGACATGGGTCTGCTCCAGGAGCACCTCGAAGCGGGCGAGGCAGTCGCCCTCCTGCCGGGTGACGACCTTCAGGGTGTCCTGCAGCTCGCCGTACGCGAGATACGGCTCGTCCCGGCGCAGGTCGAAGTCGACGCCCGAGGCGCGCGCGATCGGCCCGCTCACGCCGTAGGCGTGCACCGTCTCGGGCGCCAGCGCGCCCACGCCCCGCGTGCGCCCCCGGAAGATCTCGTTGCCGAGCACCAGGTCGTCGTAGACGTCCATGCGCGAGCGGACGGCGGCGACGGCGGCACGCGCGCGCGTGGCCCAGCCGGCGGGCAGGTCCTCCTTGAGGCCGCCGACGCGGTTGAACATGTAGTGCATGCGGCCGCCGGAGACCTCCTCCATGACGTTCTGGAGGACCTCCCGCTCCCGGAAGGCGTAGAAGACCGGGGTGATGCCGCCGAGCTCCAGCGGGTACGAGCCCAGGAACATCAGGTGGTTGAGCACCCGGTTGAGCTCCGCGAGCAGCGTGCGCGTCCACACCGCGCGCGTGGGCACCTCCATGCCGAGCATGCGCTCCACCGCGAGGACCACGCCGAGCTCGTTCGAGAAGGCCGACAGCCAGTCGTGGCGGTTGGCGAGCATGATGATCTGGCGGTAGTCGCGCGCCTCGAACAGCTTCTCCGCCCCGCGGTGCATGTACCCGATGACGGGCTCCGCGTGCGTGATGCGCTCGCCGTCCAGCACCAGGCGCAGCCGCAGCACGCCGTGCGTGGACGGGTGCTGCGGTCCGATGTTGAGCACCATGTCGGTGCTCTCCGCGGCGCCGCCGATACCGACCATGGTCTCCGTCGTAGGAGTCATGGAGTCAGTCTCTCCTACGTACGCTGGGCGCATGGAGACGGGGAGCCCGCAGAGTACGGGGACGACGGGGGAAGATTCGGTGGAGCCGGTGTGGATCGGGCTGCCGCCCGGGCTGCTGCGGATGCGCCGGCTGCTGCTGGTGGTGTGGCTGGGGCTGCTGGCTCTCGCCCTGGGCCTGCTGCTCGGGCTCCTCGCGGGGCCCGGCTGGGCCGCCTTCGCGCTGCTGCCGCTCGCGCCGGCGGCCTGGGGCTGGGTACTGCTCGGCCGCAACTGGCGCTCCTGGCGGTACGCCGAGCGCGCCGACGACCTGCTGATCACCCGGGGCGTGCTGTGGCGCGAGGAGACCGTCGTGCCGTACGGGCGGATGCAGCTGGTCGAGGTGACCTCGGGGCCCGTCGAGCGGCACTTCGGGCTGGCCAGCGTGCAGCTGCACACGGCGGCCGCGGCGACCGACGCGACCATCCCGGGGCTTGACCCGGCCGAGGCGGAGCGGCTGCGGGACCGGCTCACCGAACTCGGCGAGGCCCGATCGGCGGGTCTGTGACCGCGCCCGGCGTCGATGACGCCGTAGCCGCGAAGGAACCCGTCACCGAGCGGCGGCTGCATCCCGTGACGCCCTTCAGGCGGGCGTGGGCGCCGGTGGCCGTGGTCATCGGGTGGGCCGTGCACGATCCCGACCAGGCGCAGCAGCAGCTGACCCGGCTGACCACCACGACCCTCCTGATAGCACTCGCCGTCCTCGTCCCGGCCGCCTCCTTGTACGGCTTTCTGACCTGGTGGTTCACGCACTTCGCGGTGACCGATACCGAGCTGCGGATACGGACGGGTCTGCTGTTCCGGCGCACCGCGCACATCCGGCTGGAACGCATCCAGGCCGTCGACGTCACCCAGCCGCTCCTCGCGCGCGTGGCGGGCGTCGCCAAGCTCAAACTCGACGTCGTCGGGACCGACAAGAAGGACGAACTCTCCTTCCTGGGCGAGCGCGAGGCGCGTGCGCTGCGCGCGGAACTGCTCGCGCGCGCCGCCGGGTTCGCGCCCGAGACGGCGCACGAGGTCGGTGAGGCGCCGGCGCGCGAGCTGTTGCGCACGCCGCCGCGCGACCTCGCGATCTCCGTCCTGCTGACGGGAGCCACCTGGTGCTCCCTGGCGGCCGCGCTCGTCGTCCCGCCGGTGCTCTGGCTGGCCACCCACAGCGTGTGGACGGTCCTCGCGACCGGCCTGCCGCTGCTGGGCGCGGCGGGCGCGAGCAGCGCGGGTCGGTTCGTCGGCGAGTACGACTGGACGGTGGGCGAGTCACCGGACGGGCTGCGCATCGACCATGGGCTCCTCGACCGTACGCACGAGACGGTGCCGCCCGGCCGGGTGCAGACCGTGCGGATCGTGGAGCCGCTGCTGTGGCGGCGGCGCGGCTGGGTGCGGGTGGAGCTGGACGTGGCCGGTTCGTCCAACTCCGTGCTGGTGCCGGTCGCTCCGCGCGCGGTCGCCGAGACGGTCGTCGCGCGCGTGCTGCCCGGGGTGACGGTGCCGTCGTCCGAGGCGCTGTCACGGCCGCCTCGACGGGCCGGGTGGTGTCTGCCGGTGTGGTGGCGGGGCCGGGCAGTCGCCGTCACCGACACGGTGTTCGCCACCCGGCACGGCCTGCTCCGCCGGAGCCTGGCGCTCGTACCGCATGCGAAGGTGCAGAGCGTGCGGCTGGTCCAGGGGCCCTGGAAGCGGCTGTGGCGGCTCGCCGACGTCCATGTGGACACGGGAGCCGACAAGACCGTGACGGCCCGGCTGAGGGACGCCCAGGAGGCGGCGGAACTCCTGCGAGGACAGGCCGAACGCTCACGGACCGGGCGACGGGACGCCTTGCCGGACCGGTGGATGGCGCCGTAGGCCAATGCCCCGACGGCAGCGCGCGGCTGTTCCAGCGGGCATGGAAACGGCTGGGGCAGCCCACCGAGCGACAAGACCACGACGACCCCGATCGAGCGACACGCCCAAGAGACGGCGGAACTCCTGCGAGGACAGGCCGAACGCTCACGGACCGGGCGACGGGACGCCGTGCCGGACCGGTGGATGGCGCCGTAGGCCAATGCCCCGACGGCAGCGCGCGGCTGTTCCAGCGGGCATGGAAACGGCTGCGGCAGCCCACCGAGCGACAAGACCGCGACGGCAGGCGACGGCCCGGCGGGGCGCCGCGAAAGCCGGAGCCCCAGAATCCCGGTGCCGGGGAAGCCCAGAGCCCAGGAATTCAAGAGCCCGGGAGGCGAGGATCCCGGGCAAGCGAAGGCCCCGGGCCGTTTCAAACCGCCCGGGGCCGTCAGGGAACCGAAGAGCTCAGGAAACCGCGCTCCGCAGCCGCTGCACGTCGATCTGCTCGGTCTCGTCGTGGGCCGTCAGGTCGATGACCTGGACCTCACCGCGCGCTTCCTCGTCGGCCGGCTTGAACTCCGCCTCGGCCTCGGCCTTGTGGACGGCGAGCGCCTCCTGGCCGACCACGTCGGCGAGGTCCTCGTTCTGCACGGCCTCCAGGGCGTCCTGCGCCCCCTCCGCCTTCGTACCGAAGAAGTCGAATCCGCCCTCGACCGCCGGACGCCGCACGGGCGCGGCCGGTACGACGGCCACCGCGGTCGGCGCGACGAAGTGACCGGCGGGCTGCCGCACGGGCTGGGCGGCCGGGGTCTGCCTGGCCGGAGTGGTGGCGGCCGCGCGCTCATGCCCGTCGACCGCCTGGGGCTGCCCCTGTGACTCATCCTCCTGGGCCGCGACCTCGGTCTCACCGGTGGCGGTCTCGGTCACGGTGGCGGCGGGCTCTGCGGCGACGGGCTCGGTCGCGGCCGCCTGAGCTGCCGCCGGGACCGAACCGGCCTTCACCGTCACCGGCTCGCCCTTCGGGGAGACGTCCTTCGAAGCCTCGTCACCCTTGGGGGAGCCGCCGCCCTTCGGGGAGTCGTCGTCCTCGGGGTCGGTGTCGTCCCCGGCGTCGGCGCCCGCGGCGTCCTGCGAGTCCGCCGCACCGTCCGCGCCGCCGTCGTCCTTCGGAGAACCGTCACCGTCCTCGTCGAACTTCGTGAGCGCCACCTTCGCCCGCAAGAAGAGCTTGGACCCCTCCGGCGAGAAGATCGCCGGCGCCGCCGGCTCCTCGCCAGTGCCCTCGGAGACGTCCGCCGAGGCAGCCACAGCCCCGGTCTCCTCCGTCACACGCTCCGTCTCGGCGGCCTCGGTGCCGGCCGTCGGCACGGGCGGCAGCGCGGGGGCCGGGGCCCCGGCCTCTATCTCAAGCAGGCGGCGGCCCTCCAGGGCGCTCGCACGCTCGGTCTCGGCGGTGGCGTACCGCCGCAGCAGCGCCGCGTGTTCGTTGCGCAGTCCCGCGAGCTCGGCGCGCTTGGCCCGCAGCCGCTGCTCCAGCTTGGCGCGCAGCTCGCGCGACTCCTCGAGGTCGGTCTCCAGCTCGGCGACCCGCTCCTCGTGGCGCCACTCGTCGCTCGCACGCGCGCGCGTGAGGTCGGCGACCTGCTTGCCGGCCTGGGTGTCCCAACGGCGCATGACGGCCGCGCCGACGATCGCCGTCGCCGCGGCGCCCGCGGCTATGACACGGAGCACGGCCTGTTGTGAGAACACCCACGGACCGAAGGCGCAGACGAAAGAGACGCCTGCGATCGCCGACGGTGGCAGCAGTCTGTGCAAGGGCGGGGAATGGCGGTGACGTCCACGTGGCATGGCCAGAAACTTACCGCGCGTAGGCGAGCGTTGGTGCCCCGCCCCGCAAAAACACAGCCATACCGAAACGTTCACAGGGCATCAGGAATAGGCCTTTGCCGAATTCAGCAAGATCATCACCTGTGGGAACCCCGGTCACCGGTCGCTCAGCCGTCCGCTGATCCACTGCAGAGTCGCGGGAATCTCCCGCCGCCAGGTGTTGAAGTTGTGGCCTCCGCTGTCAAGGATGATCGACGAGATCCGCGTCCGGTTCGTCGCCCGCACACCCTCTATGAACTTCAGTGTCGCCTTGTAGTTGGATTCCCCGATCTTGCTGCTGGTGACGAGCAGTGAAGTGTCCGGACCGGGCAGATGCCTGAGGCACCACCACAGGTCGGCGCGGTTGCGCAGCCGATCGTCGCCGTGGAAGAGATCGCCCGTGGTGGGGTCGGTAGGCGCCTTGTAGTAGGGCGACAGACCGGCCGCCGCGGCATACACCCCGGGGTGGTGCATGGCCAGCTTCAGCGCACAGTAGCCACCCGTGGAATCACCGATGATGCCCCAGCTGCCCGGCTTTTTGCCCACCCTGTAGTGCGCGAGTACGGCGTCGGGCAGGTCCTTGGCGAAGAACGTCTCCGTCTTCGGACCTCCGGGGATGTCCACGCATTCCGTGTCCCTCGGCGGCGCCACCGTCGGCCGGAGCATCACCAGGATCATCGGCTGCATACGGCCGTTCTTCGCGAGAGCCTGTGCCGTACTCGGATAGTGCAGCTTGTCCACGAGCGCCTGGGCGGTGCCCGGATATCCGGTGAGGACGACCGCCGCCGGGAACGTACGCGTGCGGTACTGCGGCTGGAAGTACTCCGGCGGCAGATACACATACGCGGGCGTGGCGATGTTCGTCGTACGGCCGACGATGTCGACCTTCTGGATCTGGCCGCCGGCCTGCGGCCCGGAACCCCCGGCTCCACGCACGCGTGCCGTGTCGATCACCTGCAGCGGGCCGCCGGAGGCGCCGAACGCCGTGTGGTTCACGACCACCCCCTGGGCCTTCTCCTGGCCGAAGAGGTCCGCCCAGCTGGCGTAGAAACCGAAGGCCTGGTTGGCGGCGAGGCCGACCGACAGGAAGAGGGCAAGCTGAGTGCCGAACAGCAGCCCGACGCGCCCGCTGACGGCCCGCCAGTTGCGCCGTGCCAGACGCGGCCACACCCACACCGTGCCCACGAACAGCAGTACGGCGAACATCACTGCCAGCAGCAGCACTTTGTTGCTCGTAAGACCCATGACCTGCTTCCTGCCTGCGGTTTCCACCCAGATCCCGCATACCTTCGCGAGAGCTTGTCCGGAACTTTCCTCGGCCTTTGGAGCGGCTTTGAGGAGAGGTTGGAACCTCGCTCCCTGAGACACCGTCCTAGAGGGCGCAATGTCGCCGGATGCCCGAATCGGCACCGGATCCAAGGTCTCTCGCAGAACTACGGGATGCGATGTCTGTCAGGACAGATGAGGAAATGTCGGGTGGGGTTCCCACCCGATCACGCAGCGCGCGGCGCGTATTGCGTGGTCCGCGCCCCGAGGTCGTCCCCGTCCTCGTCGCCAGAGCCTGCGCACTCGTAGGCGTTCTGGACATCGCCGCGGGCGTGTTCCCGCGCTTCAGGCACAGCCGTATGCACACGATCGCCGAGGTGCTGCCCGGGTCGTTCGGCCCGTTCGCGGCCGCGCTGTCGCTCAGCGCCGGCATCCTCCTGCTGCTGCTCGCGCACGGCCTGAAGCGCGGCAAACGCCGGGCGTGGCGCGCCGCGGTGGCGCTGCTGCCGGCGGGCGCGGTGGCACAGTTCACGTACCGCCACTCCCTCCTCGGAGTGATCATCTCGCTCGCGCTGCTCGCACCGCTGCTGCGCCACCGCGACCAGTTCGCGGCGCTGCCCGACCCGCGCAGCAGGTGGCGTGCGCTCGCGAACTTCGTCCTCATGGGCGCGGGTTCCCTCGTCCTCGGGTTGATCATCGTCAGCGTCCACCCGAACCGGATGGTCGGCGACCCGAGCCTGGCCGATCGCATTACGCACGTCCTGTACGGCCTGTTCGGCTTCGAGGGTCCCGTCGACTACCAGGGCAACACCTCCTGGACGGTCGCCTTCTCGCTGGGCGCCCTCGGTCTGCTGACGGCGGTCACGACGATCTACCTCGCCTTCCGGCCCGAACACCCCGCGGCCCGGCTGACGGAGGAGGACGAGGCACGCCTGCGCGCCCTGCTGGAGAAGCACGGCCGCCGCGACTCCCTCGGCCACTTCGCGCTGCGCCGCGACAAGGCGGTCGTCTTCTCGCCCAGCGGCAAGGCGGCGGTGACGTACCGGGTCGTCTCCGGCGTGATGCTCGCCAGTGGTGACCCCATCGGGGACGTCGAGGCCTGGCCGGGTGCCATCGAGCGGTTCATGGACGAGGCCAGGGCCCACTCCTGGACGCCTGCCGTCATGGGCTGCTCGGAGACGGGCGGCGAGGTGTGGACCCGCGAGACCGGACTCGACGCCCTGGAACTGGGCGACGAGGCGGTGGTGGACGTAGCGGATTTCTCCCTCGCCGGCCGCGCGATGCGCAACGTGCGCCAGATGGTCAAGCGCATCGAGCGCGCCGGTTACGAAACCCGGGTACGACGTATTCGTGATCTCGGCGAGGCCGAGCTGGAGCGGATCCGCAACGCCGCAGAGGACTGGCGCGGCACCGACACCGAGCGCGGGTTCTCCATGGCGCTGGGCCGCATCGGCGACGCCGCCGACGGCGACTGCCTGATCGCCACCGCCCACAAGGCGGACGACCAGCCGGGCGAGTACGGCGATCTGAAGGCGATCCTGCACTTCGTCCCGTGGGGCACCGACGGCGCGTCCCTCGACCTGATGCGCCGCGACCGCTCGGCCGACCCCGGCATGAACGAACTCCTCATCGTCGCGGCCCTCCAGGCGGCGCCGAAGTTCGGCATCACGCGCGTGTCGCTCAACTTCGCGATGTTCCGCTCGGCACTCGCGCGCGGCGAGAAGATCGGCGCGGGCCCGGTGCTGCGCGCCTGGCGCGGACTGCTGGTCTTCCTGTCCCGCTGGTTCCAGATCGAGTCCCTGTACAAGTTCAACGCGAAGTTCCAGCCCCGCTGGGAGCCCCGCTTCGTCGTCTACCGCGCCTCGGCCGACCTGCCGCGCATCGGCTTCGCCGCCATGCAGGCGGAGGGCTTCGTCAACCTGGCCCTGCCGCTGCCGCGCTTCCTGCGCCGCCGCAGGACCGCCCCGCGCGTGTGCACGCATGCCGTCGCGGAGCGCGACGTACGCGCGGCATGACCGCCTGACCCAGGCAGCGGACGCCGGACACGGTGAACAACGGCCCGGACGGAAACGCCCTCCCACCGGAGGGCCACCGTCCGGGCCGTGGCGTTCTGCCGCCGCGGCCGGGGCCTACGCTGAACGTATGAGCAAGCAGAGCGGACGCGGGCGCGTCGCGGGCCTTCCGGAGTGGGACCGCTGCGCGGTCATGGGGGTCGTGAACGTCACGCCCGATTCCTTCTCCGACGGCGGCCGCTTCTTCGACACGACCAACGCCGTCAAACACGGCCTCGACCTGGTCGCCGAGGGCGCGGACCTGGTCGACGTAGGCGGCGAGTCCACCCGGCCGGGCGCCACCCGCGTCGACGAGGCCGAGGAGCTCAAGCGCGTCATCCCCGTCGTCCGCGGCCTCGCCTCCGAGGGCGTCAGCGTCTCCGTCGACACCATGCGCGCCTCCGTCGCCGAACGGGCCCTCGCCGCGGGCGCCTCCCTCGTCAACGACGTCAGCGGCGGCCTCGCCGACCCCGCGATGATCCCGGTGGTGGCAGCGTCCGGCGCCCCCTTCGTCGTCATGCACTGGCGCGGCTTCCTGGAGGGCGGCAACGTCAGGGGCGTGTACGGCGACGTCGTCACCGAGGTCGCCGGCGAACTGCACGCACGCGTGGAGGCCGTCCTGGCCGGCGGCATCGCCCCCGACCGCATCGTCGTCGACCCCGGTCTCGGCTTCTCCAAGGACGCCGAGCACGATCTGGTCCTGCTCGCCCACCTGGACCGGCTGCTCGGTCTCGGCCATCCCCTGCTCGTCGCCGCCTCCCGCAAGCGGTTCCTCGGCCGGGTCCTCGCCGGACCGGAGGGCGCGCCCCCGCCCGCGCGCGAGCGCGACGCCGCGACGGCCGCCGTCTCCGCACTCGCCGCGCACGCCGGCGCATGGGCGGTGCGCGTGCACGAGGTGCGCGCGACGGCGGACGCCGTACGGGTCGCGCGCGCCGTGGAGGGCGCGCGCGCTGCCGAAGGAGCCCGGTGAGCGCCCCCCACACCGACGTCGAGCAGGTGGAAGCCGCCAACACCGCCTTCTACGAGGCCATGGAGCGCGGCGACTTCGAGGACCTGTCGGCGCTCTGGCTCGCCCCGTCCGACCTGGGGGTCGACGAGGAGTACCACGACCCCGCCGACACCGGAGTGATCTCGTGCGTGCACCCCGGCTGGCCCGCGCTCACCGGCCGCGGCGAGGTCCTGAGGTCGTATGCGCTGATCATGGCGAACACCGACTACATCCAGTTCTTCCTCACCGACGTGCATGTCTCCGTGACCGGCGACACCGCCCTGGTGACCTGCACCGAGAACATCCTCAGCGGCGGCCCCGCACCCAAGGGCAGCGAGGAACTCGGTCCGCTCGTCGGGCAGCTGGTGGTCGCCACGAACGTCTTCCACCGCACCCCGGCAGGCTGGAAGCTCTGGTCCCACCACGCCTCGCCCGTGATGACCGAAAACGACGAGGACGAGGACGGCGACACACCCTCCTGAGTGGGTAGGCGCCCCCTTGAGGACCAAGGAGTGGTTGGAATCACGGACCCCTGGGTAGGGGCGGCTACCAACCCATGAGCCGCCGGGTTCCCCAGGGGAAACACGGGATGAACCCTCCTGGTCCCGGCCCGGGCCACGCCTCGGTGGCCCGGTGCTGTCAGTGCCCGCAGGTAGATTCGTTCGAGGCCGGTGTGCCGCCCGCACACGGCATCGACCGGCCGTCACCGACGATTGCAGGAGTGATTCGCGTGGATCGTGTCGCGCTGCGCGGCCTCAAGGCCCGCGGGCACCACGGCGTCTTCCCCAAGGAGCGGGAGGAGGGCCAGACCTTCGTCGTGGACCTCGTCCTGGGCCTGGACACCCGCCCGGCCGCCGCTGACGACGACCTGGCGAAGACAGTGCACTACGGCATCGTGGCGGAGGAGGTCGTGGCCGTCGTCGAGGGCGAGCCCGTCAACCTCATCGAGACGCTCGCCGAGCGCATCGCCCAGGCCTGTCTGAAGCACGACGGGGTCCAGGAGGTCGAGGTCTGCGTCCACAAACCGGACGCCCCGATCACGGTCCCCTTCGACGACGTGACCGTCACCATCACCCGGAGCCGAGCATGAGCGCGTCCTTCGCCACGGGTTCGAGCGACCCGACCGTACAACCGGTACCCGCCTCCGTCGTGGCGCAGGTGGACGCCGCCGACACGACGCTCCACAACCCGAAACGGGCGGTGCTCTCCCTCGGCGCGAACCTGGGCAACCGCCTGGAGACCCTCCAGGGCGCCATCGACGCCCTGGAGGACACCCCGGGCGTCCGCATCAAGGCCGTCTCCCCGGTGTACGAGACGGAGCCGTGGGGCGTCGAGCCCGGCAGCCAGCCCTCGTACTTCAACGCGGTCGTCGTTCTGAAGACCACCCTGCCGCCTTCCTCGCTCCTGGAGCGGGCGCACGCGGTCGAGGAGGCCTTCCACCGGGTACGGGACGAGCGCTGGGGCGCGCGCACCCTCGACGTCGACATCGTCGCGTACGCCGACGTCATCGACGACGACCCGCGCCTCACGCTGCCCCACCCGCGCGCCCACGAGCGTGCCTTCGTCCTCGCCCCCTGGCACGACCTGGAGCCGGAGGCGCAGCTGCCCGGCCGCGGCGCGGTCGCCGCTCTCCTGGACGCCGTCACCCGCGAGGGCGTGACACCGCGCAAGGACCTGGAACTCCACCTGCCCGAGTAGTCGTTAAGGTCAGGACGACCACAGTCCGCGGGAGGGCCCGCAGGACCCGGGGGAGCTGAAGGGACACCGTGAGAGAGCTGCGCATGAGGGTGCTGGCCGGCGTTTTCGTCGTGGCCGGACTCCTGTCCTGGGCGGGCGCCCGCCTCTGGAACTCGATCGGGACCCTGCCCAGCGTCCCCCTCGCCGCGCCCGTCGTCCTCGCCCTGATCGCGGTGGTCCTGCTGGCCACGGCGCTCTCCCTGCGCGGCCGTTTCAAGGCTCAGCGCGAGCGCCGCCCCGAGGCCAAGGGGGTCGACCCGCTGATGGCGGCCCGCGCGGTCGTCTTCGGTCAGGCCAGCGCCCTGGTCGCCGCCCTGGTCGCCGGCATGTACGGCGGCACGGGCGTCTTCCTCCTGGAGCTCCTCGACATCCCCGCCCGCCGCGACCAGGCCATCTACGCCGGCTTCTCGGTCGTGGCGGGCATCGCCGTGATAGTCGCGGCCATCTTCCTGGAGCGTGTGTGCAGGCTCCCGGAGGACGACGAGCACAACAACGGGGCGGCGTCGGCGGCCTGAGTCACCGGCGCTTCAGCGCGCCATGATGAGGCTCATCGCCTCGTTCCTCGTGGCCGCGTCTCGCAGCTGCCCCCGCACCGCGGACGTTATCGTCTTCGCCCCCGGCTTGCGGATGCCGCGCATCGACATGCACATGTGCTCGCACTCCACGACGACGATGACGCCACGCGGCTCCAGGATCTCCATCAAGGAGTCCGCGATCTGCGTGGTGAGACGTTCCTGCACCTGCGGGCGCCGGGCGTAGACGTCCACGAGGCGGGCCAGCTTGGACAGACCCGTGATCTTGCCGGTGGTGGCCGGAATGTATCCGACGTGGGCGACTCCCCTGAACGGCACGAGGTGATGCTCACAGGTCGAGTACACCTCGATGTCCTTCACCAGCACCATCTCGTCGTGCCCGAGATCGAACGTCGTCGTCAGCACGTCCTCGGGCTTCTGCCACAACCCCGCGAAGATCTCCTGGTACGCACGCGCCACCCGCGTCGGCGTCTCCCTGAGCCCCTCCCGGTCCGGGTCCTCGCCGACCGCGATGAGGAGTTCGCGTACGGCGTTCTCGGCGCGCTTCTCGTCGAACTCGCCGATGCGGCCTTCACCGTCCAGCGTCACGGGGTCGGTCATCTGGTGCCTCGTTCCTGTGCGGGTCACGCGTGTGGGCCACGCGCCTCAATCTGCGACCTGGCTGAAATGCCGCGCCCCCCAGGCTAGAACCTGGGGGGCGCGGCATTCATTCCGGGCCGACGTGGCCGCGGGAGAGCGGTGATCAGCTCTCCGGGCGGTCCTCCGGGGCCGTCTCGATCGCCGGGGCGGACTCCGTAGACGTCGACTTGGCGGTGCTGATCGCCGGGGTCGCGCCGTTGGCCCCGTTCGTCAGTGCGAGCTCCTTCGGGGAGAGCACCGGCGGGCGGGTGGACGGCGTGCGGCGGGAGGAACCGGTCCAGGCGGGCCTGGCCGGGCGCTTGACGATGGCGGAGAAGATCTCGGCGATCTCCTCCTTGCCCAGCGTCTCCTTCTCCAGCAGCTGAAGGACGAGGTTGTCGAGGACGTCGCGGTTCTCGACCAGGATCTCCCAGGCCTCGTTGTGCGCGTTCTCGATGAGCTTCTTGACTTCCTCGTCCACCAGCGCGGCGACCTCTTCCGAGTAGTCGCGCTGGTGAGCCATCTCACGTCCGAGGAACGGCTCGGTGTTGTCGCCGCCGAACTTGATGGCGCCGAGCCGCTCGGTCATGCCGTACTGCGTGACCATCGCGCGGGCCGTGGCGGTGGCCTTCTCGATGTCGTTCGCGGCACCCGTGGTCGGGTCGTGGAAGACGAGCTCCTCGGCCGCGCGGCCGCCCAGCATGTAGGCCAGCTGGTCCAGCATCTCGTTGCGGGTCGTGGAGTACTTGTCCTCGTCCGGCAGGACCATCGTGTAGCCGAGGGCACGGCCTCTCGACAGGATCGTGATCTTGTGGACCGGGTCGGAGTTCGGGGAGGCCGCCGCGACCAGGGCGTGACCGCCCTCGTGGTACGCGGTGATCTTCTTCTCCTTGTCCGACATGATCCGGGTCCGCTTCTGCGGGCCCGCCACCACGCGGTCGATCGCCTCGTCCAGCATGGAGTTGTCGATCAGCTTCTTGTCGCTGCGGGCGGTGAGCAGCGCGGCCTCGTTGAGGACGTTGCTCAGGTCCGCGCCGGTGAAGCCCGGCGTACGGCGGGCGACGGCCGCGAGGTCGACGTCCGGAGCGACCGGCTTGCCCTTCTGGTGAACCTTGAGGATCTCCAGACGGCCCTGCAGGTCCGGCGGGTCGACCGCGATCTGGCGGTCGAAGCGACCGGGACGCAGCAGCGCCGGGTCGAGGATGTCGGGGCGGTTCGTGGCGGCGATGAGAATCACACCGCCCTTGACGTCGAAGCCGTCCATCTCGACGAGCAGCTGGTTCAGCGTCTGCTCGCGCTCGTCGTGACCACCGCCGAGGCCGGCGCCGCGGTGGCGGCCGACCGCGTCGATCTCGTCGACGAAGACGATCGCCGGGGCGTTCGCCTTGGCCTGCTCGAACAGGTCACGGACCCGGGAGGCACCGACACCGACGAACATCTCGACGAAGTCGGAACCGGAGATCGAGTAGAAGGGGACCCCTGCCTCGCCGGCGACGGCACGCGCGAGCAGCGTCTTGCCGGTACCGGGACGGCCGTAGAGCAGCACGCCCTTGGGGATCTTGGCGCCGACGGCCTGGAACTTCGCCGGCTCCTGCAGGAACTCCTTGATCTCGTGGAGCTCCTCGACGGCCTCGTCACAGCCCGCGACGTCCGAGAACGTCGTCTTGGGGGTGTCCTTGGTGATGAGCTTGGCCTTGGACTTGCCGAAGTTCATGACCCGGGAGCCGCCGCCCTGCATCTGATTCATCAGGAACAGGAAGACGACCACGATCAGGACGAAGGGGAGCAGGGAGAGCAGGATGCCCAGGAAGGGGTTCTGCTTGGACGGCGAAACGGTGTAGCCGTCCGGGATCTGCTTGTCCTGGTACTTGGTCTGCAGCGTGTTGGCGAGGTTGACGCCCTGGTCGCCGATGTAGCTCGCCTGGATCTTCGAGCTGCCCTCGACCTTTTCGCCGTTCTTGAGCTGGACCTTGATGGTCTGCTCGTCACCGGTGGTGAGCTTGGCCGACTCCACCTTGTTGTTGTTGATCGCTGCCACGACCTGGCCGGTGTCCACCGTCTTGTAGCCGCCGGACGAGCCGACGACCTGCATCAACACGACCACGGCAAGGACGGCCAGCACGATCCACATGACCGGCCCACGGAAGTATCGCTTCACGTCCATCCATACGGAGCGATGTCGCCCCGTCCCTCCTGCCATAGTGAGTTTGATAAGACAGTTCTTCTGACGGTACCCCAGCATTGTCGCGCGAAGCCGCACGGGAGGGCTGGCAAACCCGTCTGCATGCTCCAACGGCGCGAAACCCGCTGGGGTTCCCGATCGTCCTACAAAGAAGGCTCGGTCGGCTCAGAGGCCGACTCAGCCGCCGTAGACGTGGGGCGCGAGCGTACCGACGAACGGGAGGTTGCGGTACTTCTCGGCGTAGTCGAGGCCGTAGCCCACGACGAACTCGTTCGGGATGTCGAAGCCCACCCACTCGACATCGATGGCGACCTTGGCGGCGTCCGGCTTGCGCAGCAGCGTGCACACCCTGAGCGACTCGGGCTCGCGGGAGCCGAGGTTGGACAGCAGCCAGGACAGGGTCAGGCCGGAGTCGATGATGTCCTCGACGATGAGGACGTGCTTGCCCTTGATGTCGGTGTCGAGGTCCTTGAGGATCCGCACCACACCGGAGGACTGGGTGCCCGCGCCGTACGACGACACGGCCATCCAGTCCATGGTGACGGGGGTGGACAGCGCCCGGGCGAGGTCGGCCATGACCATCACCGCGCCCTTGAGGACGCCGACGATGAGCAGGTCCTTGCCCGCGTACTCCGCGTCGATCTTCGCGGCCAGCTCCACCAGCTTCGCGTCGATCTCTTCCTTGGTGATGAGCACCTGCTTGAGGTCGGTGCCCATGTCTTTCGCGTCCACCCGCATCACTTTCGGTCGTCCCACCGGCCGCCCATCACCCCCTGAAGGGGGCAAGGTTTCAGCCTTGCCGAATCACCAGTCTGCCACCCTGGCGCTGAGCGACGACTTTGCCCGGGAGATTGATGGCTCCCTGGCCGCGCCAGCCGGTGATCAGCCGGTCGACTTCCTCGATGTGGCGGGCGAACAGCGAACCGGCGGGAGCCCCGGCATCGATGGCCGCGCGGCGCAGGACGCGACGGCGCACGGCGGGCGGCAGGGCGTAGAGCTTGGCGCACTCCAGAAGGCCCGCGGCGTCGCGCACGGAGGCCGCGGCCTGGCCGGCCCAGGCGTCGAGGGCGTCGGCGTCGTCGCGGGAGAGCTGGGCGGTGCGGGCGAGGGCCTCGACGACGCCCTTGCCGAGCGCCTTCTCGAGGGCGGGCAGGCCTTCGTGGCGCAGCCGGGAGCGGGTGTACGCGGGATCCGCGTTGTGGGGGTCGTCCCAGACGGGGAGCGACTGGACCATGCAGGCCTTGCGGGCGGTCTGCCGGTCGAGCTGGAGGAAGGGGCGGCGGTAACGGCCGTCGGCCCCCGAGACCGCGGCCATTCCGGACAGGGAGCGGATGCCCGAGCCGCGGGCGAGGCCGAGCAGCACGGTTTCGGCCTGGTCGTCGCGGGTGTGGCCGAGCAGGATCGCGGCGGCACCGTGGCGGACGGCCGCGGCGTCGAGTGCGGCGTACCTGGCGTCGCGGGCGGCGGCTTCGGGGCCGCCCTCGCGGCCCACGGTCACGGCGACGGAATCCACCGGGTCCAGGCCCAGCTCGCGCAGCCGCAGGGCGACTTCGTCGGCGCGCAGATCGGAGCCGGGCTGCAGCCCGTGGTCGACGGTGACGCCGCCGGCCCGGACGCCGAGTTTGGGGGCCTCGAAGGCGAGGGCGGAGGCGAGGGCCATGGAGTCGGCGCCGCCGGAGCACGCCACGAGCACGAGCGGCGGGGAAGGGCGCTCGTGCGGAGCCTGTTCCTGGAGCCCTGGGGGCTCGGCAGTGGTCCGGTGGTCGTTGAGGATGTCGTGGAGGACGCGGCGGACCGCCAGGCGTATCGCCGCGACCGCAGGATGGGGACCCATGTCCGGTTCCCTTCATGAAGTTTTCGGGGGGTGAGCCCCGGAGTCGGTCACTCAGAGTGTGTAGATGGTGACAGAACCGGGACGTTCCCCGAGCATCGCACGCCTACCCATGGCTCACGGTCCCTCGGACGGGTGATTGGAGGGGCGTTCTCCTGCCGTCGGCCGGATTCGTTTCACGACTTTCCCACGGGGTTCACGACTCACTCTTGCGGTGCACCCGCGCGACCCAGTCCGCCGGTTTGGCGATCTCCGCCTTGGTGGGCAGGGTGTTGGGGGACGTCCACACACGGTTGAAGCCGTCCATGCCGACCTGGTCCACGACGGCCCGCACGAAGCGTTCGCCGTCGCGGTACTGCCTGAGTTTGGCGTCCAGACCCAGCAGCTTGCGCAGGGCCATGTCCAGCCGGGAGGCGCCCTTCGCGCGCCGCTGCTGGAACTTCTCGCGGATCTCGGAGACGGACGGCACGACGTCCGGACCCACCCCGTCCATCACGAAGTCGGCGTGGCCCTCCAGGAGCGACATCACGGCGGTGAGGCGGCCGAGGATCTCGCGCTGCGCCGGGGTCTGCACGATCTCGACGAAGGACCGGCCGCCGTCGTCCTCCTCGCCCTCGGGGCGTCCCCCCGCGAGCGACTGGGCGGCCTCCCGGATGCGCTCGAGGACGGTCATGGGGTCGACATCGGTCTCCCCCAAGAAAGACTGGATTTCGCCCTCCAGGTGGTCGCGCAGCCACGGCACGGCGCTGAACTGGGTGCGGTGCGTCTCCTCGTGCAGACAGACCCAGAGGCGGAAGTCGTGGGGCTGTACGTCGAGTTCGCGCTCCACGTGCACGATGTTGGGGGCGACGAGCAGGAGCCGGCCGCCGCCGTGCTCCCCCGCGGGAAGTTCGCGGGTGGCCGGGGCGAAGGTCTCGTACTGACCCAGCACACGGGAGGCCAGGAACGACAGCAGCATGCCCAGCTCGACGCCGGTGACCTTGCCGCCGACCGCGCCGAGGACCGCTCCGCCGGGGGTGTTGCCGCGCCGCTCCTGCATCTTCTCCAGCAGCGGCTTGAGGATCTCCCGGAAGCCTGCGACGTTCGCCCGGACCCAGCCGGGGCGGTCGACGACCAGGATCGGGGTGTCGTGGGTCTCCTCCGTGCCCATACGAGTGAAGCCCCGGACGTGTTCCTCCGAGGCCTTGGCATGCCGGCGCAGTTCCGCGACGACGGCCCGGGCCTCGTCACGGCTCACGTCGGGGCCCGGCCGTACGAGCCGGGTCGCGGTCGCCACCGCGAGATTCCAGTCGACCATCTCGGCACCACCGATGCTCGTCATGCGTCAACGGTACGTGAGCGCTCCCACTTGGGGCAGGCCGCGGAGGTACGCACCCGTGCCCACAGCGGTGCGGAACGGCTAGCTGCAGCCGCAGGCCGCCAGGGCCGTGGCCGTGCGGTCCAGTGCCGACTGGGCCTCCAGGGGGTTCGTGGTGTTGGAGGCCAGGAAGGCGAACGCCAGGAGCCGGCCGTCCTGGTCCACGACCGTGCCGGCCAGGGTGTTCACACCCGTCAGGGTGCCTGTCTTCGCTCGTACGACTCCTGCCGCGCCGCCCGTGTAGCGACTGGTCAGGGTGCCGGTGAAGCCGGCCACCGGCAGGCCCGTCAGGACCGGGCGGAGTTCGGGGTGGGTGGGGTCGCCGGCCTTCACCAGCAGGGCGGTGAGCAGATCGGCGGTGAGTCTGTCGTCCCGGTCGAGGCCGCTGCCGTCGTGGAACTCGGCGCCCTTGAGGGGGAGTCCGAGCTTCTTCAGTGCGCCGGCGATCGCGGACGCGCCGCCGTCGAAGCCGGCGGGCTCCCCCGCTGCGGCGGCCGTCTGGCGGGCCAGGGCCTCCGCGATGTCGTTGTCGCTGTTGGTCAGCATGCGCTCGACCAGGGACGAGAGCGGAGGCGAGGACACGGCGGCGAGGTTCTCGGCGCGGGTCGTCGCCTTGGAGGGGCCGGGCGACGTGGTCCTGATGCCGTGGCCCTCGAGGAACGAGGCGAAGGTGCGGGCCGCGTCCGCCGCCGGGTCCGTCACGCGCTGGACGGGGCCGCTGGTCGAGTCGTCCGTGCGGCCCTCGTCGGCCATCAGGGCGCTCACGGGGGCGAGGTTGACGTTCACGCCGATGGGGTGGAGTTCGGGCCCGGCGTACAGGGTCGTGTCGTAGGAGAGCGTGACCTCCTTGATGCCGCGCTTCTTCAGAGCCGCCGCCGTCCTGTCGGCCAGGTCCCGCAGGCTCGCCCAGCCCTGGGCGTCGCTGTGCGCCGTCAGGGTCGGGTCGCCGCCGCCGACCAGGACGAGTTCCTTGGTGTCGGGTTCCAGGGCCGTGCGGGTGGTCAGACGGTGGTCGGCGCCCAGCGTCGACAGCGCGGCGACCGCCGTGGCGATCTTCGTCACGGAGGCGGGGGTCAGGGCGGTGTCGGCGCCGGTGCCGTAGAGGCGCTTGCCGGTGGCGACGTCGACGACCGCGGCGGTGTGCCGGGTGCCGAGCGCCGGGTCCCCCAGCAGGGGGCCCAGGACGGCGGAGAGGGCCGGACCGGTGGGGGCCGACTTGACGGTGCTCATGGCGCCGCCCAGGCCGGTCAGGACGGATGCGGCGCTGGGGGCGGGGCGCGGGCCCCCGGCCGTTCCGTCGCCCGAATCGGGCGTATCGGGACTACGTCCGTGATCTGCGCCACCCGTACGGTCCAGCACGGCTGCACGGTCCGCCTCGGCCGTACGCTGACCGGTGGAGTCCCAGGGGCCGGCGGCGGTCGCCACGGCGACGGCCAGCGTCACACCGGCGGTGGCGGCGCCCGCGGTGTACTGCCAGGTCCTGACGGTCTTCGGCCATCTGATGCGGGTGGGCCGTACCCGTGCGAGCTGCGGTTTCGTAGATGCCGCGGCTCGTTCGAGCTTCGGGCGCACGGCCCGGGCGGCCCGTGCCAGACGCGGTCGTACGGCGTTCGCGGCCCGCGCCACATGCGGCCTCGCCGCCCGCCACGGCCTCAGCTCTGGCACGAACACCAGCCCCTTTCGCGATCACACACCTGCGTGAGGGACACTTAACCACCAGAACTATGTGTTGATCATGGAGGAGCCACCGGTGGAGTTCGACGTCACGATCGAGATCCCGAAGGGTTCGCGGAACAAGTACGAGGTGGACCACGAGACCGGTCGGATCCGCCTGGACCGTCGACTCTTCACCTCGACCGCCTACCCGACCGACTACGGCTTCGTCGAGAACACCCTCGGCGAGGACGGCGACCCGCTGGACGCGCTGGTCATTCTTGACGAGCCGACCTTTCCGGGCTGTCTGATCAAGTGCCGTGCCATCGGCATGTTCCGGATGACGGACGAGGCCGGCGGCGACGACAAGCTGCTGTGCGTCCCGGCGACGGACCCGCGCGTCGAGCACCTGCGTGACATCCACCACGTGTCGGAGTTCGACCGCCTGGAGATCCAGCACTTCTTCGAGGTCTACAAGGACCTGGAGCCCGGCAAGTCCGTCGAGGGCGCCAACTGGGTGGGCCGGGTCGACGCCGAGGTCGAGATCGAGCGCTCCTACAAGCGGTTCAAGGAGCAGGGCGGCCACTGAGGCCTGAGTCGTCCAACGGGCCGTACGCGCACGCGTGCGGCCCGTTCGTGTTTCTGTGCGCATACTGGCGTAGCTGCACGCGTCGTACAGGGAGCGTTACTCAAGTGACGGAGGCGGAAGACCGCAAGCCGCAATCGGACGAGGCCAGGGGCACGTTCGATCCCGAGATCACCTCGGAGTTCGCCATTCCGGCGGGCTTCGCCGCCCCCAGAGTCGTCGTCGAACCGGAGACCACCTCCGAGTTCGCCATCCCCGACGGCCTGGACGTCCCGCAGCAGCCCGGCGCCGAGCCCGAGGGGTCGGCGTTCAGCACGCCGAACACCTACAGCGCCCGCCAGGCCCCGGCCGCCTTCACCCCGGCGACCGGCATACCCGTGGTCAGCCTCACCAAGGACCTGCCCTGGCAGGACCGGATGCGCACGATGCTGCGGATGCCGGTGGCCGAGCGGCCCGCTCCGGAGCCGGGGCCGAAGGCGGAGGAGGGCGGTCCGGCCGTCCCGCGCGTCCTCGACCTGACCCTGCGTATCGGCGAGTTGCTGCTGGCGGGCGGCGAGGGCGCGGAGGACGTGGAGGCCGCGATGTTCGCGGTCTGCCGGTCCTACGGCCTCGACCGCTGCGAGCCGAACGTCACCTTCACCCTGCTGTCGATCTCGTACCAGCCGTCCCTGGTCGACGACCCGGTGACGGCGTCGCGGACGGTGCGCCGCCGGGCCACCGACTACACGCGGCTGGCCGCCGTGTTCCAGCTGGTGGACGACCTCAGTGACCCGGAGACCACCATCTCGCTGGAGGAGGCCTACCGGCGGCTCGCCGAGATCCGCCGCAACCGGCACCCGTATCCGGGGTGGGTGCTGACCGGGGCGAGCGGGCTGCTCGCCGGGGCGGCCTCCGTGCTCGTCGGCGGTGACTGGATCGTCTTCATCGCGGCCATGCTGGGCGCGATGCTGGGCGACCGTCTGGCCTGGCTGTGCGCGGGGCGCGGGCTGCCGGAGTTCTACCAGTTCACGGTGGCCGCGATGCCACCCGCGGCCATCGGAGTCGCGCTGACCGTGGCCGGCGTCGACGTCAAGGCGTCCGCGGTCATCACCGGTGGACTGTTCGCACTGCTGCCGGGGCGGGCGCTGGTGGCGGGCGTGCAGGACGGGCTGACCGGGTTCTACATCACCGCGTCGGCGCGGCTGCTCGAGGTCATGTATCTGTTCGTCGGCATCGTCGTGGGTGTACTGGTGGTGCTGTATTTCGGGGTGAACCTGGGCGCCGAGCTCAACCCGGACGCTGCTTTGCACATCGCCGAGCGGCCGGGGTGGCAGATCGGGGCGTCGATGCTGCTTTCGCTGACCTTCGCCGTGCTGTTGCAGCAGGAGCGGTCGACCGTGCTGTGGGTGACGCTGAACGGGGGCGTCGCGTGGTGTGTGTACGGCGCGCTGCACTATCCCGGCGGGTTGTCGCCGGTTGCCTCCACGGCCGTTGCGGCCGGGCTGGTGGGGCTGTTCGGGCAGTTGCTGTCGCGGTACCGGTTCGCTTCCGCGTTGCCGTACACGACGGCGGCGATCGGGCCCCTGTTGCCAGGGTCGGCCACTTATTTCGGATTGCTGTCGATCGCGCAGAACGAGGTCGACAAGGGGTTGGTGTCCTTGGCCACGGCTGCCTCCTTGGCCATGGCCATCGCCATTGGCGTCAATCTGGGGTCGGAGATCTCACGGTTGTTCCTGCGGGTTCCCGGCGGGGCTTCTGCCGCGGGGCGGCGGGCTGCGAAGCGGACGCGGGGGTTCTAGTACCCCTGGTTGTACGGGTACTGCCCGTTCTGCTGGTCGCCGTACTGGCCCTGCTGGTACGGGTACTGCTGGGCGTACTGCTGGTCCGGGTAGTACGGCTGCTGCTGTTGCGGCTGCTGCTGGTACTGCTGGTGGTGGTAGCCCTGGTCGTCGGTCGGGGGGATGCGGCGGAGTCGGGTCGTCGCGTCGTCCATGACGGGGGGCTGCTGGTGTTGGGCCGGAGCCGGTGCCTCGGGGGTCTTCTTCGCCTTGGAGCGGGCACGCAGGAACTCGATGATGATCGGGATCACCGAGACGAGGACGATCAGGATGAGGATCGCTTCGATGTTCTTGTGGACGAACTCGATCTTGCCGAGCCAGGAGCCGAGCAGGGTGACGCCGGCGCCCCACAGGACGCCGCCGATGACGTTGAAGACCACGAACGAGCGGTACTTCATGCCGCTGACGCCCGCGATGATCGGCGTGAACGTGCGCACGACGGGCACGAAGCGGGCCAGGACCAGGGACTTCGGGCCGTACTTCTCGAAGAACTCGTGGGCCTTGGCCACGTTCTCCTGCTTGAAGAGGCGGGAGTCGGGGCGGTTGAAGAGCGACGGGCCGACCTTCTTGCCGAACATGTAGCCTGCCTGGTCGCCCAGGACCGCGGCGGCGCAGATCAGGGCGATGGCGGCCCAGAGCGGGAAGTTCAGCTGGTGGGTCGCGATCAGCAGGCCGCAGGTGAACAGCAGCGAGTCGCCCGGCAGGAAGAAGCCGATGAGCAGGCCGGACTCCGCGAAGACGATCAGGAGCAGGCCCCAGATGCCGAACGTGTCGAGGAGATAGTTCGGATCCAGCCAGCTCGGGCCGAGGGCAAGCGTCGTCACGGTTCCGGGCTCCTGAGGGGGTGGAGGAAGGTACGGCGTCCTTGTGCGGGCGCCCAAAGCTATCAACGCAAGGTGTCCGCCCCAGGTTCCACCGGTGTCTCCAGGATGCACTGTGCGCCGGCCGGCACAAAGCCGTGAGGTCTCCCGGCCCGGGAGCGGTCCCCCGGGCCGGGAGGGCTACGAGGTGTGACGGGACGCGTTCGCCTCGATGGCGTCCCTGAGGTGCTGCGCGAGGCCGGGGTGCATGGAGTCGTAGAACGCCTTGAAGCGCTCGTCGGAGACGTACATCTGCCCGAAGCAGCGGTGCATCTCGTACGGGACCTCGAAGTAGTACCTGGTGATGTGCTGCCGGTGTTCCTCGGCCAGGTCCATGGCGGCCCGGCCGGTGGGCCGCTCCCCGGCGGCCACCAGGTCGGCGTACCGCCGGCCCCACTCGTCGACCTCGGCCTGGATGCGCTTCCAGTCCTCCTTGGTGTAGGTGGCGGCGCGGCGCTGCGACTCCGCGTACGCCTCCGTGTTGCCCCAGCGCGCCTCCGTCTCCGCGCGGTACTGCTCGGGGTCCTTGTCCCCGAACACCTCGAAGCGCTCCTCGGGCGTGAGATTGATGCCCATCTTGCGTGCCTCCATGGCGTGCTCCACGGCCGCCGCCATCTTCTGCAGCTTCTCGATCCGGGCGGTCAGCAGCTCGTGCTGGCGGCGCAGGTGCGCGCGCGGGTCCGCGGCCGGGTCGTCGAGCAGGGCGGCGACCTCGTCGAGCGGGAAGCCGAGCTCCCGGTAGAACATGATCTGCTGCAGCCGGTCGAGGTCGGCCTCGCTGTAGCGCCGGTGGCCCGCGTGGCTGCGCTCGCTCGGGACGAGCAGGCCGATGTCGTCGTAGTGGTGCAGCGTGCGCACCGTGACGCCGGCGAAGCCCGCGACCTGTCCCACGGAGTAGCCGTCCTGTCCTGCCGAGTGGCTCACTTCGTCCGCTCCCTTCTCGGTACGCACTCCACGGTGAGCCCTCACGCCACGTGAGGTGCAAGCCGGATTCCCGGGCGGATCCCTCCGGATGTTGCGTCCGTTCTGCCCGCTTATGGTGGGCCTGTGGCGCCGCTCTCGTCGTGGGCGGGCGCGGGCCCGCTGTTCGTCCTCTTACCGGCCGTTCACCCGGCGCCCGGTGTCACCGTAGGCGTCCCGGGCATTCCGGATGCGTCTGCACGGGCGGTGGAACTCCGGTCCGCCGGCACCCGTTCCCGAGATGACACGAGGAGACGTCCATGCCGCTCCACAAAGGTTCCCAGAAGCCCGACGAGCGCCCGGCTTCGGTCAATCCGTTCTTCGGGGAGGCCAACCCGGTCGGCGGCATGACCGAGGCGCCGCCCAAGCACCGGCTGCCGGACGCCCCGCTGCCGCCGATGACGGCGTACCAGCTGGTGCACGACGAGCTGATGCTGGACGGCAACTCCCGGCTGAATCTGGCCACTTTCGTCACCACCTGGATGGAGCCGCAGGCCGGCGTCCTGATGGCGGAGTGCCGCGACAAGAACATGATCGACAAGGACGAGTACCCGCGCACCGCCGAGCTGGAGCGGCGCTGTGTGGCGATGCTCGCCGACCTGTGGAACGCGCCGGATCCATCGGCGGCGGTCGGCTGTTCGACGACCGGGTCGAGCGAGGCGTGCATGCTCGCCGGGATGGCGCTCAAGCGGCGCTGGAGCAAGCGGAACCCCGCCCCGGGGGCCCGTCCCAACCTCGTCATGGGCGTCAACGTCCAGGTCTGCTGGGACAAGTTCTGCAACTTCTGGGAGGTGGAGCCCCGCCTGGTCCCCATGGAGGGCGAGCGCTTCCATCTCGATCCGGAGGCCGCGGCCGCCCTCTGCGACGAGAACACCATCGGGGTCGTCGGCATCCTCGGCTCCACCTTCGACGGCTCGTACGAGCCCATCGCGGACCTGTGCGCGGCGCTGGACGCCCTCCAGGAGCGCACGGGTCTGGACATCCCGGTCCATGTGGACGGGGCGTCCGGCGCCATGGTCGCGTCCTTCCTCGACGAGGACCTGGTGTGGGACTTCCGCCTGCCGCGCGTGGCGTCCATCAACACCTCGGGGCACAAGTACGGGCTGGTCTACCCGGGCGTCGGCTGGGCGCTGTGGCGCGACAAGGAGGCGCTGCCCGAGGAGCTCGTCTTCCGCGTCAACTACCTGGGCGGCGACATGCCGACCTTCGCCCTCAACTTCTCCCGGCCGGGCGCGCAGGTGGTCGCGCAGTACTACACGTTCCTGAGGCTGGGCCGGGAGGGTTACCGGGCCGTGCAGCAGACCACCCGTGACGTGGCCATGAGCCTCGCCGAACGGGTGGCGGCGCTCGGCGACTTCCGCCTCCTGACCAGGGGCGACGAGCTGCCCGTCTTCGCCTTCACCACCGCGCCGGGCGTGGAGTCGTACGACGTCTTCGACGTGTCCCGGCGGATGCGCGAGAGCGGCTGGCTGCTGCCCGCGTACACCTTCCCGCCGAACCGGGAGGACCTGTCCGTGCTGCGGGTGGTGTGCCGCAACGGCTTCTCGACCGATCTCGCCGACCTGTTCATGGAGGACCTGTCCCGCCTCCTGCCGGAACTGCGCCGGCAGCCGCACCCCCTGACCAGGGACAAGGAGGCGGCCACCGGCTTCCATCACTAGCCCGCTAGCTGCTCAGGCGCGCGAACCTCCGCACCGCCGGCGGAAAGAACACCGCGAGCAGCCCCACGGGCCATACGACGGCCGCCCACACGTGCCCCGGCTCCCCGCCGGGGCCGCCCAGCAGGTCCCGTACGGCCGTCGCGGTCTGGGACATCGGGTTCCACTCGACGACCGTGCCCAGCCAGTCGGGCATGGACTTCGGGGTGGCAAGGGCGTTCGACAGGAAGCCCACCGGCCAGACCAGGATCTGCACGGCCTGCACCAGCTCCGGCTTGCCGGCGACCATCGCCAGGTAAATGCCGATCCACAGCATGGCGAAGCGGAGCAGCAGCAGCAGGCCTACGGCACCCAGGAACGCGGCCGGCGACCCGTGCACACGCCAGCCGAGCGCGTACCCGACGCCGATCAGGATCGCCAGCCCCAGCGCCGACTGGAGCATGTCCGCCGCCGAACGACCCACCAGGACCGCACCGTTGGCCATCGGCAGCGAGCGGAACCGGTCGATCACCCCCTTCTCCAGGTCCTGGGTGACGGCGAGCATCGTGCCCTCCAGACCCAAGGCCATGGTGAGCGCGAGCATGCCGGGCACCAGGTAGTCGCGGTACTGGCCGGTCACCCCCCGGCCGCCGCCGATCAGGTAGGCGAACATCAGCAGCAGCATCACCGGGAAGACCAGTCCGACGACGAGGCGGCCCGGCTGCCGTCCCCAGTGGGCGAGTTCGCGGCGGGTCATGGTCCAGGAGTCGGTCAGGGCGTAGGCGCTCACGCCGCCTCCTCCGCTCGGTGGCCGCCGGTGAGATGCAGGAACACCTCGTCCAGCGTCGGACGACGCAGGGCGATGTCCTCCGCCTCGATGCCGGCCTCCTCCAGGGCGCGTACGACACCGAAGAGCGCCGCCATGCGGTCCGTCACCGGGGCGCTGAGCAGACGGCGGTCGGGGTCGACCGAGATCTCGGCCTTAGGGACGGGCAACAGGGCGACCGCGGCGCCCAGTTGGCCCGCGTCGCGCAGGACGACGTCGATGCGGTCGCCGCCGGTGGCCGCCTTGAGCTCGTCCGCCGTGCCGTCCGCGATCACCAGGCCCGCGTCGACGACCGAGATGCGGTCGGCGAGCTGGTCGGCCTCCTCCAGGTACTGGGTGGTGAGCAGGACCGTCGTGCCGCCGCCGACCAGGGAGCGGACCGCGGCCCACACTTCGGCGCGGCCCCGGGGGTCGAGGCCGGTCGTCGGCTCGTCCAGGAACAGCACGTCCGGATCCCGGATCAGGGCGGCGGCCAGGTCGAGGCGGCGCCGCATGCCGCCGCTGTAGGCGCGCACCGGCTTGCGGCCGGCGTCGGCGAGGCCGAAGCGCTCCAGGAGCTCGTCGGCACGCACGCGCGCGTGGCGGGCGCCCAGGTGGTACAGGCGGCCGAACATCTCCAGGTTCTGGCGGCCGCCGAGCTCCTCGTCGACGGCCGCATGCTGGCCGAGCAGGCCGATGCGCGGCCGCACGGCCCGGGCCTCGGTCACGACGTCGTTCCCGGCCACCTCGATCCGGCCCGCGTCGGGCCGCAGCAGGGTGGACAGGATCCGGACCAGGGTCGTCTTGCCCGCGCCGTTCGGGCCCAGAACTCCGTGGACGGTGCCGCGGGCGACCGTCAGGTCGAGCCCGTCCAGTGCGTGTTTCCCGCCGTACTTCTTGCGCGCCCCGTCGACGGTGATCGCCGCGTCAGCCACTGCAGCTCCCTCTCTAGTCAAACTTGACTACCCATCGAAAGTAACGTCGCCGAACCCATTGGTCAAACTTGATTAGCGGCGGTCCTCCGGATGCCGCTCCCCCGTCGCGTACGGGTTCTCCTCACCCTCGGCGAGGACCCCGACGAACGGTGCGCCCTCCCCCGCGAACGTGTACGCCCCGCTCTCGATCCGCGCGATCAGCCCCTGGGTCCACTCGGCCTCGGCGTCGGCCGTGTGGACCCAGAGGTTCATGATCTCGCCGATGTGGCCGAGCTGTTCGGGGCCGTCCTGAGGGATGTAGTGCTCGGTGACGGCCCCGCGCCACTCCTCGATCCGCCGGATCCGCTCCTTCAGGAGCGCCACCGCCTCGGCGCGGGGCAGGTCGACGATGAAGCCGATGGACGCCGACTTCACGTCCATTTTCTGGTCGTACGAGGTCAGCGCCTCGCGCAGCAGCCGGAAGTACTCCTCGGTGCCCCAGTCGGTGATCTCGTACTCCGTGCGCGGCGGGCCGCCGGCCGTGGACGGCGCGATCTCGTGCGCGTGCAGCAGACCTTGCTTCGCCATCTGTTTGAGCGCGTGGTAGATCGAGCCGGGCTTGGCATTGGACCACTCGTGCGCGCCCCAGTACTCCAGGTCGTTGCGCACCTGGTAACCGTGGGCCCGCCCGTGCTGGCGGACCGCGCCGAGCACGAGGAGACGGATCGCGGACATGCCGCCCAGCTTATGGTCAAGGGCTCAGCCCGCTTGCTCCAGAGCGACCAGTTCGAACGCCGTCTTCCCGTCGAGGGACTCACGGACGATGTCCGCGTGGCCCGCGTGCCGGGCCGTCTCGCGGATGAGGTGCAGACAGAGCCAGCGCACCGAGACCCGGCCCTCCGGCGGGAACCAGGGCTGGTCGGGGAGCGGGAAGGTGTCGTCGAGGCTCGGCACCGAGCGGATGTACGCCTCCGTCTCGGCGGCGACCTTCTCCCAGTACGCGAGCTGCGACTCGACGGTCTCGCCGTCGACGAGCTGGAAGGTCTCGTGCCAGTTGGTCTCGTCCCGCTCGACGGCCGGCGGCTCCTGCTTGGCCCGGGCGATCCAGCCCTGCTCGACCTCGGCGACATGCTTGAGCAGCCCGGAGAGGGACAGCTCGCTGGCACTGGGCCGGCTCGCCGCCTGCTCCTCGGTCAGCCCGAGCAGCGCGCGCCGGATGCCGCCCCGCTGCTCCTCGATGAACGAGAGCAGTGCCCCGCGCTCGTCGCCCTGAGCCTCTGCCGATACGTGCATGACCATGACCGCCGCCTTTCGCCGTGTGGCAGGGAGGCCGTCCCCCTGCCTGACACCCACGAAGCTACGGGCCATTGAGGTCAGTTTGTGTCCTCAATGGCCCGCTGCGGACACGCACTCAGCACATCAGAACGGGAACCCGCTCCGCCCGTGCTGCACCGAGATCCACTTCTGCGTCGTGAAGCACTCGACGGTGCCCTCACCGTTCAGGCGGCCGAGGCCGGAGCTCTTCTCGCCGCCGAAGGGGACGAGGGGCTCGTCGTGGATGGTGCCGTCGTTCACATGGAACATGCCGGTGTCGATCTGCTTGGCGAAGGAGACACCCCGCTCGATGTCACCGGTGTGGACGGCACCGCTCAGGCCGTACGGAGTGTCGTTGACGAGGCGTACGGCCTCCTCCTCGCTGTCGAAGGGGACGAGGAAGACGACCGGACCGAAGACCTCCTGCCGCAGCAGGGCCGAGCCGGTGGGGACGCCGGTCAGGACGGACGGTTCGACGAGGTTGTCGGTCCGGCCGCCGCGTATCAGAGCCGTGGCGCCCTCGGCGAGCGCCTGGTCGATCACGCCTGCCACAGCGTCCGCCTTGGAGTGGTTGATGAGCGGACCGATGACCGTCTCGGGGTCGCGCGGATCTCCGGTCTTGAGTGTCTGCACCTTGGCGACGAACTTCTCGGTGAACTCGTCGAAGACCGAGCGGTCGACCAGGACGCGGTTGGCGGCCATGCAGATCTGGCCCTGGTGGATGTATCGGCTGAAGACGGCCGCGTCGACGGCGTAGTCGACGTCGGCGTCGTCGAGGACCACCAGCGCGCTGTTGCCGCTCAGTTCGAGGACCGAGCGTTTGAGGTTCGCGGCGCATACGGCGGCGATGTGGCGCCCGACCTGGTCGGAGCCGGTGAAGGAGATGACCTCCAGGAGAGGGTGGTCGATGAAGGCGTCACCGGTCTCGGCTATGTCGGTGATGACGACGTTCAGCAGACCGCCGGGCAGACCGGCGTCCTGGAAGATCTTGGCGACCAGTGAGCCGCCGACGATCGGGGTTTCCTGGTGCGGCTTGAGGACGACGGCGTTGCCGAGGGCCAGGGCCGGGGCGACCGACTTGATCGAGAGGAGGAAGGGGAAGTTGTAGGAGCTGATCACACCCACCACACCGACCGGAACGCGGTGGACGCGGTTCTCCTTGCCGTCGACGGGAGAGGGGAGGATCCTGCCTTCGAGGCTCAGTGCCTGGTGGGCCGCCTCGCGCAGGAAGTCCTTGGCGAGGCGCAGTTCGAAGTCCGCCTTCAGCCGGGTGCCGCCCAGTTCGGTGATGATCGCGTCGGCGATCTCCTGCTCGCGTTCCTCGACCAGGCGCAGCGCCTTTTCGAGGACGGCTCGGCGGGCGTACGGATTGGTCGCGGCCCACTGCTTCTGGGCGCGGGCGGCCGCCTGGTAGGCCTGATCGACCTCGTCGACCGTGGCTATGGTGATCGAGGCCAGCTTCTCGCCGTCGTACGGGTTGAAGTCGATGACGTCCCAGGAACCGGTACCCGGGCGCCACTCACCGTCGATGTACTGCTGAGCCAGATCGGTGAAGTACGACGCCATGCGATCCCTCATCCCGACTTCATGGTGTGATCACACGTCATCGTACTGACGTTTTAAGGGAGTTGGGTGGCTCCGCTCACATTCGAGGGGAAACCCTAGGACAGCTGGAGCAGGCCCCGCAGCACGTCCCGGCTCTCGTCCGGACCCGGGCTGTCCTGCTGCAACTCCTTCATCGCCTTCTCGTACTGGGTGACGTCCTCGTGCTTGTCGAGGTAGAGCGCGCTGGTGAGCTGTTCCAGGTAGACGACGTCCGAGAGGTCCGACTCCGGGAAACTGAGGATGGTGAAGGCGCCGGACTCGCCGGAGTGGCCGCCGAAGCTGAACGGCATCACCTGCAGCCGCACGTTCGGGCGCTCGGAGACCTCGATGAGGTGCTGAAGCTGGCCGCGCATGACCTCGCGGTCGCCGTAGGGGCGGCGCAGGGCGGCCTCGTCCAGGACGATGTGGAACTCGGGGGCCTTCTCGGAGACGAGGTACTTCTGCCGCTCCAGGCGAAGCGCCACGCGCCGCTCGACGTCTGCCTCGCTCGCACCCTTCATGCCGCGCCGCACGACCGCGCGGGCGTATTCCTCCGTCTGGAGCAGGCCGTGCACGAACTGCACCTCGTAGACACGGATGAGGCTGGCGGCGCCCTCCAGGCCTACGTAGGTGGGGAACCAGCTGGGCAGGACGTCCGAGTAACTGTGCCACCAGCCCGCGACGTTGGCCTCGCGGGCGAGGGCGAGGAGCGAGTTGCGCTCCTGCTCGTCCGTGATGCCGTACAGCGTCAGCAGGTCTTCGACATCCCGCGTTTTGAAGCTCACCCGGCCCAACTCCATCCGGCTGATCTTCGACTCGGAGGCACGGATCGAGTAGCCCGCCGCCTCGCGCGTGATCCCGCGCGCTTCCCGCAGTCGCCTCAGTTGCGAGCCGAGCAGCATGCGCCGCACCACCGATCCGGGCTCTCCCGCGCTCACGTTCGCCAGCCTCCCCAACGCCTTCAGGGGCCGAAGTCTGCCACTAAATCACTCCGAGCAGTACTCGTCCGATTACAGAGAAGCAAAGAACCCAAAGATTCTGCGCAGGAAGGAGGAAGGAGCTGGCAAGCAGAGGGAGAGAAGATGGCGGAAAAAATGGCCAACAAGCGGTACGGGAGGGTCCAATTCGGTCGCGTGCACGTGCATCTGCACCTTGCATCTGCACCGCGCATCCAAGACCATGGTCTCGCGCAACCGCTGCATCGCAACGACCGCGAATTCCTCGGGAGTGCCTCGCATGGGGACGAATGGATCGACCATGCTCGAGCCGTTACGGCAGGGCCTTCCGCCGCTGGATCCCGCGGCCGTGTCCAACGCCGCTTCCTGCGCTCTGCCCGCCCGCTACGAAGCGGTGCGCGAGGCCAGGCTGTTCACCCGCAGAACGCTCGACCAGTGGGACATAGGCGACCGCTTCGACGACGTCTGCCTGGTGGTTTCCGAGCTGGTCACCAACTCGCTGCGGCACGGCCTGCCGGCCGGCACCCTGTGCGCCGCCGACCAGAGCCCTCCTGTGCGGCTGCATCTGATGCGCTGGACGGAGCGGCTGGTGTGCGCGGTGCGCGACCCGAGCCACGCGACCCCGGCGCCGCGCGAGGCGGACGACTTCTCGGCGGAGTCGGGCCGCGGCCTGTTCCTGGTCGACTCCTTCGCCGACAGCTGGGGCTGGCACCCGATGGCGGGCGCGCTCGGCGGCAAGGTCGTCTGGGCGCTGTTCCAGCTGCCGCACGCACCCCAGCCGCTGCCCGCCGAATAGCGCACCCCGGCGCCGTCTGACGCCGGGGTTCTACGCGCGTTACTGCACGTAAGGCACCTATTGCCCCGAGTTGCACCCCGGGTGGACGGGGTGTCAGCCCGCTATCAGGTGGTCGAACTCGCCGTCCTTGATGCCCAGGAGCATCGCCTCGATCTCCGCGCGCGTGTAGACGAGCGCCGGACCGTCGGGGAAGCGCGAGTTGCGCACGGCCACGTCCCCGCCGGGCAGCCGGGCGAACTCCACGCAGGAGCCCTGCGAGTTGCTGTGCCGGCTCTTCTGCCAGGCCACACCGTTCAGCTCCGTGGCAGCCATGCCGTTGTACACGTCGTGGTCCACAGGTCGCTCCCGGTGGTGCGGTGGCTTTGGGGCCAGTGATGCAGTGGTCAACTGGTCCGGATCATAGCTTTGTTCACGTGCGACTGCATGAGCAGATGCACGTGCACGCGGGGTGGTTCTGTGGTTACAGCTGTGACGTACGGGGTGTGACATCCGTTCCGGCGCATGCCCCGGGGTCCGCGTGACATGCGCCCGGTCGAACTTCGTACACAAGAGGAGACGCATACCGCGGCTTTTCTGTTCCATCCTCCGCATTACGTTCGCAGGATCGGCCGGGGTCAGCGACGACCAGCCCGTCCGGCACTTGAGGACGAGCCCGTTCCTGCCGACCGGGGGTCCAGGGACTCAGCCCCCCGGTGAAGCCTCAACGGCCGGCGTACGGCAACAGCGCCATCTCCCGGGCGTTCTTGATCGCGCGGGCGAGCAGGCGCTGCTGCTGGGCCGTGACGCGGGTGACGCGGCGGCTGCGGATCTTGCCGCGGTCGCTGATGAACTTCCGCAGCAGGTCGGTGTCCTTGTAGTCGATGTACGTGACTCCGGCCGCGTCCAGAGGGTTCGGGCGGGACTTGGCGGGGTTGCGGTCGGGCTTGCGGGCCATGCGGGTCAGACCTCCAGGAGGGTGTCGAAGGCGGGCGGCAGCCGCTTCCAGGCGGCGCGCCCGGCGGCGTACTCGGCGTCGGTCAGCAGACAGGACTCCAGAAGGTGTTCGAGTCCGTCGCGGTCGAGGCCGGGCGAGGTGAAGACGAGGTGCTGGCAGCAGTCCCCGTGCTCGGGGTGCCAGTCGAGCGCGGCGGCGGCCCGGCGCACGGGCGGGACCATGTCCCAGGCGGCGTCGGGGAGCGAGGCCAGCCAGGGTCCCGCGCTCTCCACGCACAGGGCCCCGCCCGCCGCGTCCCAGTGCAGCAGGGTGTCCGGCTTGTCGGCGAGCCAGAACCGGCCCCGGCTGCGGGCGGCGGCGCAGGTCAGGTCCTCCAGGGCCGCGTACAGCCGCTCCGGGTGGAAGGGGCGGCTGCGGTGCCAGACCAGGGTGGAGACCCCGTGCGCGTCGGCCTCGGCGGGGAGGAGGGCGCAGGCCGGATGCTGGGCGGCGGCCGCCGCCTCGACGTCGAAGCCCGCGAGGGCGGCCACCGCCAGGTCGTCGTGGCCGATGACGACCTGGCGGGCCGTCGGGTGGAGCTGGGCGAGCAACTCGCGGTCCTCCTCGTCGGCCTCCTCGGAGTCGGTGACGGCGAGGACGGGGGCGTACTCCAGCTGGCGCGCGAACGTGTCCGCGACCGTCCGCTGGTCCGTGGCCGCCGCGGCGAGGCCGCCGTCGGCGAGGTCGTCGCCGTTGCCGAGATACGGCAGGACGAGCGCGGGGTCCACGGCGGTGATCACGCCCGTGACGGTCAGGCCTCCGGCCACGACCACCTCGGCCATGGCCTTGGGCTCCACGGAGTCCCACAGCTCGACCACGGCGAGGCGGGTGTCCCCCGCGTCCGTGAGCCGGCGCAGCTCGGGAACAAGGTCCTCCCTCAGCGCACAGCACGCGCAGTCGTTGACCAGGGGCGCCTCGCCGGCCGACACGAGGCCGCTCGCGTCGCGGATCGTCCGTACGACCGTGCCCGCCGCGGCCGTGGCGAGGTCGTGGTGGAGTACGACGCTGCCGGGGACGTCGGCCAGCAGCCGGGCCACGGCCGCCTTGCGGGCGTCGGCGTGCAGCCCGCCGACGATCACCACCGAGAGGCTCACGCTCCGCCCCGCTTCCCGAACCGGCGCTCGAAGCGCTCCACGCGGCCGGCGGTGTCCAGGACACGGGCGGTGCCGGTGTAGAAGGGGTGGCTGACGTTCGAGATCTCGACGTCGACGACCGGGTAGGTGTGGCCGTCCTCCCACTCGATCGTCTTGTCGCTGCTCATGGTCGAGCGGGTGAGGAAGGCGTGGTTCGCGGCACGGTCGCGGAAGACGACAAGGCCGTAGGCCGGGTGGATTCCGTTGCGCATGGCGGTGGTTCAGCGCTCCTCTCGGAAGTCGACATGGCGGCCGGCGACCGGGTCGTACTTGCGCAGGGTCATGCGGTCGGGGTCGCTGCGGCGGTTCTTGCGGGTCACGTAGGTGTAGCCCGTCCCCGCGGTGGAGCGGAGCTTGATGACAGGGCGGAGTTCGTTGCGAGCCATGGTGGTACCTTACTGAAAATGAATTCCATTAGCGACATCGCTTCGGGGATCACTTCAGGAGAGGTACGTCACCCATGTCCGCGCACTGCATGCTGACCGGCGCCCATCCGGGCTTCGGCAATCGCATCTCCCGCTCCCACCGGCGGACCTCCCGCCGTTTCGACCCCAACATCCAGAGCAAGAGGTACTGGCTGCCGAGCGAGGGCCGGTACGTACGGCTGCGGCTGAGCACGAAGGGGATCAGGACCGTCGACGCGATCGGCGTCGAGGCCGCCGTGGCACGGATCCGTGCGCAGGGGGTGCGGGTCTGATGGCGAAGAAGAGCAAGATCGCGAAGAACGAGCGGCGGCAGGAGACCGTCGCCCGCTACGCCGAGCGGCGCGCCGAGCTGAAGGAGATCATCCGTCGGCCTTCGTCGACAGAGGAGGAACGGCTCGCCGCCCAGCGGGAGTTGCGGCGCCAGCCGCGCGACGCCAGCGCGACCCGCGTACGCAACCGGGACCAGGTGGACGGGCGACCGCGGGGCTACTTCCGGGCGTTCGGGCTGTCACGGGTGTCGTTGCGGGGGCAGGCGCATGCCGGGTATCTGCCGGGGGTGCGCAAGTCGTCCTGGTGAGGGCGGGTGGGTTCGGTGAGCGCGGGTGGGTCCGGCGAGTGCGGGTGGGTTCGGTGAGCGCGGATGGGTCCGGCGAGCACGGGTGGGTCCGGCGAGTGCGGGTGGGTCCGGCGAGTGCGGGTGGGTCCGGTGAATCTCACAGCCGCTCCTCATGGGGTGGAGGCCGTCCCTGGTAGCTTGCTGCGGGCGCTCGGGCCTGCGGTCCGGCCCACCGGCTACGGCTTGCCCCTGCTCGTTGCTACTGCTTGGGAGCTACCAGTGACTTCGGCGACCTTCACCCGTCCTGCCCGCACGGTGTCGCGCCGGCAGCTGCGGATCGCGGCCGCCGCCGCGGGGCTGGCGGGTGCGCTCGTGCTCACCGCGTGCAGCGGCGGCGACTCCAAGGACGACTCCTCGTCGAGCCCGTCCGCCTCCGCCACCTCCACGGCGGACACGGGAGGCGGCACCGGCGGGACGACCAGCGCGTCCGACAGCCTGCAGGGCAGCTGGCTCGCCACGACCGGCGGCAAGGCCGTCGCCCTGGTGATCACCGGCAAGCAGGCCGGGCTCTTCTCGACCGGCGGATCCGTGTGCAGCGGGACCGCGGGCAAGGAGGCCGGTATGCAGATGATCCACCTCACCTGCACCAAGGGCGGCAAGGAGCGGGCGACGGGGATGGTCGACTCCGTGTCCAAGAGCTCGCTGAAGATCACCTGGTCGGGCACCGTGGGCAAGGAGACGTACACCAAGACGGAGGGCGGGACCCTGCCGTCGGGGCTGCCGACGGCGAACCTCGGTCAGTAGTCCGGCAGGGCGGCCAACAGCTGCGGGGGATCGTGCGTGATGATCCATGCACACGATCAACGGCATCGCGCCGCCGAGCACCAGCAGAGCCCCAGAGGATCCACATGCGCGCCACCCCGATCACCGTCGCCGCTCTCGCCGCGGCCCTCCTTCTGACCGCCTGCGACAGCAGCGGCGGTGACAGCGACTCCACCGACAAGAACAAGGCGGGCGACGCCTGCACGCTCGACGCCGTCGGCGTGCAGGTCGCGGCGAGCGCCGCCCCGTCCGCCGGGGACTCCGGCAATGTCACCGTCACGATCACGAACCGCGACTCCAAGTGCACCCTGAACGGATTCCCGGGCGTCGACCTCTACGCGGGCAACGTCTCGAGCACCGTCCTCGCCGACAAGGCCGCGAAGGCCCGGAAGCTGACCCTCGCCAAGGACGCGACCGCCTCCTTCACGATCACGTACGTCCGGGGCGAGGCGGGCGGCAAGAAGAGCCTGCCGGTGAAGACGGTGAAGTTCACCCTGCCCGGCTCCACCGCCGACCACAGCTTCACGTGGTCGTACGGCGACGTTGCCCTCAAGGGCGATGCGGGCACGCCGAATGCCTCGGTGAGTCCGTTCCAGCAGGCTGGGGACTGAGCACTCCGCGGGTTGTGCCGCGACGGGTCTCTGTCCGCGGCGCCGTCGTGGCTTGTCGCGCCCGCGGGGCGGAGCCGCATATCGACACAGCCCCGCGCCCCTGACGGGGCGCCGGCCCTGACCTCGCCCCGCCCCTCACGGGAGACGCGGCCGGGCGCCCACCTGGGCCCGGTCCGCTGCCTGAGCCCCCTCCGTCCAGCCCGCCTCGTCGTTCACCCCGCGCAGGCGGGTGGTGGTCGTCTCGGGGAACATGCGGTCCGTGTGGGCTGTGACGGCGACCTCGCGGGAGGCCAGTACGGGGAGCAGGTCGTCGGTCACTTGCGTCTCCGCGGCCGCCGCGAGGCGGGTGCCTATGCGGTGGGCGTAGGCCGCGAGGAAGGACTGCCGGAAGGTCTTGGTGCGCTTGCGGCCGCCCGCTCGCTGGGCGGTCTCCGCCTTCGTCATCGCCGTAGTGGCCTGGACGAGGAGCGAGGTGTAGAGCAGCTCGACGGCTTCCAGGTCGGCCTCGAAGCCGACGACGGTGGAGAAGCCCAGCGGCTCGTTCCACACGGCCCGGCAGTGGTTCGCGGTGGCGACCGCGTCCAGCAGCACCGCCTTCGCCTGCTCGTACGGCGCCTCGACGCCGATACGGCAGGCGCCGGGGGCGTCCGGGGAGGGCGCCCGGGCCGCGAGCAGCGCCTCGTCGATGCTGTGCCGGGCCATCAGCTCCTGTGCCTTGGCGGACAGCGCCTCCGCCTCGTCCGGGAACCCGGTCGCCTCCGCCTTGGCGAGCAGCGCGCGGATGCGGGTGAGCATGCGGGACTCGGCTGCCGGGCCGGCTCCGGGGGTGGAATCGGGCCGCCGCCTGGGCTCGTCGAGGGGTTCGAGGGCCGGCAGGCGCAGCAGCAGGCGGTACAGCTCCAGGACGGTGGTCGCGTGCGAGAAGCGGTCGGTGCGGGGCGGGGTGCCGGTGGCCTCGGCGGTTTCGGCCGCTTCCGCGCCGAGCTCGTCCAGCTGCGCGGTCCAGCGGGGGCCGCGCGGGCCGTCGTCCGGCGTCTGTGCCCTGATCAGCGCCGATGCCAGGCGTACGTGTACCTCGTCCAGCTCGCGTCGCACGATCCGGACGACGTCGGCGGGCTGCCAGCCGCGCCGCCAGGCCGTCGCCACGAACTCCCGGCCCCGGCGGGCGAGTTCGTCGTCCGCCGCCGGGTCTGCGGCCAGCAGGGACGCGCCCGTGTCGAGGGCGGTGTCGGTCTCGCCGTACAGGGCGGTCTTGAAGGCGCGTTCGACGGTGCTGGACGGAGTGCTGGTCACTCGTCGATCGTGCCACGCGGCACTGACAGTCGGGTCAGCCGGCGATCAGGGACAGGGCCCGGTCGAGGGCGTCGGGGGCCGGGCACGGGACGTCGGGAACGACGCCGGTGCCTTCCCAGTTGGTGCCGGAGACCGGGTTGACGGCACGGGCGACCGGGATGGTGGCCTCCAGGTTCGGGTGGACCGTCCAGCCCTCGCGCGGGTGGGCGCCGCCGCGGGTGGTCTCGCCCACCACGGTCGCGCGGCCCAGCTGCTGGAGGTCGTAGGCCAGTTCCTCGGCAGCCGAGAAGGTGCGCGGCCCGGTGAGGACGTGGATCGGCTTGGTGCCGCCGAAGCGGGTGCCCGGGACGTGCGGCAGGGACCAGAACTGGTCGTACCGGTCGCCCACGCGCGTGTACAGGGTGTTGAGGTGGGTGCGCTCGTCCAGGAGGTAGCTGCAGACGAAGGCGACGGTGTCCGGGTCGCCGCCGCCGTTGCCCCGCAGGTCCAGGATGAGCGCTTCGGCGCGGGCGACCAGGGTGAGCGCGGCGGCGAGCGGCTCGGCCGACCAGGAGAGGGGGAAGAGGAAGGGGGCCAGTTCGAGCAGGGCGGTGCCGCCCGTCAGCAGCTCGACCCGGGGCACGCCGCCCAGGGAGGTGTCGAACGTGCGGCGCATCGCGGCTTCCGCGGCCTCGCCCTGGCCCTGCGGCACCTGCTCGGGGTGGTACATGAGGCGCAGGTGCGGATCGCCGTTGACGGACTGCAGATCCGCAGTGACCAGTGCGCTCAGCTCCTCGGCGCTCTCCACGTCGTACGCCGCCTCCGCCAGGCGCCGGCGCAGCAGCACGGCCAGTTGCTCGGCGGCCTCCGGGAAGACGTAGTGCTCGGTGAGGAGCCGGGCCGTCTCGTCGACGACTGCGGGAACGTCGGTGACGGGGGCGGGAGTCGAGACGGGAGCAGGGGCCGTGGAGGAGCTTGCCGTCAGCGGGGTGGTGGTCATGACAGAAGAGTCAATCACCGTTCCCGTGCGCCCCACATGGGGTTTTCCCGGACTCGTCCCACCCACCGAAATTCGCTCGCTCCTCTCCTGGAGTTCGAGAACGGCGAGCGGGTGCCGGCCGGGAGGCCACTGTCAGACCCCCCTGCCACACTCGCAACCATGACCGACCGCTGGGCGCTCGCTCCGGCCGAGGACGGTGGCGTGGAGATCGCCCCCCTCGGTCCGGACGGGCTGCTCGCCGGACCGGTCCTGTGGGAGCCCGACCTCGCGACGGCCGTGCGGGGCCGGCCGGAGGTCGTACGGTGGGTGTGGCGTTCCACGGCCGAGGTGTATCCGCGTCTGCTCGCCACGGGGGTGCGAGTGGAGCGGTGCTACGACGTCGAGGACGCCGAGACCCTCCTGCTGGGCCACGAGGGGCGGTACGGCGAGCCACGCTCGGCGGCCGCCGCTCTGGCCCGGCTCCGCGGCGGCCCCGTACCACCGGACCCGCCCCAGCGCTCCGCCGAGCCCGGAGCGCAGTCCCCGCTCTTCGAACCGCAGGCCGCCCATGTGCCGCTGCCCGACCTGGTCGAGGTGTACGCCGAGCAGCAGCGCCGGCACGACGCCACAGCGCACCCCGACCGGATGCGGCTGCTGACCGCGGCCGAGTCGGCGGGGATGCTGGTGGCCGCCGAGATGAACCGCGCCGGGCTGCCCTGGAGCGCCGAGGTGCACCGCCGGGTGCTGCACGAACTGCTCGGCGAGCGGTATGCGGGCGGCGGCGAGCCCCGCCGCCTCGCCGAGCTCGCGGACGAGGTGTCCGCCGCTTTCGGGCGCCGCGTCCGGCCCGATCTGCCCGCGGACGTCGTCAAGGCGTTCGCGCAGGCCGGGATCAAGGTGAAGTCGACCCGGCGGTGGGAGATCGAGTCCGTCGACCACCCGGCGGTGAAGCCGCTGGTCGAGTACAAGAAGCTGTATCGCATCTGGGTCGCCCACGGCTGGTCCTGGCTGCAGGACTGGGTGCGTGACGGGCGGTTTCGGCCCGAGTTCCTCGCGGGCGGAACCGTCACCGGCAGATGGGTCACCAACGGCGGCGGCGCCCTTCAGATCCCCAAGGTCATCCGGCGCGCGGTGGTCGCCGACCCCGGCTGGCGGCTCGTCGTCGCGGACGCCGACCAGATGGAACCGCGTGTCCTGGCCGCCATCTCCCGCGACCCGGGGCTGATGGAGGTGGCCGGGCGGGAAACCGACCTCTACCAGTCGGTCTCCGACCGGGCCTTCTCCGGCGACCGCGCCCAGGCCAAGCTGGCCGTCCTCGGCGCGGTCTACGGCCAGACCTCCGGAGACGGCCTGAAGAACCTCGCCGCGCTCAGACGCCGCTTCCCCAAGGCGGTCGAGTACGTCGACGACGCGGCGCGCGCGGGCGAGGAGGGGCGGCTCGTGCGGACCTGGCTGGGGCGGACCTGCCCGCCGGCGGCCGGGGCGGGCGAGGACGCGGCGGAGGAGGCGGGCATTCCGCAGGACGAGCCGGCCGAGGCTCCCGCCGGGACGGAGTGGGTGCCGGGGTATGCCTCCACCAACACCCGCGCCCGCGGTCGCTTCGCCCGCAACTTCGTCGTCCAGGGAAGCGCCGCCGACTGGGCACTGCTGATGCTTGCCGCGCTGCGGCAGTCCTGCGCGGGCATGGCGGCCGAGCTGGTCTTCTTCCAGCACGACGAGGTGATCGTGCACTGTCCCGCGCAGGAGGCGGAGGCGGTGGTGACGGCGATCCGGGAGGCGGCGGAGCTGGCGGGGCGGTTGACGTTCGGTCAGACGCCCGTGCGGTTTCCGTTCACCACGGCGGTGGTGGAGTGTTATGCGGATGCCAAGTGAGCGGTGACCGATGCTGGTGCGGGCCGGGGGGTGGATCGGGCGCTGCTCGCTGAGAGGTGCCGCTCTCTTTGGGTCGGGAGCCGCCCTCAGCGGCACGATGGCCCGCAGCTACCGCAGTGAAGCGGTACCCCTGGCTACGGCAGCGTCTCGCCGAGTAGTTCCCTCAGTTCGGCCAGCACCGACTTCTCGTCCGTGCCGTCCAGTGCGTCAAGTGCCGCGCGCCACTGTGCGTACGCCTGGTCGGCGCTTCCCCGCTCCCGCAGCAGAAGGCCGTGCTGATGGCGGGCGAGGCCGCCCGTGTAGCGGTCGGCGCGGGCGTCCGCGCGGTGGAGCAGCTCGGCGCACTCGGCGGCGGCCCGTTCCGTGCGGCCGAGCAGCCGCAGTGCCCGCACCAGCCCGAGCCGGGTCTGGGACTCGCCGTGCCAGTCGCCGTGGCCGCCGAGAATGCGCAGGCTCTCCTCGAAGTGGGGTACGGCGGCGGCCGGTTCGCCGAGGGTGAGGTGGGCGTAGCCGATGTTGCAGTGCGCGGAGTGCTGCACGATCACGGCACCGATCTCGTCGCCGATGGCGAGCGACCGCCGGTGCTGCTCGATCGCGGCCCGCGGGTCGGTGTGCTCGTACAGATTGCCGAGGTGGCTGTAGGTCACCGCCTCACCGTGCGGGTCGTTCAACCGCCGCGAGTACTCCAGGCTCTGGCGCAGGGCCCGCCCCGACTCCTCGTGGCGTCCGAGCCCTTCGAGCAGCAGACCACGGTTGTTGAGGCAGCGGCGGATCCAGGAGACGCGGTCGAGCCGCCGCCAGATCGTCAGCGCCCGGTCGTTGAGGACGAGGGCCTCGCTCTGCCGCCCGGTCAGGAAGTGCAGCCCGGCGAGGTCGCCCAGCGCGTACGCCTCGGCGGCCTCGTCACCGAGGCGCCGGGCCACGCGCAGGGCGGCCCCGCCGAGCACCTCCATCTCGGCGACGCGACCGCTGCGCAGCGCGTACGGGAAGAAGAGGCGGATCAGGGTCGAGATGCGGGCGGCCCTGAGGGCCTGGACGTCGGAGTCGGCACCGGGGCCCTCGGCGTACCGCTCGACCAGCGTGACGATGTTCGCCAGCTCCGTGTCCCCCCAGGCGAAGGCCTGTCCGGCGGATTCGAAGGCGGGGAGGGCGGCGACCTGCGCCGCGTGGTCCGGCGGCTGGGCCGCGGTCGGACGGCGGCGGTCGTCCTGGTCGAGCCCCGGTTCGACGATCGCGGTGAGGGCGCGCTCGGCGACGGCTGCGTACCAGGGCAGGGCGGCATCCACGTCACTGGCGCCCCCGGCCAGTTCGCGGGCGAAGTCGCGGACCAGGTCGTGCGGGGCGTAGCGGCCGTATGCCGTCTCCTCCAGGAGGGCCACGTCGACGAGCCGGTCCAGCGCGGCCTCGGCTCGGCGCTCGTCGGTGCCGACCAGGTGGGCGAGGAGCGGTGCGCCGTACGCGGGCAGGTCGAGCGCGCCGATCCCGCGCAGCACCAGAGCGGCATCCCGGTCGGCCTCGCGCTCCGAGGCGGCGAGGGCGTCATGGGCGACGGCCAGGGAACGGCGGACGCTCAGGTCGTCGTACTCCAGGTGGTGCAACCGGCCTTCCGTGGCGGCCAGTTGACCGGCCAGCACCTCGGGGGTGAGCGCTCGGCGCGCGGCGAGGCGGGCGGCGACGATGCGCAGCGCGAGCGGGAGCCGGCCGGTGAGTTCGACGAGGGGGTGGGCCGCGTCCAGGGCGTCGCGGCCGGAGACCGCTCGCAGCAGCTCGGCGCTCTCCTCGCCGCTCAGCGGGGTGAGCGGAAAGCGGCGGGCACCGTCGAGGGCGGTCAGCGGCGAGCGGCTGGTGACGATCACGGCGCAGCCCGCGCCGGCCGGCAGCAGCGGCCGTACCTGAGCGGCGTGCGCGGCGTCGTCCAGCAGCAGGAGGGTGCGGGTGGGAGCGAGCAGGGAGCGCAGCAAGGCGGCGGCCGCGTCCGGGTGTTCGGGGATGCGGCGCGGCTCGGTGCCCAGGTCGCGCAGCAGCGCGGCAAGGGCCTGGGTGGGCGTGAGGGGGGTCATGCCGGGGGTGGCGCCGTGCAGGTTGATGTACAGCTGACCGTCGGGGAAACGTTCCCTCAGGGTGTGCGCGACCTGCAGGGCGAGGGCGCTCTTGCCCACCCCCGCCATGCCGCTGATGACGGCAACGGCTGGGGTCCGGCCGGGTTCGAGGGCGCTGCGGAGGTCGTCGAGAGCGGGCGTGCGGCCGGTGAAGTGGGCGGGTGGAGGCGGAAGTTGGGCGGGCCTCGGCGACTGCGGGTGGGCCGGGGCAGGGTCGTCCGTGCCGCCCGGTGCGGTGGCGTCCTCGCGCGGGGAGCCGGGGAGTCCGGTGGTGGCGAGCACCTCGACGTGCGCCTCCTGCATCGCGGGGCCCGGTTCCACGCCCAGTTCCTCCACCAGACGGGCGCGCAGATCCCGGTGGACGGCCAGGGCCTCCGCCTGGCGGCCGGTGCGGTGCAGAGCGAGCATCAGCTGGCGGTGGTACGCCTCCCGGAGCGGATACTCGGCGGCCAGTGCGGCCAGCTCCGGTACGAGACCGTCCAGTCGGGCACCGCCGACGGCGAGCTCGGCGTCGTAGCGCCACTCCAGAAGCAGCAGCCGGGCCTCCTTCAGACGCTGGACGAAGGCGTATCCGCCCAGTTCCGCGGGGAGCCCGTTCAGCGGGGTGCCGCGCCACAGGGCGAGCGCTGACGTGCACTCGCGCACGACCCGCTCCCAGTTGCGGGCGGCGAACGCGCCGCGCGCCGTGGCGAGATGACGCTCGAAGACATGCACGTCCAGTTCGCCCTGCTCGACGCGGAGCACATAACCGGGCGGCACCGCCCGCAGCCGCTCGGGGTCGTCGAGCAGCCTGCGCAGCCGGGCCACATGGTTGTGCAGCGAGGCCTGGGCGGACGCGGGCGGCGCCCCGCCCCACAGCGCGTCCTTGAGCGACTCGACGGAGACGACCCGGCCGGCCTCGAGGAGGAGAGCGGCGAGCAGGGTGCGGACCTTGGGGCTGCCGATGGCCTTGACGTCGGCCTCCCCGGAGGCCTCCGTGCCGTCACCGCAGTCGCCGGCCTCGCCGTGGACGTCGTAGAGAACAGGTGGTCCCAGCAGTCCGAACCGCAGCTGGCCCCGCCTCACGCCGCCCACTGCCTTCCCGCATCCTTGGCGGATTTCCGCCCTCGTCACGGCGGTTTCCCGCCACCTGTGCCACGGCGGTCGCCGCGGGAATCGTTACGGCCGCGACGGTCCGGCGATGCCGACCGACGGCTTCGCGCCAATCGGCCGAGGCCGGAACGGAGAACCGTTGGCCACATGTTAGCGATCCGTTGGTGCCACCTGATGTGATCACTTCATCGGATCTGGCCCGGGGGTGCGCGCGTAGAACGCGCAACTCGGGGGAGTGACGCCGTCGTGGCCGGATCCGGGGGACGTCAGAGGGTCCCGGTCGGCGGAGGTGAACGCCCGGGACCCTCGTCCCCTCCGCCGTTTCCCGTCAGATGACGGGCGGCCGTCCCAGCCGCGCCAGCCGCCACACGGTCCGCCACCGCATGGGCCGCCGCTCGCCCGCCGGTTCCCTGAGGCCCTCCACGAACCCGCCGAACCAGGCGCGCAGACCCGCCCCCGACCGGGTCCGGGCAAGGGTGAGCAGCATCCAGATCCCCAGGTGTACGGGGATGAGCGGCAACGGCAGTCGACGGCGGACGAGCCAGACCCGGTTCCGTGCGTTCACCCGGTAGTAGATGGCGTGCCGGGCCGGCGAGGTCTTCGGGTGCTGAAGCAGCAGTTCCGGTGCGTACAGGATCCGCCAGCCGGCGTCGGCGGCCCGCCAGGCCAGGTCGGTCTCCTCATGGGCGAAGAAGAACTCGGCGGGCCAGTCGCCGATCTCGTCGAGCATGGCGGTCCTCAGGCCGTGGCCGCCGCCGAGGAACCCGGTGACATAACCGCCCCGCATCGGGTCGGAGGAGCCGACCCGGGGCACGTGCCGCTGCTGTGTCTCGCCGTGCTCGTCGGCGATGCGGAAGCCGACGATGCCCAGCTTCGGGTCTGCCGCGAACAGGTCCCTCACCCGCCGCAGCACATCGGCGTCGACGAGCAGCCCGTCGTCGTCGAGTTCTACGACGACGTCGACGTCCCCGAACTCCCGCAGCCGGGCCAGCGCATGGTTGCGGCCGCCCGGGCAGCCGAGGTTCTCGTCGAGTTCCAGGAGGGTGACCTCGCCGGGCAGCGCCAGCCGCTCGGCGTAGTCCGGCAGCGGGCAGCCGTTGCCCACGATCACGATCCGCGCGGGCGCCAGGTCCTGCTTGGCCACGGACTCCAGCAGCGCGTCGACCTCGGCGGGCCTGTTTCCCATGGTCACGACGGCGACAGCGATCCGCAGTGCTCCCAGGTCCTGCATGCCCTTCACCCCATCACGGCCGCCGGCAATCCCGGCCGCGATGCTAGCCGTTCACGGTACGGACTTTCCGAGTACGCCGATTCTTGGGTCAGGCGTGGCGGGGCGCGCGACGGCTCTCCCCGCCCCGGTTCTCCCTGCGCCGTACGAACTTCAGCCCCGACCAGTCCTCCCCCAGCGCGGCGACCTTCACGTCGACCACGCCGAGCGGGAGGAAGAGGTCCCGCAGATCGTTCTCGGCGATGTCGCTGACGTGGCCTGCGGCCTTGCGGGGCCAGGCGATCCACAGCATGGCGTGGTCGGCGAGAGCGGCGGCCAGCGCGGAGGCCTCGGCGGCCAGGGCGGCGCGGGTGCGGTAGAAGGCGAGGGTGATGTCGGCGCCGCGGGGGCCGACCGCGGTGAACTCCACCCCGTCGGGCAGACCGGGGATGTCGAACGCATCCGGAGCGTGCACAAGCGCCACCCGCCGGCCCGCCCCGATGCCGATCTTCCTGGCGAGCGGGGTACCGGAGTACCCACCGCCCGCAGCACCCGATCCGCCCATCGCCCGCCTCCACGGTTCCCTGTCGCCCTGACCGGTTTCCATCGTGCCGGAGGACGACGTCAGCGGGGCCGCGCCGCGGCCTGGTGCCGTTGCCGAGCGGTTGAGGTGCACCACGAACGGAAAACCCCAGGTCAGAGGAGTTTGACCTGGGGTTTCAGGGGAGCCGCCTTCGGGATTCGAACCCGAGACCTACGCATTACGAGGGCGATAGGGATCGTGACGAGTTATGCCCCGTGATCGCATCAGATCCCGTTTTCGCAGATCAGAGCACTGACCACGGTCCCGCTGCTCGTACGCCGTGTTGCACCGTCCACAGGCGTCCGCGCTCCCCTTGCGCTCCCCGCCCCTTTGGCAGGGCGATGAACTGGCCTACAAGCTCGGTGGCGACACCATGGTCGCACGGCTTGTCGAGATCCCACATACGAGGCCGATCGCCATCATCCGTGGTCTCCCCGCCCACACGCCTCACGCAGACGAGCACAGCGGCGCACACAGCAACAACAACAGCTCGACGAAATCCGGCCTCCTTCCACCTCGGGCGTGACAGCCGTCGGCTCGTCGACGCCTGCGGGCTCCGGTACGTCGATGTGGAGCAGCTTGAGCAGGTCGGCGGTGACGACCCGGTAGGCGTTGCCCAGACGCAGGACCGTGCACGGATACCGGCCACGCTTGGCAAGGTCGTACCCGGTGGTCCGGCTGAGGGACAGCGCACGGTTCGCCGGCTCCAGGTCCACGGCCGCAGGCAGTGCGAGCAGTTCCTCACGCGTCAGCCCACGGGACGCATCCTCGCGCTTGGTGATCACAGGGGTCCATACCCCGCGAGACAACCCGCGCCGCCTCAGGTCAAGCCGCACGCCACGGAATCACCCCAACCAAATAACAAGAGTTTTGTTAAATTGGTTCCATGGCCACCACCCCCGACCCCGCTCCAGGCGAAGGCCCGGTCCGCCCGGTCTCCGTCTCCCTCCACGAAGGCACCATCGCCGCCCTCAAGGCGCGCACCGGCAAGCGCGGCATGTCCGCCTACGTCGAAGCCCTCATCCAACGCCAACTCGAACGCGACCGGCTGCGCGAACTCATCGAAGACGCGGAAACCGAGCACGGGCCGGTGGATCAGGCAGCGGTCGAGGCCAAGCGGGCGCTCCTGCGCGGCGACACGGCCGGCTCGGCGGACGCCGCGTGAGCGGCACCCTCGTCCTGGACTGCGAAGGCCTGTCCAAACTCGTACGACACACACCCGAACTCACCGAATGGCTCTCCGCCGCCGAGGCCGAGGACATCCGCGTCATCACCAGCTCCGTCACCCTCGTCGAAGCCCGCGACCCCAAAACCAACCAGGCCCGCTTCGACTACGCCGTCTCCCGCGTCAACATCATCCCGCCCACCGAAGCCATCGCCCGCCACGCCGGCAAACTCCTCGCCGCAGCCGGCCTACACGGCCACAAATACGCCCTCGACGCCATCGTCGCCGCCACCGCACTCACCTCACCCGCCCCCGTGACCGTCCTGACGTCCGACCCCGAGGACCTCCACATGCTGTGCGGCCTTGGTATTCGCGTGGCCAAAGTTTGAACCGCATCGCACCTCGTGTCCGAGAAATCTGCGCCGGCAACAGCACATTTCGCCAGTATCAGGGGCACTGCTCGCAGCCCGAGGTCAGCCGGGAACCTCGGTGCCGCCCCGGGTGAAGCGAGTGCACTTTGTGAGGTCGATCGTGAACTGTCGATCGAGACAGCCGTCCTGCGGTCGCGGACGGCCCATAATGTCGGTGATCGCGAAGACACTGCCGAACATGGCGAGTTGCTCGATCCGCGCGGTAATACTCCGTCACGGCCGAGCCACCGGACGCCGCTACGGAGCGGGAATCCGAAGGCTCATCCCACCAGACCCTCCGTCTCCGCGATCACCATGGCGAACCGTGGCCGGCGGATGCCGGAGGCCATGCCTAATGGGGTGGCGTCTCGCGTGAGTCCACGTACAGATCCGCCAGTTCCCCTACCAGGTGCAGCGCCAGTCAACGGTTCACCCGACGTTCAGCCGCCGGTATATGACGCGTCGGAGTCGGAGTCCGCGTGTGCCGGCCAATTGTCCCGCCGCTCCCGCGCCACATCCGCGCGCCTGCCGATCCGATCTCCATGGGAGCCGACCCGTTGTCCGCTCAGGGGGAAGGCGGGCGCGGCGGGTGGGGCAGAGGTAATCGGTTCCGGGAGTTCCGGGCGTTCGGGGAGCGCGGGGCGTGGGATGCTCCGGTGGACGGATTCGCCGCCGGTCTCCTGGCTCTGGTGCTCGAAGAAGCGGAGCATCTCCACCGGGAACGGCATGACCAGGGTGCTGTTCTTCTCCGCGGAGACGTCCACCACGGTCTGCAGCAGGCGCAGTTGGAGCGCGCCCGGAGTGTCGGCCATGGTCGCCGCGGCGTCACTCAGCCGCTGGGACGCCTGGAACTCACCGTCGGCGGCGATGACCCGGGCACGGCGCTCGCGCTCGGCCTCGGCCTGCTTGGACATGGAGCGCATCATCGACTGCGGAAGGGCGATGTCCTTGATCTCCACCCGCTCGATGCGCAGTCCCCACGGTTCCTCGGTGGGGGCGTCCATCACCTTCTTGAGCTCCGTGTTGATGTGGTCGCGGTCGGAGAGGAGCGTGTCCAGATCCGCCCTGCCGATGACGGCACGAAGCGAGGTCTGGGCGATCTGGGAGACGGCGCTGGGGTAGTCCCGCACGTTCACCAGCGCCTTGACCGGGTCAATGACCCTGAAGTAGACGACCGCGTCGACGGTGAGCGTCACGTTGTCGGCGGTGATGGACCCCTGCGGAGGGATGCCGAGCACCTCGGTCTGTACCGACACCTTCCGCATCCGGTCCCCGATCGGCCGGATGACGCGCAGGCCGGGCCCGCGGATGTCCGGCAGCAGCCGCCCGAAGCGGAACACCACGCCCTTCTCGTACTGCTGGACGTTGCGCAGGCTCAGGGCGAGCAGGACCAGCCCGGCCACGGCGAACACCACCAGCACGGTGATCAGAACACCCATGGTTCTCACATTCCTCACGTCGATGACGGTCCCGGGACCCGGACGGTCCGGGAGGTGTCCGGCACGGCAGGACCCCGACCTGTCGTCCGTGCTGCGGCCGGGGTCCCGGGCTGCTGTCGCAGGCTCTGCTGTATCGGCCCGGTTCAGCCGGGCGAACTGTGCGCTACGTCGCTCCGGTCGGCCCGGGTGATGCCGGTGGCGGCCAGGATCCGCTCGGCCGAGACGGCGTTGTCGTCCTGTACGGCCATGGCCATCGCGGCACGCGCGGGGCCGGTACCTGCTCCCGGCGGGATCACGAGGAACAGGAAGTGGTCCTGGTCGCCACGGGTGACGATCATGGTGTTGTCGCACACGGCGGACCAGTCGATGCGGACCATGTGCCCGTCGACGAACAGATGGCCCGGGGAGCCGTCCCAGTCGCTCGCGTCGAGGCCCACGCGGGCGATGGGGCCCAGGCGAGCCGTCAGCGCGGCGAGGAGACCCGTCAGCTGGCTCTTGAGGTCGCGTGTCCGCGGCCACCACGCGCCGTCGAACGTCCCCGTGCGCCGGGCTGTCGTCTCCATCCGCAGGACCGCGGTGCCGGGAAGCACCGGCTCACTGCGGGTGTCCGCCAGAAGCCTCACGGAATGCATGGCGGCGAGCATGGCGACTCACTTCTCTCCCGTCCGGGTCCGGCGCCGTGGCCGGAGCCGTCCGCGTCCCCCGTCGCGGTGGTCGCGGCGATCACCGGCGCCACTCGTTCCGCCACGGCCGCGATGCCTCTGCGGGGCCGATGGTGCCAACCCCCGGACAGCGGACCGGGAGCGGCCGTAGTGGAAAGCAGCGATGCGCTCGTCGTGCTGGTTGTTGAGCAGGTGGATCAGGAGCACGCCCACAACGACCATCGCCAGGAGCACCATCACGGCCACGAAGGTCTCCATGACCCTCACATGCCCTTCGCCGGATGCGGTGTCGGCAGGGCGGCTGCCGGAATGGCAACTACCGGAGCAGTAACTGCCGGGATCCGTGGACGGGAGGTCGGACCGCGGGCCTCACGGCCTCCTTCAGCGTCCCAGACGACCTCCACGGCCCGATCGGTCGCCGTCACGGTGCGCAGACGCGCCGCCTCGTCCATCACCCGGCCCGTGGCCGACGTGCGCAGCGGGTCGCTCACGGCGGCCATCAGCCGCACGGCCGAGACGGGAGTCGTCCGCGGGTCGAGCAGGGCAGTCGATGAAGGAGGTTCCGCCCCCGGATAACAGGAGGGGGGCCACCAGGCGCCGGCCAGGAGAGCCGGAGTCGAACCGGTGAGAGCCGGCGGCATGCAGAGGGACGGAGGGGAGGGCCGACCTTGGAGTGTCGGCGCGTACGAAACGGTCGCAGTCATGATGCGAACCCTGCTCCGGGCCGGTCGGACCGGCCCGGTGTAATCAATCGCCGAAAACGACACAAGCATGAAGGCCGGTGCGCGAAATACCCTCGGTAACATCAGCCTACTCCTCTGGCCGGCCGTACGGGCCCGTCCGCAGGTCGACCTGTCCCAGATGGCCAGTTGATGAACAGATCCGGCGGACCGTTCCACGGACGCGATCCGTGCAAGTGTGGGAAGTGGACGGGCCGACGCCGAGCACCCGGAAACCGATCGGCTGCCGAGGCCGGCCGTCTGTGACAGTGAGGAGCGCGCCATGGGCGCGAACACGGCCGAGACTGCGCTACCCGACACCCTTGAGAAGCTCACAGACCATCTGACGGCCTCCTACGCCGGCCTGCTGACGCCCGCGGTCGTGCGGGAGGTGGTGCAGGACTGCTACCAGCCGCTCAGCAACGCTCGTATCGCCGGCTACGTGCCGATCCTCGTCGAGCACAACAGCCGCGCCAGGCTACGACAACTCGTCCGACGCCCCGATCCCACGGCTCCCCTTCGCGAGGAGTCCGACGGCATACGAGGCCACTTGGTCACCGCGGCTCTGCGACGGCTTCACATCGCCCTGACCCGCTCGGCACCGGCACCGCGCCCGTGATCAGCACGACAACGGTTCTCACGACAACGCCGGCCGCTACCCCGTCGGGGGCACCGCTGAAGCAGCTCCCAGAGCGGCCGTGAACCTCCCGCCCGCTCCCCCAGCGTTCCACGGTCGAGCAGATGCAGCCGACCCCGAGGCCCCATCCTGCCGGTGCTTGCGGGGTCACCCAGCGCCTGCCGAGCGGATCGGTCGCCGGCACATCCGCGCCGTTGTCCCCGACCCCGCCCACCTGTACGGCATCCGCACAGCCGTCACGGCGCATCAGGTCCCGTACCGCGAACTCGAAGGCCTCGTGGTGGAGCCCGTCGAGCTGGGGGAGCCCGTAGCGCAGCCTCCGCACGTGCACCCGCTCCCAGCGGGCGCTCACCGCCCACTGCGTGAGCCAGAGACCGCCGGCCCCGGCCACAACGGCGGCGAGCACGGCGAGCAGCCACCAGTTGCCCAGCAGCCAGGCCCCCGGTGCCGCAGAACCCGACACCCGCGGCAGCCGCCATGCCCAGCACCAACGGCTGGGGCCCTCTCGGCTTCGTCGGGGCCGGGACACACATCGGGGACTTACGAGTCCGGACAGGGACCGCTCCCGAAGCACAGCGACCGGCTCCCCGGACTTGAGTACCGTCGTTCCCCACATACGGATCGGCCCAAGGCACCGTGTCCTCCTCGGTGCTCCTGCGTGGCCGCTCCGACCGGACAACAGGCTTCGGCGCAGCCATTCTTGACACTAGGTCAGGTATTCCGACCCGATGAGAGCGAGCACCCGTTTCGGCCGCTCCGAACACGCGCCGGCTCCGGCGGAACGACGTCGACCAGAACTCATGAACAGCACTTCCGCCACTCGTCCCGTAGACCAAGAACGCGCATCCGAACCGTGGTGGGCCACCTCAACCACGCCCCGCCCGTCGCGTGCCCCCCAGGGCGCACGCGTTCCCATCGCCTGGGCACGTAGACCGCTTCGAGCACGCCCATCCTGTGCCCCTGCGGGTCGACGACGTCATGAGTGCGCCACGCGCGGATGTCGGCTGCGTGGATCATCCGCGGTCCCTCCTGAGCGGGACACGGGTCGACGCGGGCCGCGTCCCTTGGAAGGTCGGCGCCCTGCCGGAACCGGCACTGCGGCTGTACCAACGACTCCGGCGCAACCACGCCGGAGTCGCCCTTCCGGGCGGCTGCACGTGAGAGTGAGCCAACCCACGATCCATGGTACTGCGGCTGGTGCGCCTCGCACCCCTGATGGATACGCCGGTGCGATGGATCCATGCCGTGCTCACCCGCGCTGCAACCGTTGCGTGATCTGCCGGTCCGGTCGTGCCGGCCCTCGTGGCGGACGCGCCGCCGCTCCGCGAGGCCGGAAGAGGAAACCCGCCTCCCCCTACGACAGGGCCATCACAACGGCGAGAGGACGAAGGGGATCGAAGCCGGAACGATCAGCGCGTACATGCGTACCGCGCTCGGGCCGTACCGCGCGCACCAGCCCTTGCCGCGCTCCCTGAACAGCCGGCAAGTGGCCGTCCGCTCCGGGTGCGAGACCGTTACATGGGGCGCTACCAGCAGTCACTTGGCAGGGCTAGGCTGTCCGAACAGGCCCCGGCCCCCGGCAGTGATGCTCTGTTCCGCTCCGGGGGGCCGTCGTGTTCGTCCTGCTCCTTGTCCTCATCGTGGTCCTGTTCGGCTTCGGCTTCCTCCACCCCATCTGGTGGGCGGCCGCGGCGTCGGTCGTGCTGGTGTTCGGTGCCGCCCAATACGGCCGCCGTGGTGAAGGCGGGGGCTGGGACCGTGGCGGCAGTTCCGGTCCCGGGGAGTACTGGGACCACCGGGACCGCCGTCGGCATCGGGCACGGTGGAGACGCAAGGTCCGTCGGGACAGCGAGTACCGCAGGTGACCGACACCACGGCCCGCCCTACCGGTCCGGCGCGGCCGGCGAACGGCAACGGGCGTGCCGCCGACCCCATGGACAGGATGACTGCGTTGTGAGGTACGCACCATGCACCAGGTGACCACGCCCTGTGAGGAGCAGCCGCTGTCGACGGCTGCGGCTGCGGACCTGCTGGCCGAGGTCGTCGAACTGCGCGCCGGCAACGAACAGTTGGGGCGGGCGCTGGTGAGTCGTGCGGTGATCGACCAGGCGCGCGGCATGGTGATGGCCCTGGCGCCCTGTTCCAGTGAGAGGGCCTGGGATCTGCTGGTGGACGTGTCGCAGCGCTGCAACGTCAAGCTCCGCGACGTGGCCGCGGCGCTGGTCGCCACGACGAAGGACGAGGCGCTCCCGGAACGGGTACGACAGGAGCTGCGCCAGGCACTGCGGCGCCTCCGTTCGGCGGGCCGGAGATGACGGCGTGCGCGCCCGGCGGTCGTCCTGTCGGCTCATCGCCCGTTCGGCCCGGTCATGTGCTGTCGGGGAGTGGGAGGGGCACGCTGGTGTGTGCGGTGCCCGAGGCGCCGGAGGGTGGTGGCGGGTGTCGTGGAAGTGGCGCTGAGGGCGAGGAGGGCGACGTCGTCGGCGGGTCCTGCGGGGAATGCGTTCAGCAGCGCGGTGAGATCGCTGATGATCGCGGCGGCGCCGAGGGCGGAAGATCCTCTACGTGAGGTTCTTCGGCGAGATGACACAGAACCGGATCGCCCTGCAGGACGGTCTCTCGCAGATGCACGTCTCCCGTCTGATCACCCGCACCTGTGCACGCCTGCGCGACCAGGTGACGGTCGAGGCCCACGATTAGGCTCCAGGGACGCGCGGGAGCCGTTGTCTGTGGTCGGCGGTGCCCCGCGAAGCCCCGAAACGCGAGAGGCGCGCCGCCATGAGCGAGCAGGACAGCCAGGCCATGCACCACCCCGCAGTGGTTGCGCACCGCAACAGCCGTGCCGGGGACGCCCAACTGCGGATCGCCGACGCCATCACCAAGTTCGCCGGTTCGATGCCGTTCGTCTACATCCATGCGATCGCGTTCGTGCTCTGGATGCTGTTCGTCGAGGGCAGCCCCTGGCCCACGTTGACGCTCGTGGTGTCGCTGGAAGCGATCTTCCTCTCCACGTTCGTCATGATCGGCCAGAACCGGCAGGCGGCCTTCCAGCAGATCAAGGCCGACCACGATTTCGTCGAGCAGGAGTTGGAGCTCAAGACCAACACCGAGCTGACGCGAGCGATCCACGTCATGACCACGGAACTGCACCGCCGTCTGATCGAGGACGGCGCAGAGCAGTAGCGGGCCCCGCCAGGGCGTGGGTCAGAACCCCAGGCCGGCAAGGGGTTCGGAGTCGGCGATGAAGGCGCGGGCCACGTCGGACAAGCGCCGGTTGTGGGAGCGGGCGTAGCCGCGCAGCGCGCTGAACGCCTGCTCCATGTCGATGCCCTGGCGTTCGGCGAGCTTCCCCTTGGCCTGTTCGATCAGTACCCGGCTGTTCAGCGCCGTCTGTAGTTGTTCGTTGAGCACCGTGCTGCGGTGGGCGGTGCGTTGTTGCAGGAGGCTGATGGTGGCGACGTCGGCCAGGGCCTGGGCGATGAGTGTGGCGGGCGGGTCGAAGGGGCCGGGGGCTGCGCGGAAGAGGTTCAGGGCGCCGACGGTCTCGTCCCGCAGGCGCATGGGCAGGGCCTGGACGGCCCCGAACCCGCTGCGGTGGGCCGCCGTGACGAAACGCGGCCAGCGGTCGACCTCCCGGGGCAGGTCGGGGATGATCACCGGTGCGCCGGTGCGGAAGCACTCGAGGCAGGGGCCTTCGTCATTCTGGAGCTGGAACAGCTCCAGCACACGCACCTGTTCGTCGGAGGCCGCCATGACGCGGAGTTTGCCGTCCCGGTCGGCGAGCAGCACCCCGGCGGCGCTCGCGTCGAGCATGCCGACGCAGCGGTCGGTCAGCAGGCGCAGGAAGTCGATCAGGTCGAAGTCGGCGACCAGGTTGTCGGCCAGCTCGACGAAGGTCTTGGCCAGAAGCTGTTCATTCATCGTGGGCACCCTCAATTGAGCCTTTTCCCGGCCCGACGGGGCGGGAAGTACAGCACGTTCCTCGGCCGGCACCGCTGCGTCAGGTTTTCTCCTCGGCCTGACCCGGCTCCGCGTCCGGTGGGAAACGAAGCTGTCGGGCCACCACGTCCGCGGCCACGTCGGCGAGCCGGCGTCCGTGTGCATAGGCGTAGGCGCGGAGCCTTACGAAGGCTTCCTCGATGCCGACTCCGAGCTGGGCCGTGAGCATCCCGCTGGCCTGGTCGATCTCCGCCCGGTATGCGCCCAGGTCCTCGACGGGACCATCGCGCGGGCCGCCCGTCTCGTCGATTCGCGCGTCGAGCAGTACCCATGTCGCGAGATCGGCGAACGCCAACGCGTCCGCCAGTTCCTCCGCGTCCAACCGGACCGGAACATCGGCATACAGGTCCAGCACTCCCGGGCTGATCGCCCCCATCTGCAGCGGGAGCGCGAACACCGCGCGTGCCCCGGCTTCCAGGGCCGCCTCGGCGAACACCATCCAACGGTCCTGCAGGTCACGGGTGAGCAGATCGGGCGTCAGGACGGCCGAGCCGTGCAGGAAGGCGTCCACACAGGGCCCCTCGCCCAGCGTGAGCTGGAGCTCTTCCAGTTGCTCGCTGATGCCGTCGGTGCTGCACAGCGGGTGGCTCGGCGCGGCCTGGGACATCGCCGACAGCCCGGCCCCGCCGACCGGCAGCGCGGCCACGGCCGCGGTGCACACGTCCACCACGCCGACCCGGGCACCGCGCCGGGCCGCCTGCTCGGCCACCAGCATCCGAATGCGGGCCGACCGCCTCTCAGGGACCACCCGGGCCGCCTTCTCCAGGCATCGTGACAAGACCCTTCGGCCTCGCCGTGGTGCGTTCCCCGACGGGAAGCACCAGCGCGCGGAACCTGGTGGGACCGGCCGGCCCGCGAAGCTCTCCGACATCCAGCCACCCCCAGGAGCGGAACGCAGCGGAGGTTGCACGATCGGCCCGGTCCACCAGCGCGGCGCCGAGTGACGTCTGATGGTCGATCAGCAGCCGCTCCTGCAGCCTGCGGGCGAGGCCACGGTCCTGTAGGTGCGGCCGGATCAGGATGTCACCGAACGCGAAGACCCGGTCGAACAGCGTGAGTTGATCGATGCTGCGCGGCAGTACTCCGTCGAGACCGAACCACCACGAGCCGTCGCCGCGTGCCGGGAACCCGAAGGCGCATCCCATCAGTCCGTCCGTCTCGCCGATCACCATGGCGAATCCCGGCCGGCGCATGTCCGTGGTGAGACGGTTCAGGAAGTTCTGGCGGCCGGGACGGCGGTACGCCTCACCCGGCGCCGTCGCACGGGACTCCGCATACAGTCCCGCCAGGTCCTCAAGCATGTCCTCCACCAGCCAACGGTTCAGCCGGCGCAACCGCACCGGAGCCATGGAGCAGGGCTCGCCGTCTCCCGGCTCCCGTAACTGTCCCCGCCCGACTCCGGCCGTCATCGCACATCGCCCGAGAGAACAAGCGCAAGCGGGACAGACCGGTGTGGCGGGGCTGGAGCGGGCATGGCCGCGGTGTCCCCGGGAGGAGGCGGCAGGGGGCCGAACGGAGTGCCGAGGAGCAGGAACCCGCAGCCGGCGAGGCCGATGACAAGGGCGAGCATCGGCGGCGGGTGGTGCAGTCGCAGGGTCCCGCCCGCCAGGGTGGTCTGCTGCGCGGCGTACAGGAAGGCGTTGAGTCCGCTGCAGTCACAGAAGGTGACGGGGGTGAGGTCGACGTCGATGGTGTGCATGTCGTCGTACAGACACCGCTCCAGTGCGGCGCGCACCAGTGGCGCCGATTCCAGGTCGATCTCACCGGCCAGGGTGATCAGTGCCCGTTTCCTCCGGTCATGGCGATACACGGTGAGCTGCGGGAGGGACATGACGCCTCGGTTCTGGGGACCATCCGGCAGCGGGCGCGGTGACGCCGGATACCCGGCCTGTATGGCGCGCTCCCGGTGGGGGCGTACGTTCGGCGGAGTCGGAGCGAAGGCCGGTCCGACCGCCTGTGCGCCAGGACGGAGGACCACCCGGTTCCCTCCAGGGATGCCGCCGGGTGACGGACTACGAGTCCGCTCCGCGCGCCATCTGTGTCGAGCAACGACAAGCCGCCGGGGTCTGGGACGTCCGTACGCAGCATAGTCCTCGGCGCGGTCCGATGGGTGGCCGGTAACCCGCCTGTTCCCAGGGCCTGGACCGTGGCCGCGATGTGATGCCGTACGCGGGCATGGACGAGGCGCAGCGCGGTACTCGGCAAGCCGCACGGCAGGCGGCGGCCGACGGCTGCCCGGGCACGGCAGTCCGTGCACCACCCGAGGAGGTGGCTTCGCATGACGGAGCCGAACGGTTCGACCCTGCCCAAGCCCGGCCCTGATGGGCCCCGCACCGGCCTGGGCACGACGCTGCACGCCGCACGGCCCGGGCCCCAGGAACCGCCGGAGACCCGCGGCCGGACCATCATCGCCGACGGGGTGGTGGAGAAGATCGCCGGCATCGCCGCACGGGAGGTCCCCGGAATCCACGCGCTGGGCGGCGGATTCACCCGCACCATGGGAGCCATGCGCGACCGGGTCCCGGGCGGGCATCCGAGCGCGGGGCGCGGCGTAAAGGTCGAGGTCGGTGAGAAGCAGACCGCAATCGACCTCCAGGTCGTCGTCGAATACGGGGTGAGCATCACCGACCTCGCCGCAGAGGTCCGTGAGAACGTGATCGCGGCGGTGGAGCGGATGACGGGCCTGGAAGTCGTCGAGGTGAACATCGCGGTCAACGACGTCCACCTGCCGGACGAGGACACGCAGGAGACCGGCGAGGCCCGGGTGCATTAGGGCCTCGCCCGGGCAGACGCGGGCATGGCTGCCCGAGGCAGTCTCCGGCTGCTGCCGGACGGCCGTTCTCAGCAACCCGACTCCATCAGACCCGGGGCACATCAAGGTGCGACCGTCACTCGTGCGAAGGCCGGGACGGCCTACGGAGTCGAGCCGTCCACCAGCGGTACCGGGGCCGCCGACCGCGTGACCGGGGGATCCCGGCGGCTCTGCCGGGGCTGAGCCCGATCCTGACCCGGCGCACGCCGCACCGCCCGCCACGGCCGGGACAACACAGGCGACAAGGTGCGGCGAAGACGCCGTCCGACCGTCGTGCGCCCCCGCGACGAACAGCACTGGTTCCACCACCGTGCCGCCCTCCACCGACGATCCCCGGACAACCCTCCCGCACCGGACGGCCATGCGGCGCAGCGCTCATGCATGAGTGTTCTTCATGGAACAGCTGACCAGGACGGCGCGTCTCGGACCGGGTCCTGCGCGCTCCGCCCCCGACGACGCCGCCCGCCGAGGTCTGGACCGGCTCGTCACTGCTCAATCAGCGGTGGCGTCGGAACTGCTCGCCGCAGCGCCGCTGGACGATGCGGACGACGCCGAACCGCTCGGGCTGGGGCTGGAGCTGGCGCCCGGACCAGAAATGGTGTCCGGCGCCGCGCTCGCGTCCGGCGAGGCGGAGCCGGCCGTCTGCGGCGCCGTGCCGCTGGACGCACCCGAGGTGGGCGTCCGGCTGTCGCCGGGACCCGGGGTACCCGCCGAGCCACCGCCCACCGAGGTTCCCCTGCCCGGCTCGTTCCTGACCACGGCCGCCACCGGTTTACCCATGATCACCTCCACCGCGGTGACCGTGATCATCGCCAGGGCGAACACCAGGCCCGTCGCCAAGGCGTATTTCCTCCATCCGATGGATCTCCGGACGGAGCCACCACGATAGGTGGTGACCGACTCTCCTCCGGAAGACGCGGAGCCCGCTGTCGTCCCGCCGTGCTCGCGATCCGGGCCACCGGTTCCGAAGGGCGGCCTGGCTGCAACAGGCTCGGCGTGGGCCGGTGACCCGAACGCCGCCCGGGCGTCCGCGCGGTGTTCCGCCCGCTCCTCGCCCGGCGTCCTCGGCACTCCCACGGGCGGCACCCGGCTACGGATCCCCTCGCCTGTCCGTCGGAAAGCATGCGAGAAGACCGCCGCGCCGGTGGTCGCGCTGGTACTGACCACGGCGGCCCCGATGAGCGTTCCGGTCACCCCCAGCAGGGACGCCAGCACCGCACCCACCACAGTCGCGAGTGCGCTCGCCACCACCTGCACCGCAGTCAGGTCGAGTACCTTGCGCTTGGGCGCCCGTTCTTCTTCTCTGCGATTCCCCATCGGTGTCCCTTGATAGTTGCGGAGCCCGACAACCGTCGGCGCCGTGACCATCTGCCAGACGGCGGGCGTCAAGGACCAGGCCGGGCGACACCTCGCGGCCACCGCGTGAGGGCCGGACCTGTGCCGCTCACGGTGGGACTGACGCGCCCTTGATGGAGATCCGGGAGCGTTTCGCGGCCGCGTGCGAACAACTGCGGACCGCGCTGAACAGCCCCGTACTGCTCGAACGGCCAAGGGCGAACTCGCCCCCGCAACCGCCGTCTGTCCGAACGCGCCCGCGCCTTCATCGACAGCTTGGAGCCCCTCCCCCGACTGGTGGCCTGACGCTGTTGCGGGGACGGCGGAAGAGGGCTAGGTCCGGTTGACCCGTCCGGCCACCGCGTGACCGATCAGCAGGTAGACGACAGCGGGCAGACCGTAGTTGACCGCGGTGCGCCAGTTGTCCGAGTGGATGGTGAACAGATTGTGCGACCAGCCCGAGAGCCAGTTCGCCGCGTCGTGGACCCAGGAGACCGTGGTGTTGGCGGTGTTGGCGTCGAACAGGTAGAGGGCGATCCACAGGATCAGAATCAGTGCCGCGATGTCCGCGATGATGGAGATGATCGTCCCCGCGGGGCTTCCGCCGTAGCGTCTGGACATGTCCGACGACTAGCCCTGCCAGCGGAGTTGAAACCTCGCCGCCCCCGCTTGGGACACCGCTCCACAGGCGGCGCCGGCGGGCTGGGGCGAAGGAGGAGACGCCGAGGCCCCGTACGGGTCGAAGCGGACGGCTGCCACCGCAGATCCCGGCTGCGGCGGACACGGCAGTCGTGCCGTCCGTAGGTGGTCAGCGGCGCGCCAGTTGCCGTTCGCCGGCCGCACCGGGCTGGTACGGCAGTCCATAGTGCTTGAAGATGGCTTCCTCCTGCTCGGCGGGAAGCACGTCGTCTGTACCGATCGAAGGGGCCTGCTTCACCAGGGTTCTGACATAGCCGACCTTGACGTAGCCGGGCCCGGCGATCGCGTCCTCGAGGGGAACGAAGACCAGGCGGTGCCGGGTCGGAAGTCCGGTCCGTACCGAGGCCATGGCCGGCTCGTCGGTGGTGGTGTCCACATAGACCGCCTCCAGGACACCGACCTTGTGGCCTTCGCTGTCGACGACATCGCGGTTGCGCCATTCCCGGACATCGGCTGCGTGGATCATGGCCTCTCCCTACCTGGACGGTTCATCGGCCGGGGGTGAGTCGCACCCTCGGTCTTCCGCGTAAAGCCGCCGCAGCGCATGCCGCAGCGCCCACTGCATCGGCCGCGTCATCGGCTTGCCCTCCCAGACGTCGACCATGGCTGCGGCCACCTCCGGAAGTGTGGTGTGGCACTGCCGTGAGATGTCGACCAGGAGGCCCCTGGCCGTCCCGCGGCTGCAGGGGGTCAGGACCATCATCATGCCGGAGGCCTGGTCGACGACCGCACGGCCGGCCAGCGCCCGCCGCAGCTGATCGTTCTCGGCGCGCAGTGCGACGAGATCCTCTCCCGCCGATGCGTTCCCCCACGTGGCCTCGGCCCGCAGCTTCCACCAGTCCTCTTGGAGCAGGGTTGTGCGTTGCATGGCATGTTCCTCTTGACGAGTTCGAGGTGTCCGGCCCTGCCGAAGCCGGGCCGGTAGGCACGGCTGCCGGTCCACTCCACGGTCACCTGGGGTGTTCGTGGTCCCGACGGTCCTCGCGCCGCCAGCGCGCCCGGTTCTGGCGGCTGTAGCGGCGGTCCCAGCGGTCCTGACGATCCCGGCGCTCCTGATAATCCCGGTAGTCCTGGGGGCCCCGGTGGTCCCCGAGATCGGAACCGCCGCCACTGCTGCGGCCTCCGCCGCGATCACGGCCGTGCCGGGTTGCGCCGTAGACCAGCACCGCCGCGGCCACCCACCAGATGGGGTGAAGGAAGCCGAAGCCGAACAGGACCGCGACGAGGATGAGGAGCAGGACGAACACGGTGGGCCTCCCCGGGAGCGGGACACAGCATCGATACCGGGGACTGGGGCCTCACCCCACAGCCTAGTCCTGCCCAAAGGCTGCGGATACCGTGCGACGTCGGCGCGTTCTGCAGGCATGGATGGCTGCTTGACACCTGTCGGGGAACGGCTGCGAGGACTAGCGTGCGCCTTGCCGCCCCTGCCCCCGGCAGCGTCGCACCGCCCACGCGCTCCGCAGAGGGCGCACCCAGCGCATCGGTGCCGGAACCCGCCACGTCACGGGCGAGGCTGTTCCCGTAGATGCCCGTCGTCACGCGATCCCGGCGTGCCCGATGCGCCCCGAGCGGGCACCGATCTGCCGCCCGCCGCGTCGCACGCATCCATGCCAGGCGGTACCCATGTACGCGCTGATCGTTCCCGCTTCGACCCCCTTCGTCCTGCTCGCCACCGTGCTGGCCCTGTCCTGGTGGGAGGACCACATCCTGCCGGCACCGCCGGCCGAGCCGGCCGAAGCACCAGCCGAGGCTCCGTTCACCCCGTCCGCCCCTGCACAGCTCCCAGAACTCGTCAGTGTCGATGCTGCGTTGACAGGGGAGGTTGCCGGGCGTTGACTGGCAGCACGGCGTAGGGCCATGCCACTCCGGACCATCGGGGCGCAGCATTCCACCTTCCCGCCGCCCGGACCCCGCGGAATTCAGGAAATCCCCGCGATCTGGAGGCCCGGCAATGATCTGGATTCTTCTCCTTCTGCTGATCCTGGTGGTCTTCGGGTTCGGCTTCACGATGCAGATCCTGTGGTGGGTCGCCGCCGTCCTCCTGGTCCTCTGGATCGTCGGCTTCGCCATGCGGGGGCGCAGTGGTGGCCGCCGCTACAGCCGCAGGTAGTCCGTTCCGGAGCTCGATCCTGCCCGCAGGAACAAGCGGCCTGTACGGCGATCACACGGGGGAACCCACCCACCGGACAAACAGGAGGCGGCCATGACCGTCGGACGGACCATCAGGCACAGGACACAGGCATGGAAGGGCCGGATCACCGAACGCATCGGCCGAACCACCCGCAACAGGCGACTGCAGCGGCGCGGCAGGACCGACCAGGTCTCCGGAAACCTGAAGCAGGCCGGAGACAAGGCCAAGGACGCTTTCAGGCGCTGACAAAGGACGCCCGAGGCGGTTCCCACGTCGCGCGGACACCACCCGGCAGGCCTCAACACCCCATGAGCCGACAGGAATTGACGGCAATGAAGCTGACCAACGTGCACAACGAGAGTCAGAGAAGGCGGCCATGTTCACCGTCGTGATCACCGCTGTGATAGTCATCGGTCTGGCCGCCCTCCTCTACTTCGGACGTGGACGGGTACTGGGCAGTGGCCGACGCGGGCTGAAGCGGCGCTTCGGCCCCGAGTACGCCCGCACCGTCGCCCGCCACGACGGCGACACCAAGGCCGCCGAGCAGGAACTCGACAGGCGCGTGGAACGGCACGGGTCCCTCACCGAGCGGCCCTTGTCACCCGACGCCCGCGAGTACTACGTGACTCAATGGGCCGCCGCCCAGGAGCAGTTCGTCGCGTCACCACAACAGGCCGTCACCGAGGCGGGCGCGCTTCTGGCAGGCCTGGCAAGGGATCGCGGCTTCCCCGACGGCGAGCAGTTCGAGGACCAGATCGCCGCCCTGTCCGTCCACCACGCCCACTACGTCCAGGGCTACCGCAGCATGCACACCGCAGCCCGCGGCCAGAGCGGCACCGAGGAAATGCGGGAGGCCATGGTCGAAGCCCGAAGCCTCTTCGAGGCGCTGGTCACCGAACAGCCGGCCGACCCGGACCGGCCGACCCCCGACGACCAAGGCCACGCACCGTGGCCACTGACCCGCCGCCATGCGAAGGGAAGCAGCACCTGATGTCGCTCAACGCCGAACACGCACGGCAACCCCGGACCGGGGGCCCGGATGATCCCGCGACGCAAAGCGCCCCGCAGGCACCTCGCACCGAACCCGATCACGCACCGCGTGAGCCCGGCGCCGGCGCCGACAGCCCCGATCGGGGGGCGGGCCAGGACCTGGTCTTGCAGGACGAACGGGACAAGCTCACCCTGCGCCTCCAACAGGCCCTGACCAGCTTCGTCGACAGCCCGCGCGAAGCGGTGGAGGAGGCCGACGCCGTCCTCGACGATGTCGCTGCCCGGTTCACCGACACCCTCACGGAACGGCGCCGCATCCTGCGCGCAGGCTGGCAGGACACCCACGCGCAGACCGAGGAACTACGACTCGCGCTGAGGCAGTACCGGGAGATCACCGAACGGCTGCTGCACATGTCGGCGCCTGCCGGTCAGTGACACCGTCCTCCCCGCAGGAACACCGCCGCCGCAGGCACGTCGCCGACATGTCGTAGTGGCCGCCCGCGTTCAGCCTGACCGTCCGGCGACGGGTCGCGGATGATCGTAGGAGCCCCGCGACCTCCTCTCCGGAGAGCCCGAACTCATCATGCGGGTACGTCAACCGGCGCGGCAACCCGCTCCCCAGCGCTGCTGATCAGCAGTCACTCGCCGTGGTAAAGGCGAGGCAGGTCGATGAGTTGGATCGTGCGGTCGTCCTTCGCGAGGTGGTGCAGTTCATCGGTGAAGCCGGTGCCGCTGAAGCACAACAGCCGTGTCGCCTCGGTGGCCGTGCCGCTTCTGGTCAGGAGGGAACGGATGTGCCGGAGACGTTCCAGGTGGCCGGCTCCCATCACGTCGCTCCACTTCGCTTCTCCGATGGCGAGCAGCACCTGGCGGCCCTCGTGGGACTCACCGTGGACGGCGACGTCGACTTCGTGGCTGGTCCTGGCCGCGGGGTCGTTGACGGCACCGCTGGCGACCCGCGTGACATGCCCTCCGTGAGTGTCGGGCGCAGCGTGCCAGCGGGCCCATTCCCTACAGACCTGCTCGAAGTGCGGGCCGACGACTTTACTGCGGAAGGTGGACTGGGCGCGGCGCCATACGTCGGAGGCCCGCCCGGGGCGTTCCAGATCGCCCCAGGCCGGGCGCATGACCGCGTGGTAGAAGGTGACGAGCGGCTCGGCGATGCGGTAAGCGGAGCGGTTACGGCGAAAGGCATCGGCCTCGTGGGTGATCATGCCGACGTCCTGGAGCACGCTCAGCGGGTGGGCGAGGTCGGTGGACTTGCGCCCCAGGTAGTCGGCGATGCCACCACGAGCGGCGTTGCCGGAGGCGATGGCTGCCAGTACCGAGTGGTACAGCGCGGTGTCACGCAGTTCGGGCTCTTCGGCGAGGAGGTAGCGGGCCTCCCGGAAGAGCGGACGCGCCGGGTTGAGGACGGCACGGATGACCCAGGCGTCGAAGTCGTCCGGCCCGGCAGGGGTGTCCCCCTGTGTGAATTCACGGCGGTAGGCGGGTGTACCCCCGACGATGGCGTTGGTCAGGAGCGCCGTACGCGGGTCGTCGATCTGCCAGAACTCGGCCGCGAGCCGGAAGTCCAGGGTCGGGACCACGAGTTCGAGGCCGGCCCGGCCACGCAGCGGAGCATTGCCGGACAGCAACCGGCCCATGAACGACAGCGCGGAGCCGCACAACAGCAGACGCACGGGAGTGTTGGTGTGCTGGGCAGCAGGGTCCAGAGCGCGCTGGATGATCGAAGGCAGGGAGGGAGACGCCTTGGCGAGGAAAGGGAACTCGTCGATGACCGCCACGGTGGGCCCGCCCGAGTCGGCAATGCGCATGAGTTCCGTGACCGCCTCGTCCCAGTGCGCGAAACGGAACGGAGTGGGCTGCCCGCGATGACGGGCCAGCGCCTCACCGAACTGACGCAGGGCGTCGGCCTCGGTGGTCTCGGTGGCGGTGAACATGAAGCCGCCACTGGCACGAGTGACAGCGTCGAGCAGGAAGGTCTTGCCCTGTCGGCGGCGACCGGAGACCACGCCCAGCGTGGCCCGCGGGCCAGGCAAGGTGGCGAACCGGGTCAGCTCGGCCCATTCGAAATCACGGTCGAACATCTCGGCGGGCTTGTCCACAGCACCAGCTCCAACATATAGATGGAGTTATTATAGCTGAACTTATTCGTCACGCCCGCTCGACGATAACCGTTTCCAGTCGATGCGCCCGTTGAGGATTCCGGCTCGTTCCGCGGCCCTTCCGCGTTCGCGCCGCCGGGCCGCCCTGCGGCTCTTCCGGCCGGGTGGAGGTGTCGTAGACCTTCGATGAGGAGGCGGGCGGGATCGAGCCGAGCAGTGGGGGCACGCCGTAGCCGGAGTTCGAGGCCGCGAGGATCTCCGCATCGTCGGCCTTCAACTCGCGCCGTCCGGACGGCTCCGGGAGTACCACGGTGCACCTCGCGCACGTACGGCATTCACACTCCCGCCCTCGCCCCGGACGGCATCACCGGACCGACGGAACCGACCGAGCCAACCTTCCTGCGCAGGGTTGTGCGACATCGACAACTTGGCCATAGCCAGCGCTTCCCGCTCGGACGCCCGCCATCAATGCCAGCTGCTGCACTACAGATGCACGGATGCGCTCCCCTCCCGCACGCCATTGCCGACCAGAACCGATCAGGCGGCGGCGAGCCCTCGAACCCACAAGGTCAGAGGGGTACCGGCACGCGCACCCCCGCGAACCACACCACCAGAAACCTCCGACCTACGCATTGCGGCTGCACTGGTCAACAGCCGCAATCCCGGCCGGACGAGACAACATGAATGACAGAAAACCCCAGGTCAGAGGCCTGACCGGGGGTTCCAAATGGAGCCGCCTTCGGGATTCGAACCCGAGACCTACGCATTACGAGTGCGTTGCTCTGGCCATCTGAGCTAAGGCGGCGCGCCGTCCGCACTATGGTGCGATCAGCAACGTCGGTAAGTCTACACAGTTTCGGGGGGTGCTCCGTACCAGCCCCGGGCGGGGGTGCCGCGGGGCTGGTAGTAGGCCTATGAGCAGCGCTTTCCCTGGGTCGGAGGGGTTCCGCGGAGCAGGTAGGCGTCGATCGTGGAGTCGATGCAGGTGCTGCCGCGGCCGAAGGCGGTGTGGCCGTCGCCCTCGTAGGTGAGGAGGCGGGCCGAGGCGAGCTGGCGGGACAGGGACTGGGCCCAGCGGTACGGGGTCGCCGGGTCGCGGGTGGTGCCGACCACGACGATCGGGGCCGCGCCCTTCGCCTTGATGCGGTGCGGGGCCCCGGTGGGCTGCACCGGCCAGTACGCGCAGTTCAGGGAGGCCCAGGCAAGGCCCCTGCCGAAGACCGGGGAGGCCTTCTCGAAGGACGGGAGCGCCTCCTCCACCGCTTCGGGGGCGGCGAAGGCGCCCGGGAGGTCCAGGCAGTTCACGGCGGCGTTGGCGGCCATCAGGTTCGCGTAGCGGCCTTGGGCGTCGCGCTCGTAGTAGCTGTCGGAGAGGACGAGCAGGCCCGCGCCGTCCTTCTCCTTCATCGCCGAGGTCAGCGCCTCACGCAGCTGCGCCCACGTGCCCTGGTCGTACATCGCCGCGATCACACCGGTGGTGGCGAGGGCCTCGCCCAGCCTGCGGCCGTCGGCATCGCCGGTGGGGATGGGGTGCGTGTCCAGTTCCTTGAAGAAGGCGCTGAGGTTGGCGCCGACCTGGGCGGGCGTGGTGCCCTTGCGGCCGAGCGGGCAGTCGGGCTGCTGCACGCAGTCCTTCGCGAACGACTGGAACGCCGTCTCGAATCCCGCGGTCTGGTCCAGGTTCAGCCGGCGGCTGCTCAGGGACGGGTCCATGGCGCCGTCGAGCACCAGCCGGCCCACCCGTTCCGGGAAGAGTCCGGCGTACGTCGCCCCGAGGAACGTCCCGTACGACGCCCCCACATACGTCAGCTTCGAGTCCCCCAGCGCCGCCCTCAGGATGTCCATGTCGCGGGCCGCCTCGACGGTGGAGACGTGCCGCAGCAGCCGGGCCGAGTGCTGCCCGCAGCTCTCCGCGAACTTCCGGTAGGCGCGGACGAGTTGGTTCGTCTCGTGGACGGAGTCGGGGGTGGTGTCCGTCTGTGTGTACGCGTCCATCTGGCGGCCGTCGAGGCATTCGACGGGCTCGCTGCGGGCGACGCCGCGCGGATCCACGGCGACCATGTCGTAGCGGGCGCGGACCTCCGCCGGGTAGCCGACACCGGCGTACTGCTGCAGGTACCCGATCGCCGAGCCGCCCGGCCCGCCCGGGTTCACCAGCAGGGAACCGAGCGGCTTGCCCTTGCCGGTCGCCTTCTTGCGGGCGACGGCGAGCCGTACGTCCCCGGCGTCCGGCTCGGCGTAGTCGAGCGGTGCCTTCATCGTGGCGCACTCGAAGCCCGCGGGGCCGCAGGTGCGCCAGCTCAGCTTCTGTCCGTAGTACGACGAGAGAGCGGACGGCGTCGACCGCGGCAGCGCGGCCAGCACCGCCTCCGCCGCATTGCTGCCGGTGCTCGCGGTGCCCCCGGAGGAGCAGGCGGAGACGAGCAGTGCGGCCGCGGCGAAGAGGGTGGCTGCGGTTCTGGGACGGCAGGGACGAAAGCTGCGCCTGATGTACATCAGGCGAGCGTAACTCTGTGCATCCACTCAGATGCGGTGCGTGCGCGCCGTGGCTCGTATGAATTACCTCGTCAACTTCCCGTTGATCACGGCAGTTCGGGCGCGGTCAGCCCGCTCTGAGGGCCATCGTCATCGCCTCGACCGCCAGCAGCGGGGCAACGTTGCGGTCGAGGGCCTCGCGGCAGGCGGCGATCGCCTCGATGCGGCGGAGGGTGGACTCGGGAGAGCCGGCGCGGGCGAGGCGCTCCAGGGTGTCCTCGGCGTCCGCGTTGGCGAGGGCCACGCGAGTGCCGAGCTGAAGAGCCAGGACGTCGCGGTAGAAGCCGGTGAGGTCGGTCAGGGCCAGGTCGAGGCTGTCGCGCTGCGTACGTGTTCTGCGCCGCTTCTGCTTGTCCTCCAGGTCCTTCATCACGCCCGCGGTGCCGCGCGGCATCCGACCGCCCTGGGACGCGCCCAGCGCCGCCTTCAGCTCCTCGGTCTCCTTGTCGTCCCGCTCCTCGGCGAGCTGCTTGGCGTCCTCGGCGGCCGCGTCGACGAGTTCCTGGGCGGCCTTGAGGCAGCCGCCGACGTCCTCGACGCGCAGGGGGAGCTTCAGGACGGCGGCGCGGCGCTCGCGTGCGGCCGGGTCGGTGGCCAGGCGGCGGGCCCGGTCGACGTGCCCCTGCGTGGCGCGGGCCGCCGCGGCGGCGACGGGCGGTTCGATGCCTTCCCGCCGTACGAGCATGTCGGCCACGGCGTCCACGGAGGGCGTGAGCAGGTTCAGATGCCGGCAGCGGGAACGGATCGTGGGCAGGACGTCCTCGATGGAGGGGGCGCACAGCAGCCAGACCGTACGCGGGGCGGGCTCCTCCACGGCTTTCAGGACGGCGTTGGCCGACTTCTCGTTCAGCCGCTCGGCGTCCTCGACGAGGATGACCTGCCAGCGGCCGTTGGCCGGCGAGGTGAACGACTTGCGGACGGTGTCGCGCATGTCGTCGGCGAGGATCTGTGTGCCGACGGCGGCAACGGTGGTGACGTCCGCGTGCGTGCCGATCAGCGCGGTGTGGCATCCGTCGCAGAACCCGCAGCCCGGGGCTCCGCCGAGCGCGCGGTCGGGGCTGACGCACTGCAGGGCGGCGGCGAACGCCCGCGCCGCCTGGGTCCGTCCGGCGCCCGGCGGCCCCGTGAACAGCCAGGCGTGCGTCATCTTCGACGTCTCGGGCGGTGGTGCGTCGGCGGCGGTCGCGGTGACCAGCGCATCGGCGTCCCGGGCGGCGGCGCCGAGCTGCTCGGACACCTTCTCCTGGCCGACGAGGTCGTCCCAGACCGTCATGCGCTCACCCCGCCCTTTCCTCACGTTTCACGTTGCGGGATCCATTGTGCGGCCCGGCACTGACAACGACGGCCGAGCACCTGGTGCCACCCCGGCGGCTCCCGTGCGACCTGGGCGAGGGAGCGGCTGTGCTGCTGCTCCGCAGAAGGCGAAGCAAGCCCGCATGGGCCGGATCCCGCCCGAGCCCCAGCGCAGAGCACCGAACCCTGGCGAGCGGACACCGCAACCTTCGGCCCACCCCGCCGACCACCCCGCCCGGACGCCGAAGCCACTCGCGTCTCCACGACGCCGGCGACTTCGCGTGCGACGCACCGGCCGGCCCCGCGTCAGCAACGATCCCGCCCGGACCTCGACGCCGTCCGGGGCTGACCCGCACCCGCGCATCCCTGCACCCCCGCACGGCAACCACGGCCGACCCGGCACCGAGCCAGGCCGGTCCACGCTCACCCGGCGCGCCCGGCCACGGGCCCGCCGGCCTCAGCCCCGGCGACCCCGGCCGCGCCGCCCCCGGCCCGCGCCGTCGTCGTCGTGCTCGTCCTCGCGCGGGCCGAGCAGTTCGTCCGCCAGGGTCGGCAGGTCGTCCAGCGGTGTCTCCTCGGCCCAGTCGGAGCGGGCCCGTCGCCTGGGCTCGCCGTCCGCGTCGATCTGGGGCATCTCCCGCGTGCGGTCCTCGGCGCCGTCCGGCCGGCCGCCCGTGCGCTCGTCCCGGAAGAGCCCCGGCGGCACCCGATGCGCGGGGTCCTCGCCCCGCACGGGAGGCAGCAGGGCGGTCTCGTCCTCCGCACCGGACGGCACCGGCGGCAGGACCGCCGTCTCGTCGGCCGCTCCCGGCACGACCGGCGGCAGCACGGCCGTCTCATCCGTCGCCCCCGTGGGGGTCGGCGGCTGCGGCAGCTTCGCCGTCACCTCGGACTCGGACTCGCCGCTGCGCGCAGCGCCCGGCTTCTCCTCCCGCACCGGCCGCAGCACCGCGGTCTCCTCGACCGGACCGCCCGACGCGTTCGTCGGCGTCACCACCGGTGTCGGCACCGTCGACGCCTCCGGCGGCACCGCGGGTGCCGCGGGTGCCGCAGGCCGCCTGGGGCCCGCCTCAGCGGCGGCCGCGGCCTGCTCGGCGAGCCGCCTTGCCTCCTCGGCGCGCAGCAGCGCCTCCTCGGCCTTGCGCTGCTTCTCCAGGCGCCGGGCCTCGGCCTCGGCGTGCAGCCGGGCCTCTTCCTCGGCCTGCTTGCGCCGCCGCTCCTCCTCGGCCTTGCGGCGGGCCTCCTCCTCGGCGCGGGCCTTCTCCTCCGCGAGCAGACGGGCCTGCTCCTCCTCGGCACGGCGGCGCGCCTCCTCGGCACGCAGCCGGGCCTCCTCCGCCTGCCGTTCGGCCTCGCGGCGCTGGGCCTCCTCCAGCTCGCGCCGCTTGCGCTCCTCCTCCTCGGCGCGCAGGCGCTCGAGCTGCTCCTGGCGCTCGCGCTCCAGCCGCTCCTCCTCGGCCTTGCGCGCGGCCTCCTCCTCGGCCCTGCGGCGGGCCTCCTCCTCGGCCTTCTTGCGCGCCTCCTCCTGGGCCTTCACCTCGGCCTCGGACAGCGGCAGCATCTGGTCGAGCCGGTGCCGTACGACGGTGGTGACGGCCTCGGGCTCCTGGCCCGCGTCCACCACCAGGTAGCGCCCGGGGTCGGCCGCGGCCAGCGTGAGGAAACCGGACCGCACGCGCGCGTGGAACTCGGCCGGCTCCGACTCCAGCCGGTCCGGCGCCTCCGTGAACCGCTCGCGCGCGATGTCCGGCGCGACGTCGAGGAGGACGGTCAGATGCGGCACGAGGCCGTTCGTCGCCCAGCGGTTGATACGGGCGATCTCGGTCGGGGACAGATCACGGCCCGCCCCCTGGTAGGCCACCGAGGAGTCGATGTAGCGGTCGGAGATGACCACCGCGCCCCGCTCCAGCGCGGGCCTGACCACGGTGTCCACGTGTTCCGCGCGGTCCGCCGCGTACAGCAGGGCCTCCGCTCGGTGGGACAGCCCCGCGCTCGACACGTCCAGCAGGATCGACCGCAGGCGCTTGCCCACCGGTGTCGCCCCCGGCTCACGGGTCAGCACGACCTCGTGGCCCTTGCCGCGGATCCACTCGGCGAGGGCCTCGGCCTGCGTGGACTTGCCGGCCCCGTCGCCGCCCTCCAGAGCGATGAAGAAACCGTTCGAGGCCGGTACCGTCACCGGGTCGTCGCCGCCCAGCAGCGCGTCCCGCAGGTCGTGCCGCAGCGGCACGCCCGAGCGGTCGTCGACCTTGGCCAGCACCAGGGCGGCCACCGGCAGCAGCAGCGCCCCCACCAGCATCAGGGTGAACGCGGCGCCGCCGTGTGCGAACACGAACTTGCCGTTCTCCAGCCGGTGCGGCCCGATCCCCGTCGCCACCACGGGCGCGATCACGGCGCCGAGCGCCACGCACACACGTACCACCGCGTGCAGGTGCTCCGTCGTACGCGCCCGCCGGTAGTCCTCGGCCTCCTGGTCGAGCAGCGTGTGGCCGGTGTTGGCGGCCACACCCGCGCCGATGCCGGCCAGGGCGACGATCAGCATGACCGTGGTGACGTCCGGGACGAGCCCGGCGGCCAGCAGCGCCACGCCGGTGAAGGCGATCGCCAGCGCGAGCAGCCGGCGCCGCGACAGGGTCGGCAGCACGGAAGGCGCCGTACGGATGCCGACGACGACACCGCCCGTCAGCGCGAGCACCAGCAGCCCGTACGTCACCGGGCCGCCGTGCAGGTCCGTGGCGTGCAGCACGCAGACGGCGACGGCCGCGGAGACCGCCCCCGCGACAGCGGCGGCCGCGAGCACGAGCAGCGGGATGGCGCCGGTGCGGCCCTTGTCCACGCCCGTGCCCGTCCTGGGGCGGCGCAGCCCCTCCAGCGGCGAACGCGCGCGCGGGGTGCGCGTGTCGGGCAGCTCCAGGAAGGTCACCACGGACAGCGACGCGGCGAACAGGCCGGCCGCCACATACGAGGCGAGGGCCGCCTGGTGCTGGTCGAACCAGTCGAGCCCGGTGCCGAGAAGGTTGTTGAGCAGCCCCGCGACGACGAGCGCGGCGGCCGCCAGCGGGATCGCCACGAAACTCGTACGCAGCGAGAGGCGGCGCAGAGCGTCCATGTGGTCCGGCAGCGGTCGTACCGTCGCGCCCTCCGGGGGCGGGGCCGGCAGCAGGGCGGGCGCCGCGCTCTCGCGGCACACCGTCCAGAAGCGCTCGGCAACCGCGGTGACGAAGGCCGTGACCAGCAGCGCGGCGAGCGCATTGCCGGGAGTCCAGTCGATCCACAGGGGCGCGACGATCAGCGCGGCGACCCGGACGCCGTCCGCGCCGACCATGGTCCAGCGGCGGTCGAGCGGGCCCTCCTGGGACGTCAGGGAGGTCAGCGGCCCCAGCAGGACGGCTCCGAAGAGCAGCGTCGCCAGGATGCGCACTCCGAAAACGGTCGCCACTGCGAACGCCACGCCCCGGTACCCACCGCCGAACGAGCCCTCGCCGATCGCCGCCTGGAGGGCGAGGAGCACCAGCACGAGGAGGGCGAGGGTGTCGCCGACTCCGCCCACGAGTTGTGCGCTCCACAGCCGTCGCAACTGCGGTCGGCGCAGCAGGGCGCGGACGGCACGCTCGCGGGAGTCCGCGACAAGGGCGTCGTCGGGGGCCGGGTGGTGGCCCGTTGGCTGCTCGGCTCGCGTCATGCATTCAGCCTATCGGGACCGACTGACAGCCCGGGGCGCGCGTGCGGACGTGCGCACGCCCCGACACCAAAGCGATATCGGGGCGTTCGTTTTGCGAAGCGTCCGTGGAGGAAGGTGCCCCGGCTCAGTCGCCTTGACTCAGTCGTCCGACGTCGTCTTCGAAGCCGTCGCCTTCTTCGCGGCGGTCTTCTTGGCGGTGGTCGTCTTGGCAGCCGTCTTCTTCGCAGCCGTCGTCTTCTTCGCCGCCGTCTTCTTGGCGGCCGTCGCCTTCTTGGCCGGGGCCTTCTTCGCGGGCGCCTTCTTCGCCGTCTTCTTGGCGGGCGCTTTCGCCCGCTTCTCGGCGAGCAGTTCGAAGCCGCGCTCGGGGGTGATCTCCTCGACGCTGTCGCCGGAGCGCAGGGTCGCGTTGGTCTCCCCGTCGGTGACGTACGGCCCGAAGCGGCCGTCCTTGACGACCACCGGCTTCTCACTGACCGGGTCGGTGCCCAGCTCCTTCAGCGGCGGCTTGGCGGCCGCACGGCCACGCTGCTTGGGCTGCGAGTAGATCTGCAGGGCCTCTTCGAGCGTGATCGTGAAGAGCTGCTCCTCGGACTGCAGCGAACGCGAATCCGTGCCCTTCTTCAGGTACGGCCCGTACCGCCCGTTCTGCGCGGTGATCTCCTGGCCCTCGGCGTCCGTACCGACGACCCGCGGCAGCGACATCAGCTTGAGCGCGTCCTCGAGCGTCACCGTGTCCAGCGACATCGACTTGAACAGCGAGGCCGTACGCGGCTTCACGGCGTTCTTGCCGGTCTTCGGGGTGCCCTCGGGGAGCACCTCGGTGACGTACGGGCCGTAGCGGCCGTCGCGGGCGATGATCTGATGGCCCGTCTGCGGGTCGGCACCGAGCTCGAAGTCACCGCTCGGCTTGGCAAGCAGTTCCTCCGCGAGCTCGACGCTCAGCTCGTCCGGCGCGAGGTCCTCGGGCACGTCGGCCCGCTGGTGGCCCTCGGCGTCCTTCTCGCCGCGCTCGATGTACGGGCCGTAGCGCCCGACGCGCAGCACGATGTCGTTGCCCACCGGGAACGACGACACCTCGCGCGCGTCGATCGCACCCAGGTCGGTCACCAGCTCCTTGAGGCCGCCGAGGTGGTCCCCGTCGCCGTTGCCGGCGTCGGCCGCGCTGCCGTTGGTGACGCCCTCGCCGAAGTAGAACCGCTTCAGCCACGGCACGGCCTGCGCCTCGCCGCGCGCGATGCGGTCGAGGTCGTCCTCCATCCTGGCGGTGAAGTCGTAGTCCACGAGCCGCCCGAAGTGCTTCTCCAGGAGGTTGACCACGGCGAAGGACAGGAAGGACGGGACGAGCGCCGTGCCCTTCTTGAAGACATAGCCGCGATCGAGGATCGTGCCGATGATCGACGCATACGTCGACGGACGGCCGATCTCGCGCTCTTCGAGCTCCTTGACCAGGCTGGCCTCGGTGTAGCGGGCCGGGGGCTTGGTGGCGTGCCCGTCGACCGTGATCTCCTCGGCGCTGAGCCGGTCGCCCTCGGCGACCTGCGGCAGCCGGCGCTCGCGGTCGTCCAGCTCGGCGTTCGGGTCGTCGGCACCCTCGACGTAGGCCTTCAGGAAGCCGTGGAAGGTGATGGTCTTGCCGGACGCGCTGAACTCGACGTCCCGGCCGTCGGCGGCCGTGCCGCCGATCTTCACCGTGACGGAGTTGCCGGTCGCGTCCTTCATCTGGGAGGCGACGGTCCGCTTCCAGATCAGCTCGTACAGCTTGAACTGGTCGCCGGTCAGGCCGGTCTCGGCGGGAGTGCGGAAACGATCACCCGAGGGCCGGATCGCCTCGTGCGCCTCCTGCGCGTTCTTGACCTTGCCGGCGTACGTCCGCGGGGCCGACGGCAGGTAGTCGGCGCCGTACAGCTGCGTCACCTGGGCGCGGGCGGCGGCCACGGCGGTGTCGCTCAGCGTCGTGGAGTCCGTACGCATGTAGGTGATGTAGCCGTTCTCGTACAGCTTCTGCGCGACCTGCATGGTGGCCTTCGCGCCGAAGCCCAGCTTGCGGCTCGCCTCCTGCTGCAGCGTCGTCGTACGGAACGGGGCGTACGGCGAGCGGCGGTACGGCTTGGACTCGACCGAGCGCACCGAGAACTGCGTGCTCTCCAGGGCGGCGGCGAGGGCGCGGGCGTTCGCCTCGTCGAGGTGGAGGGTGTTCGCGCTCTTGAGTTGTCCCAGGGAGTCGAAGTCGCGGCCCTGCGCGACCCGCCTGCCGTCGACGGTCTGCAGGCGGGCGACCAGCGACGACGGGTCCGACGCGTCCCCCGCGCGGCCGGTCGCGAAGGTGCCCGTCAGGTCCCAGTACTCGGCAGAACGAAAAGCGATGCGCTCGCGTTCCCGCTCCACCACGAGTCGTGTCGCCACGGACTGGACACGGCCGGCCGACAGCCGCGGCATGACCTTCTTCCACAGGACCGGCGAGACCTCGTAGCCGTAGAGACGGTCGAGGATGCGGCGGGTCTCCTGGGCGTCGACCATGCGCTTGTTGAGGTCGCGCGGGTTGGCGACGGCCTCGCGGATCGCGTCCTTGGTGATCTCGTGGAACACCATGCGCTTGACCGGGACCTTGGGCTTCAGCACCTCCAGGAGGTGCCACGCGATGGCCTCGCCCTCGCGGTCCTCATCGGTGGCGAGGAAGAGCTCGTCGGAGTCGGCGAGCAGGTCCTTGAGCTTCTTGACCTGGGCCCTCTTGTCAGCGTTGACCACATAGACGGGCTGGAAGTCGTGCTCGACGTCCACACCGAGGCGGCGGACCTCGCCGGTGTACTTCTCCGGCACCTCCGCGGCGCCGTTGGGAAGGTCGCGGATGTGCCCGACGCTCGCCTCGACGGTGTAGCCGGGGCCGAGGTAGCCCTTGATCGTCTTCGCCTTGGCAGGCGACTCGACGATGACGAGTCGGCGGCCGCCGTGTGCGGTCTCGCTGGTCGGGGACAACTTCGCTCTTCTCTCCGGTCGACGCTGGGGCCTCCCCGGATGGTTCTCGGTCCCGGGGGCGGGTCGTGGTGACGCTGCGGAGTGTGACGGTACATCCCGCCCCCGTGTCAAACGGGAAAAGCCCGCAACGGCCACTCGAACGGTAACCCGACTACCGCCATTCCTGCCGCCCGGAGTACCCACCGGCCTTTTCGAGCCAGTCCGGAGGATCACCTCTCAATTAACCAAGCCGCAGCTCCGGGGCTGCTTTCAGACCCGGGTCAGGCACCATGCCCCGAGGGCCAGCATGATCACCGAGGCAAGGCTCGCGACGGTCGCCGATGCGACGGGGTTCACACCGTGGGCGACCGGCTCGCGGCGCCCCACCCGGGCCACGGTCCATGCCAGCAGCGCCCCTCCGAACAGGGCGAACACCACTCCCGCGAAGATCGCCGGTCCGCTCTCCATGGCTTGCCGTGCCCCTTTTCTCCCGTTCGCGAGTGCCCCGCCCGGCGAGACTGACACGCGCGGGCGGCGCACAGGCGAACCCGGGGTGAACGCGGAGCCGACGGACCCGGAGACTCACCCGGGACCGGGACCTCGCCCGGCCTTCACACGCGCCCCAGTGGTTCCCTCCCGCCACGCAGCCGTACCCGATGTGCTCGGGCCGCGGCGCGCAGGTCGACTCGAATTAGTTGCTGCACAGCTTGTTTCTGCTTGTTCCGGCACAGCTGGTCCCTGCTTGTTCCGGCACAACTCGTTCGCTTTGCCGATGACCTTCTCACCGGTCAATTCGCCAGGGCGCGTGAACTTCCGCCGCCACAGACCCGCAATCCGTGCCCGCGTCCCTAAAACGGCCCCCTTCGCCGTCGCGCCCCTACGCCGGCTCGAGGAATCCCTGCTCCACCAGCAGTCTGATCTGCGCCGGCGTACGGTCGCGCAGCAACACCGGGTCCTCGCCGACCAGTTGGGCGATCGCGTCCAGGATGCGGCCGGCGCTCAGCGAACCGTCGCACACGCCCGCGAAGCCCGCGCCGACGGTGTCCACCTTGGTGGCCCGCCGCATGCCCCGGTGCTGGCGCAGCACGACGTGCTCCGGGTCCTCGGCGCCGGGCAGCCCGACCTGCTCCTGGACGACCTCGGAGACGAGCTTGAAGTGCCCTTCGAGCAGGGCCGCGTCGTCGTGCGCCCGCAGAAAGTCGAGGCGGTCGAAGTGCGCCCGTACCGTGTCGCCGAGCGGCTGCTCGACCGGGTGCGGCCACTCCTCCACGGTGATCGAGGGCACGGCGGCCGTCGTCCTGCGCAGGGTGATCCAGCCGAACCCGACGGCCTTCACCTTGCGCGCCTCGAACTCGTCCAGCCAGGCGTCGTAGCGCGCCTGGTACTCGGCCGGGTCGCCCCGGTGGTCACCGGCGTCCCTGAGCCACAACTCGGCGTACTGCGTGACGTCCTGGACCTCGCGCTGCACGATCCAGGCGTCGCAGCCGCGCGGCACCCACGACCTGATCCTGTCCTGCCAGTCCTCCCCCTCCACGTGCTGCCAGTTGGCGAGAAACTGCGCGAACCCGCCCTCGTTCAGGCGGTCGCCCGCACCTTGAACGAGCGTGCGGCACAGATCGTCCCCGCTCATCCCGCCGTCCCGGTAGGTCAGCCGTGCGCCGGGCGAGATCACGAAGGGAGGGTTCGACACGATCAGGTCGTACGTCTCGTCCTCACGCACCGGCTCGAACAGCGAGCCCTCGCGCAGCTCGGCCGCCGGTGCGCCGGAGAGCGCCAGCGTGAGCGCGGTGATGTGCAGCGCGCGCGGGTTGAGATCGGTCGCCGTCACGCGCGTGGCGTGCTGTGCGGCGTGCAGCGCCTGGATACCGGAGCCGGTGCCGAGGTCGAGGGCGGCGGAGACGGGCGTACGGACGGTGATGCCCGCAAGGGTCGTGGACGCGCCGCCGACGCCGAGGACGACGCCCTCCTCGCGGCTGCCGATCCCGCCCGCTCCACCGACCGCACACCCGAGGTCGGACACGATGAACCAGTCCTCGCCGCCGGGCCCGCCGTACGGCCGTACATCAACGGTGGCGGCCACGTCGTCCTTGGAGGCTCCACCCACGCGCACCAGCCAGCCGTCCTCCAGACACTCCTCGACGGGCAGAACGCCGGCCACGCGCGCGTGCGGCACGGGCTGCTGCAGCAGGAACAGCCGTACGAGCAGCTCCAGCGGCGTGTCCCCACGGGTCGCCCGGAGTGCGGGCACGGTCTCGCTGCGCGCCAGCGCCGCGTACGCGGGGGCGCCGAGCAGTTCGAGCAGGCCGTCGGCGGTGAAAGACGCCCCGAGCAGGGCGTCCCGCAGCCGGGCGGCGACGTCGGTACGGCCGGGAGCGGGGGCAGCGGGCAGGGCGGGCAGACCTGAGGTACTCACGCCCCCATTGTGGCGGGGCCGAGGGGTCGGCTGCAGCTTTGGCTCAGCTCGCCGCCGGCGAGGGGGCGGTGGAAGCGCTCTTGCAGCTGGACTGCTTGGCCATCGACTTGCCGACGTCGCCCGCCTCGAGGTTCTTCAGGGCGTCGTTGCCGCTCGTGCTCAGCTTGTCCAGCGAGGTCGCGATGCCCTTGAGGCCGTCGGCGAACTTGGCCTGGTCCTTGACGTCGAGCCCGTCGACCTGCTTCTTCAGAGCGGCGTACGACGCGGCGATGTCGTCGAGCTCCTTGACCGCGTCCGTCTGCTTCTTCGCACCGTTGTCGACATCGGGGGCCCCGGCCTTGCGGACCGCGTCGCCGATCGCCTTGTAGGCGTCCGACATGTCCTGGAAGGCCTGGGCGTCGGTCTTGCGGACGGCGTCCGGCGTGCTGTTGTCCGAGGTCTGCTTCTGGATCGCGGCATTGGCGGCCTCGATCTTCTTCGCCTGCGGCTGCACCGCGTCGCAGACCTGCTTGGCCCAGGCATCCAGCTTGTCGTTGCCTTTGCTGCTGCTGGTGCATCCGGACAGCGCCAGTACCAGTACCGCACCGCCGGACAGTGCGGCCGCGAGCTTCTTGTTCACCGGATTGGTCCCTTCCATGGCTCTCGGCCCCGGAACATACACGCCGGACGGGTGACAGCCGCATGCCGAACGACGACTATGACACCTTTTGTGACCAATTACACCAGGCGAGAGAAGGCTCACGGCGAGGGTGTGAAAACAGCGGACGGGCGGGCGACGCGTCAACACGCGCCGCCCGCCCGCCTCTTGAGAAGGACCTCGTGGGGCCGCCTACGAAACCACCGCAGGATCGGCCGACTTGGCCACCCGTTCGGCGCCACCCTCGTCGCCCACGGCGATCCCGCGCCGCTTGGAGACGTAGACCGCCCCGACGATGACAAGCAGGGCGAGAACCGCGATGGCGATCCGTACCCCGAGGTTCTTGTCGTCGCCGTAGCTGAACTTGATCACCGCGGGTGCGATGAGCAGCGACACCAGGTTCATCACCTTCAGCAGCGGGTTGATCGCGGGACCCGCGGTGTCCTTGAAGGGGTCGCCGACCGTGTCGCCGATCACCGTCGCGGCGTGGGCCTCGCTGCCCTTGCCGCCGTGGTGACCGTCCTCGACGAGTTTCTTGGCGTTGTCCCAGGCCCCGCCGGAGTTGGCGAGGAACACCGCCATCAGCGTGCCCGTGCCGATCGCGCCGGCCAGATAGGCGCCGAGCGCGCCGACACCGAGCGTGAACCCGATGAAGATGGGCGCCATCACGGCGAGCAGACCAGGCGTGGCGAGTTCCCTCAGCGCGTCCTTGGTGCAGATGTCGACGACGCGCCCGTACTCGGGCTTCTCGGTGTAGTCCATGATCCCGGGATGCTCGCGGAACTGCCGCCGCACCTCGTAGACCACGGACCCCGCCGACCGCGACACCGCGTTGATCGCCAGCCCCGAGAAGAGGAAGACGACCGCCGCGCCCGCGATCAGGCCGACGAGGTTGTTGGGCTGCGAGATGTCCATCATCAGGCTCATCGGGGCGCCCGCTCCGGAGAGCTTCTCGCCGACGTCCTGCGCGCCGGTCGTGATCGCGTCACGGTACGACCCGAAGAGCGCCGATGCCGCGAGGACCGCGGTGGCGATGGCGATGCCCTTGGTGATGGCCTTGGTGGTGTTGCCGACCGCGTCCAGGTTGGTGAGCACCTGGGCGCCGGCGCCTGTGACGTCGCCGGACATCTCGGCGATGCCCTGCGCGTTGTCGGAGACCGGGCCGAAGGTGTCCATCGCGACGATCACGCCGACCGTGGTGAGCAGGCCGGTGCCGGCCAGCGCCACAGCGAACAGCGCAAGCATGATCGACGTGCCGCCGAGCAGGAAGGCCCCGTAGACGCCGAGACCGATCAGCAGGGCGGTGTACACGGCCGATTCCAGACCCACCGAGATACCGGCGAGGACGACGGTGGCCGGGCCGGTCAGCGAGGTCTTGCCGATGTCCATGACAGGGCGGCGGTTGGTCTCGGTGAAGTAGCCGGTCAGCTGCTGGATCACAGCGGCCAGCACGATGCCGATCGCCACCGCGACGACCGCGAGGATCCGCGGGTCGCCGTCCTTGGCCTTGATGGCGGCATCGGTGACGCCGTCGAGGTCCGAGTACTTGGACGGGAGATAGATGAAGACGGCCGCCGCCACCAGCACGAGCGAGATCGCCGCGGAGATGAAGAAGCCCCGGTTGATCGCAGTCATGCCACTGCGGTCGGCCCGGCGCGGGGCGACCGCGAAGATGCCGATCATGGCGGTGACGACACCGATCGCGGGCACGATCAGCGGGAAGGCCAGTCCGGAGTCGCCGAAGGCCACCTTGCCGAGGATCAGCGCGGCGACCAGGGTCACGGCGTACGACTCGAACAGGTCGGCCGCCATGCCCGCGCAGTCGCCGACGTTGTCGCCCACATTGTCGGCGATGGTCGCGGCATTGCGCGGGTCGTCCTCCGGAATGCCCTGCTCGACCTTGCCGACCAGGTCGGCGCCGACGTCGGCGGCCTTGGTGAAGATGCCGCCGCCGACACGCATGAACATGGCGATCAGGGCGGCCCCGAGGCCGAAGCCTTCGAGCACTTTCGGCGCGTCGGCCGCGTACACCAGCACCACGCAGGAGGCGCCCAGCAGACCGAGCCCCACTGTGAACATGCCGACGACGCCGCCCGTACGGAAAGCGATCTTCATGGCTTTGTGCGAGACGGCGGTGAGATCCTTTTCCGGCTCACCCTCCGCCGGGGTCGCTTCCCGGGCCGCCGCGGCGACACGGACATTGCTGCGCACGGCGAGCCACATACCGATATAGCCGGTGGCTGCCGAGAACGCCGCGCCGATCAGAAAGAAGATCGATCGTCCGGCGCGCTGATTCCAGTCGTCCGCGGGCAGCAGCATGAGCAGGAAGAACACGACGACGGCGAATACGCCGAGCGTGCGCAGCTGCCGGGCCAGATAGGCATTCGCACCTTCCTGGACCGCTCCTGCGATCTCCTTCATGCTGTCGGTGCCCTCGTCCGCCGCCAGCACCTGGCGGACCAGGATGCCTGCGACCACGAGTGCGGCCAGCGCGACGACCCCGATGACCGTCACGATGATCCGGTTGTCGTCTGTCAGTACTGCGGCTGCGAGGGTCGTGGGGTGGTCAAACTGATGAGGGGTAGAAAGCCCCGCCATTCGTCCTCCTTGACGCTTGGGCTGAGCTCAAGATGTGGACGGATTGTAGGTACCGCGACCTGATCAAAACAGTCCGCGGTAAACGGAATTAGCCTTCACATGCTCTTCAGCAAATGATCGACGTCAAGCCACAGAACCCGAAAGAGGTAATGCCTCAAAGGCATTGACGCCTGCATTGACGCTTGATCAAATTATCGGGTGATTGATCGTGAATTCCTTCACGAATTCCCGGGAACGGCCGGAAAAACACCAAGGGCCCTGCTCAGCAGGGCCCTTGGACGTCTTGCGAGGGTGAGTCAGGCGAGCACCGCAGTGGGCGGTGGCGTGGTCGGCCAGGTCATGCGGATCAGCCCGCCGTGCGCGCCGGCGGACACCTCCACGTCGTCGACGAGTCCGCTGATGACCGCGAGGCCCATTTCGTCCTCCTCGGTATCCACGTCCTCACCCGCCGAGCCCGGCGCCCCGTCTCCGGGGGACGAGCGTGGTGCCTCGTCGCCGACCTCGATGGAGAACTGTTTCTCCTCCTCGACCAGCTGCACCTTTACCGGCGCCGTGATCCCGGCGCTCTGGTGCAGTCCGACGGCACGGCTGCAGGCCTCGCCGACGGCGAGTCTGACCTCGTCGAGGACGGCCTCGTCCACTCCGGCCCTGCGCGCCACCGCTGCCGCCACCAGCCGTGCGGTCCTGACGTGCTCGGGCAGCGCGCTGAAGCGGAGTTCAACGGTGGCCATGCATCCCCCTCGGAACTACGGGCGTGCGGTCGGGGGACCGGGCTGCCGAAAGCCCGGACCCCCTCATTGAACTTCTTCCGCCTTGGGAGCGGTCCTTTCCCGCTCCCTGGGGCGGTGGTCAGTCGGTGGCCGCCACCGCTTCCTCGACCGAGGTGTGGATCGGGAACACCTTGGTGAGGCCGGTGATACGGAAGATCTTCAGAATGCGCTCCTGGTTGCAGACCAGGCGCAGCGAGCCCTCATGGGCACGTACCCGCTTCAGGCCGCCGACCAGCACGCCGAGCCCGGTGGAGTCGAGGAAGTCCACGCCCTCCATGTCGACGACGAGGTGGAAACTCCCGTCGTTCACCAGCTCGACCAGCTGCTCGCGCAGCTTGGGCGCGGTATATACGTCGATTTCTCCACCGACCTCGACGACCGTACGATCGCCGACGGTACGGGTCGACAGGGACAGGTCCACGGATCCTCCAGCACCTTGCTACTCGAGCGGTCGCCCCTCGGGACACCTCGGCAGAGCCCCCGGAACGGTTCGCCAGCCGCGATGGCATTCAATCACTTACGGCAGACGTGCACGACGCCTTGGTCCCATTGTCCGTCACGCCGGTGACACACTCGGTGCCGATGGCCAAGAATCACCGATCCGATCGATCCCCGTCGGACCCCGTGTCCCGGCTCGCACCGGGCACGATCCTGGGCCGGCTCGCCTCCGGGCCGAGCCGGGCTTCGCGCATCACTCATACGGAGCACTTGCCCCCGCGCGAGGGCCGCCATGCCGTCTGGCCTGACCGGATTCGCCCGGAGGTCATCGCGGCGGTGCAGGCCTGCGGCATCGAGCACCCCTGGGCCCACCAGGCACGCGCCGCCGAGCACGCGCTGGACGGCGACTCGGTGGTCGTCGCCACGGGCACGGCGTCCGGCAAGTCCCTGGCCTACCTCGTCCCGGTGCTCTCGACGCTCCTGGACGGTTCACAGGCCCCGAACGGCCGCGGGAGCACCGCGCTCTACCTGGCTCCCACCAAGGCTCTTGCGGCGGACCAGTGGCGTTCCGTGAAGGAACTTTCACAACCTCTGGGAAATGCCGTACGTCCTGCGGTGTACGACGGGGACACGCCCTTCGAGGAACGCGAATGGGTCCGCCAGTACGCCAACTACGTCCTGACCAACCCGGACATGTTGCACCGCGGCATCCTCCCGTCCCACCCCCGCTGGTCCTCCTTCCTGAAGTCGCTGAAGTACGTGATCATCGACGAGGTCCACACCTACCGCGGCGTCTTCGGCTCGCACGTCGCCCAGGTGCTGCGCCGCCTGCGCCGCCTCTGCGCCCGCTACGGCGCCTCCCCGGTCTTCCTGCTCGCCTCCGCGACCGCCGCGGAGCCCTCGGTCGCCGCCCGGCGCCTGACCGGCCTCCCGGTGGTCGAGGTGGCCGACGACGCCTCACCGCGCGGTGAACTGGTGTTCGCCCTCTGGGAGCCCCCGCTCACCGAGATGCAGGGCGAGAAGGGTGCACCCGTCCGGCGTACCGCCACCGCCGAGACGGCCGACCTGCTGACCGACCTCACGGTGCAGGGTGTCCGCTCGGTCGCCTTCGTGCGCTCCCGGCGCGGCGCCGAGCTGATCTCGGTGATCGCACAGGAACGTCTCGCCGAGGTCGACCGCTCCCTCGCCCGGCGTGTCGCGGCATACCGAGGCGGCTATCTCCCCGAGGAGCGCCGCGCCCTCGAACAGGCCCTGCACTCCGGCGAACTCCTCGGCCTCGCCGCGACCACCGCGCTCGAACTCGGCATCGACGTCTCGGGGCTGGACGCCGTGGTGATCGCCGGATATCCGGGCACGCGCGCGTCCCTGTGGCAGCAGGCGGGCCGCGCCGGACGCGCCGGGCAGGGGGCCCTGGCCGTCCTGGTCGCCCGCGACGACCCGCTGGACACGTTCCTCGTCCACCACCCCGAGGCCCTCTTCGACCAGCCCGTGGAGTCCACGGTCCTCGACCCCGACAACCCCTACGTCCTGGCCCCGCACCTGTGCGCGGCCGCCGCGGAACTGCCGCTGACGGACGAGGACTTCGAGCTCTTCGGCCCCGCCTGTGAGGAGCTGCTGCCGCAGCTGGAGGCCGCGAAGCTGCTCCGTCGCCGTACGAAGGCCTGGCACTGGACCCGCCGGGAGCGTGCCGCCGACCTCACCGACATCCGCGGCGAGGGCGGCCGGCCGGTCCAGGTCGTCGAGTCCGGCACGGGCCGTCTGCTCGGCACGGTCGACGCGGGCGCCGCCCACACCACCGTCCACGAGGGAGCGGTCCACCTCCACCAGGGACGTACCTACCTCGTGCGTTCCCTGGACCTGGAGGACTCGGTGGCCCTGGTCACGGAGGCGAGCCCCTCGTATTCGACGGTCGCCCGGGACACGACGTCCATCACCGTCCTGGAGACGGACACCGAGATCCCCTGGGGCGACGGGCGGCTGTGCTACGGATCCGTCGAGGTCACCAACCAAGTGGTCTCCTTCCTGCGTCGTCGGCTCATCACCGGGGAAGTGCTCGGCGAGACGAAACTCGACCTCCCTCCCCGTACGCTGCGCACGCGGGCGGTGTGGTGGACGGTCACCGAGGACCAGCTGGACGAGGCCCGGATCGGCCCGGAGATCCTCGGCGGCGCCCTGCACGCCGCCGAGCACGCGTCGATCGGCATGCTGCCCCTCTTCGCGACCTGCGACCGCTGGGACATCGGCGGGGTCTCCGTCCCGCTGCACCCCGACACCCTCCTCCCGACGGTCTTCGTCTACGACGGCCACCCGGGCGGCGCGGGATTCGCCGAGCGCGCCTTCCACACCGCCCGCGCCTGGCTCACCGCGACCCGCCAGGCCATCGGGTCCTGCGAGTGCGAGGCCGGCTGCCCGTCCTGCATCCAGTCCCCCAAGTGCGGCAACGGCAACGATCCGCTGCACAAGAGGGGGGCGGTGCGGCTGCTCACGGTGCTGTTGCGGGGGGCGCCGGAGGAGAAGGCCGGGGAGGACCCGGTGGCGGAGCCCGGTCCGGAGGCACCGTCGGCGTCGGCGGCCCCGCAGGTCCCGCCCGCGCCCTGACCTCCGCCGCGAACGGTCCCCGCCCCGAGGCCGCCGTCACGTCCGAGACCTCACCGACGATCACGCACCGCACCAGCCGGATGCCCTGCGCCCGGGCCACCCGTTCGGCCCGGGCGCAGGCCGTCGCGGTGCCGTCCGCCCAGTGGTCCGCCGCCGCGAGTGCCGCGAGGTCCGCACCGCCGGCCGCACGGTGCCGGACCACGACGGCCTGCCCCAGGGCGAGCACGACCCCGAACACCACGCACAGCACGGTGATCGCACCGAGGCTCCAGACGGTGGCGGAACCGCGGTCCCCGCCCCGGACGACGGCCCACCGGCGGGTGAAGAAGCCGCCGGTCACGGCCCCACCCCCACGGTCTCCTCCGCCGCGGCCACGGCCTCCTCCCGCACGTCGAAGGGCAGACCGCGCAGCAGCGGCGGCCTGGCCGCCACGACCACGCGGACCTGGTCCCCCTCCCGGTCGACCGTGACCTTCGCGCCGCGCGGGGCCGCCTGACGGGCCACTTGGACGACCTTGTCGCCCGGGTCCTGGCGGGCCGCCGCACGCGCCCCGGTGCGCGCCGCGTCCACGCACCGGATCTGTGCGGCCACGACGAGCAGCGCCCACACCAGGGCCATCGCGAACATCACCAGCACGGGCAGCACCATGGCCGACTCCGCCGTCACGAACCCCCCGTCCCCGCCCCGCTCACATCTGCGCATCGAGTGCCCGCTTCACGATGCCCTGCAGCTCCGCGCCGACCTCTCCGCTGGTCACCACCTTGTAGAGGACCACCGCGAACGCCACCGCCGCCACGATCCCCATCGCGTACTCCGAGGTGACCATCCCCGCGTCCCTGCGCGCCGCACGCGCCCTGCACACCAGGGCACGCAGCCGCGCCCGTACCGCTTTGCACATCTCAACCCCCGTGAGGTTCAGTCCTGTTGACCATTCACTGCTCGATGCCGGCGCCCGGGGCGCCGTCCGCTCCGTCCCGTCATCCACCACCCCCTCCCAGCACCCCACCCGCGAGCCCGATCACCACGGGCAGTACGCCGACCGTGATGAAGGCGGGCAGGAAACACAGGCCCACCGGTGCGGTGACCATGACGGCCGCCCGCCGGGCGCGTGCCGTCGCGGTGCGGGACCGGTCGGCGCGGACGTCCGCCGCGAGCCGTGCGACCGGTGCGGCGGCGGGGAGACCGGACACGTCGGCCCGTTCCAGCAGCCGGGCCAGGGCCTCGGCACCCGGCAGCGCGGCCAGCCGCCGCCAGGCCTCTGCCGGTTCGCCGCCGAGCCGCACCTCGGCCGCGCCCCGCGCCAACGCCTCCCCGACAGGACCGCCCAGGGCTTCGCCCACGGCCTGCGCCGCGACCACGGGCCCCGCACCGGCGGCGATGCACGCGGCCACCAGATCGGCCGAGAGCGGGAGTTGACGAGCCGCCTCCGCCGGGTCGCAGGCCTCCGCGTCGCTCCCGGCCGGCTGCCGGCCACGCCACCACCACAGCCCGCCCGCGACGGCCAGCCCCACCACGACTCCTGCAAGGTCGCCGACCAGGACCCATCCGGCACCCACCACGCCCACCGCGGGCAGCCACCGCCGCGCCGCATTCCGTGCCTCGAAACGCGGCCGGCCCCGCGTCACCCCGGCACCGTCCACCAGCCCGGCCAGCCGCCTGCGCACTCTCCGCTCACGCCGTACGGCCTCCAGCCGGCGCAGCAGCCACCCGAGGACGAGCAACATCCCCACGGCCGCCCCCAGCCTGTGGACAACTTCCGTGCTCACGCCGCCTCCGCTCCTCGCACGATCCACATCGCCCACCACATCCCGAGGCCCTCCAGCAGACCGCCGACCAGCAGGCAGCCGAGCCCCGCCCCGGTGTGCAGCAGCACGTGCAGGGGGTCGGCCCCGAGGGCGGTCCCCAGGGCGAGACCCAAGGCCGGCAGTCCCGCCAGCATCACCGCCGTGGACTTCGCCCCCGCCAACTGGGCGCGCAGATCCGCGCGTTGGTCCCGTTCGGCCCGCAACGCCCCTTCGAGCCGGTCGAGCCCGGCGGCGAGGCCCGCGCCCTGGTCCACGGCCACCCGCCAGCACGCGGCGAGGCCCAGCAGTCCCTCGGCGCCCGGCTGCCGTGCCGCCGCCGCGAGCGCGTCCGGGACGTCGCCGCCGAACCGCGCAGCCGCCAGCACGGCAGCCTGCGCGTCCCCGAGCCCGCCGGAGTCCCGCGCGGCACGCGGCAGCGCATCTCCCGGCTGCCGCCCGGCCCGCACCTCCCCGGCCAGCGCCCCGCACAGCGCGATCACCCCGTCCCCGCGGAGCTCCCGGTCCCGCCGGGCCTCCCCGGCCAGCCGCATACGCCGCAGCAACGGCACCCCGGCCGCCCCCGCGACGACCGGCAGCACCGACGCACCCAGCACCGCGAGCACCGCCCCGACGGCCGCCGCCCACCACTCGGGCCGCAGCCGCCCGCGGATCCGCCGCAGCCCTCCGGCGACCTCCCGCCAGGCCGGCGGCCCGGTGCTCACCACCCCGCCGCCCGCGAGCAGCAGCTGCGCCCGCCGCGCCCCGGAGTGCCACCCGCCCATCAGCAGGGCCGCCGCGCCGACGCACAGCACGCCCGCTCCCATCGCCGTCTCACCCATGACGTCCCCCTTCGAAGGTCTTGCCGGACCCGCTGTGGAGCAGCTCCCGCAGCCGCTCCCAGCCCCGCTCGTGCACGAACGCCTCCGCCCCCCACCGCAGCGCCGGCACCGTCCGCACCAGCCCCGACGGTTCCCGCTCCAGTACGTGCACCTCGGCGATGCGCCGCCGTCCGGTCCGGTCCCGCACGAGATGCAGGACCACCGACAACGCCGCCGCCAACTGGCTGTGCAGCGCGGCCCGGTCGAGCCCGGCCGCCGTACCGAGTGCCTCCAGCCGGGCCGGTACGCCGGAGGCGGCATTCGCGTGGACGGTGCCGCAGCCGCCCTCGTGGCCGGTGTTCAACGCGGCCAGCAGATGCACCACTTCGGGGCCGCGCACCTCGCCCACGACCAGCCGGTCCGGCCGCATCCGCAGTGCCTGCCGTACCAGGTCCTGGAGCGTGACGAGGCCCGCGCCCTCCTGGTTGGCGGGTCTGGTCTCCAGCCGTACGACGTGCGGATGGTCCGGTCGCAGCTCCGCGGAGTCCTCGGCGAGCACGATCCGCTCGCCGCGTCCGACCAGTCCCAGCAGCGCGCTCAGCAGAGTCGTCTTGCCGCTGCCCGTCCCGCCGCTGACGAGGAAGGACAGCCGTGCGTCGAGCAGTGCCCGCAGCACGCGGCCACCGCCCGGCGGCACCGTGCCCGCCGCGACCAGCTCGTCGAGCGTGAACGCCCGGGGCCGTACGACGCGCAGCGACAGACAGGTGCAGCCGACGGCCACCGGCGGCAGCACCGCATGCAGCCGCGTCCCGTCGGGCAGCCGCGCGTCGGCCCACGGCCGTGCGTCGTCGAGCCGCCGCCCGGCCACCGCGGCCAGGCGCTGCGCGAGACGTCGTACGGCGGCCGCGTCCGGGAAGGACACCGACGTCAGCTCCAGTCCGCCGCCCCGGTCGACCCAGACCCGGTCCGGGGCGGACACCAGCACATCGGTGACCGACGGATCGACGAGCAGTGGTTCCAGAGGTCCGCTGCCGACCAGTTCGGACCGCAACTGCTCGGCCGCGCCGAGGATTTCGGCATCTCCGAGGACCCGCCCCTGCTCCCGCAGGGCCTGCGCCACGCGCGCGGGGGTCGGCTCGGCCCCGCTCTCCACCAGCCACTGCCGTACGCCGTCCAGGAGACCGGAGGGCATCTGCGCGGCCACGGCCGCGGATGCCGAACCGCCGCCCGCTCGCCACAGCCCCGTCGAGCCGGGGCGCGGCACATCCAGCCGCTCAGCCGTCTGGGAGGACACACGCGCCCCAGCCCGCGGCGGCACGCGCGGCGTGTCGGCGCCCGGCCGCGGCTGCCCCGCCATGCCAGGCCCCGGCACATCACCCGGACCCGACCCCTCATCCAGCCGCCGAGCCGTCTCCGGCGACACACGCGTCGCGGCCCACGACGGCACACGCGGTCTGTCGCGCGGCCGCCGCACCGCTCCGGAAGCCCCTCGCGCCGGAGCGATCCCCGCGCCGGCCGTCCCTTCGCCTCCCGTATACGTGCTCATGCGCTCCCCGCCTCCGTCAGCGCCCGCTCCCAGAACTCCTTGCAGAAGCGCGCCAGGGGCCCGCGGCCGTCCGCGGCGGGCGGCCTCCTGCCCTCCCCCGGGCGCAGCAGCCCCGACTCCACGGGCAGCTCGCCGGCCAGGGGCAGTCCGAGCAGCCGGGCCACCTCGCGGTCGTCCAGTCCCGGCGCATACGGCCCTCGTACCGCGACCCGCAGATCGCGCACCACCATGCCGACGGCGGACGCCACCCGCCCGGCCGCAGCGACGGCACGCAGTTCGCCGGGCGCGACCAGGAGCCCGAGATCGAGCTGGGCGAGCGCCTCGGCGACCCCGTCGTCGATGCGGCGCGGCAGATCGACGACGACGGTGCCGCCCCGCCGCCTGGCCGCCGCGAGTACGGCCCGTACGGCCTGGGCCGGGACGGCGATGCGGTCGCCGCGGTCCCAGCTGAGCACCCGCAGGGAGTGGAGCTGCGGCAGCGACTCCTCCAGGGCCCCGCCGCCGACCCGGCCGCGGGAGGCGGCGAAGGCGGGCCAGCGCAGTCCCTCGGCGCTCTCGCCGCCGAGCAGTACGTCGAGTCCGCCGCCCAGCGGATCGGCGTCCACGAGCAGGGTGCGCAGCCCCTCGCGGGCGGAGGTGACGGCGAGGGCGCACGCGAGCGTGGACGCCCCGGCCCCGCCGCGGCCCCCGATGACGCCGACGGTGAGCGCGGGCCGGCCCACGCCCTCGGCCACATCGGCGATGCGGTCGACCAGCCACTGTTCGCCGTCCGGCAGCACCAGCACGTGGTCGGCGCCGATCTCCACGGCCCGGCGCCAGACCCCGGAGTCGTCCTGGTCGCGGCCGACCAGCACCACTCCTCGTCTGCGGGCGGCTCCGCGCAGCCGCCGCGCGGCGTCGTCGCCGACCAGGACGAGCGGTGCGGCCTCCCAGCCGCCCGCGCGCTCCGGCACCGAGTGGTGGACCTCGGGTGTCGCTCCTGCCGCGGCGCACAGGCGCAGCAGGTCGTCGAGGAGTTCGACGTCCTCCGTGACGATCAGTGGTCCTGCCTGCCGCCCCGAGGCGGCGGGCGGCGGTTCATGTGTGACGGCTCCGGCCACGGTCCGACTCCCCCTTCGCTGCATCTCTCGCGCAGCCCCTGCGGCCCCGCGATTCCCAAACGTGTGAAGAACCGGCAACCGGTCTCCATATGAGCGGCCGATACGAACCGGCCAAACCCGCCCGACAAACCGGAACCGGTCTTGAACTCGGCGCGAGCGGGACGCGTTTGAATCACGGTGCAGCGATCCCGGAAATCTTGCGGATCATGCTCGATAACTGTGGACAAGTCGGTGGTTGTGAATAAAGCCATCACCCATACCGGTGACCCCTGCGCCCACCCGTGCGTGCCTTCCACAGAGCAGCCCGACGGCTACACACAGTGACGGATCATGGGCATGCAGAAGTGGCGGCCGCAGCCGCCTCATCACGGCCGTACAGCCGCGCCAGGAGGTGAAGAGAGCGGAAAAACCCGCCCGGACATGCGACGACCCCCACCGGGGGGGAGAGTGGGGGTCGTCTCCACGGCCGACTCGGGGGGGGAGGAGCCGGACCGGGTTAGCACGGTCGCGAACGATCCGTGACTTCCATGGTGTACCCGAGACCCTTCTCAGGCAAACCCACGCGCCCCACCTTACGCCGAATGGGCTGCGCCTATGCTCGGGGCGTGGAAAACCACTCCTTGCCCCGCACAGCGGCCTTCTTTGACCTGGACAAGACGGTCATTGCGAAGTCGAGCACGCTCACGTTCAGCAAGTCGTTCTACCAAGGCGGCCTGATCAACCGCCGGGCCGCCTTGCGTACCGCATATGCCCAGTTCGTCTTCCTCATCGGCGGCATGGACCACGACCAGATGGAGCGGACGCGCGAGTACCTGTCCTCGCTCGTCCGCGGCTGGAACGTCCAGCAGGTCAAGGAGATAGTCGCCGAGACCCTGCACGACCTGATCGACCCGATCATCTACGACGAGGCCGCGTCCCTCATCGAGGAGCACCACACCGCCGGCCGCGACGTCGTCATCGTGTCGACGTCGGGGGCGGAGGTGGTGGAGCCGATCGGCGAGCTGCTCGGGGCGGACCGCGTGGTGGCGACGCGCATGGTCGTGGGCGAGGACGGCTGCTACACCGGCGAGGTGGAGTACTACGCGTACGGCCCGACGAAGGCCGAGGCGATCAAGGAACTGGCCCGGTCCGAGGGGTACGACCTCGACCGCTGCTACGCCTACAGCGACTCGGTGACCGACCTGCCGATGCTGCGGGAGGTCGGCCTTCCGCACGCCGTGAACCCGGACCGCGCGCTGCGCCGCGAGGCACTCGCGCGCGGGTGGCCGATTCTCGATTTCCACCGGCCGGTCCGGCTCAAGCAGCGGATCCCCGCATTCTCCGTACCGCCGCGCCCGGCCCTCGTCGCGGCCGCTGCAATTGGCGCCGCGGCGGCCACCGCGGGCCTTGTCTGGTACGCCAGTCGGCGGCGGGCAGCGATCGTCTGACCTGGCGGTTCGCCGGCAGCAGGAATCTGTTCGACATCCCGGCGCCCGTTTACAGCCTATTTGAGACCAAAAGTAAAGAAGTACAGCCAGGGCTTCCGCTTGCTTCGGACCTGGAGTACAAAGGGGTTAACGGCCCGCGAGACCAAGGACATCCGAAAGGATCACCTTAATAACGCATTTGGCCCCACGGACCGAAGCATGAACACCGGGCACCCACGCGACGTCGACCCGTCGATTACGGGCCAGCCACACCAGGTCACGGGCAAAGTTCCCGGCCTGATGGGCAACATATCGAGGACGCTTGGTAACTCGGTGAGCATGCCAGCGGCGGTACGAATCCTCGTACCGCCGCAACCCTTTTCCGGACCTGCCGAGCTTCCTACGCCGCCCCGCGCTGCAGCGCCTCGCACACGGCCGTCGACTCGCGCGCCCCCAGCTCCACCGCCCTGCCGCAGTGGGCGATCCAGGCGGCCATGCCGTCCGGCGTACCGGAGACGTACCCCTCCAGCGCGGCCAGATAGGCGGCGCGCCCCAGCTCGGCGTGCCCGACCTCGGCCGGGCAGACGGACTTCGGGTCGAGGCCGCTGCCCACCAGGACGATGCGCTCGGCGGTGCGCGCGACCAGGCCGTTGTGGGACGCGAAGGGGCGCAGCGCCAGGAGTTCGCCGTGGACGACGGCGGCCGTCACCAGGGCGGGCGCGGAGCTGCCGGTGATGATCAGCTCCGCGAGGCCCTCCAGTCGGCCGTGCACCTCGTCGGCGCCCGGCAGCGGCAGCTCGATCAGCGGCTCGTCGACCGGCTCGCCCGCCAGCCGCGGCCGCCCGACCTCGTCCCCGTTGGTGGCGGCGGCCACCAGGTGCAGCCGGGCGAGCACCCTCAGGGGCGACTGCCGCCACACGGAGAGCAGTTGGCCCGCCTCCGCGGTCAGCCTCAGGGCCGCGCCCATCACGCGCGCGTCGTCGTCACCGCTGAAGTCGGTGCGCCGGCGTACCTCTTCCAGCGCCCAGTCGGCGCCGGACAGCGCGGCGGAACCGCGGGCACCGCGCAGCGCCGCCTCGGAGGTGATCTCGTTGCTGCGGCGCCGCATGACCCGGTGCCCGTAGACCCGGTCCACGGCCTTGCGCACGGATTCCACGGACTCGGCCACCCCGGGCAGCGAGCCCAGGGCCGCGAGCGGATCGGCGTTCGCGCCTGTCGTACTCATGAGTACGACACTAGCCACCCCCGGGGCGCGCCCCACGATTGAGTGGTCTTCTTCACGCCCGTCTGCCACATACAGCTATCACCCCATTACCCTTGGTGAACATGAAAATTGCTTTCGTCGGGAAGGGCGGCAGCGGCAAGACGACCCTGTCCTCCCTGTTCATCCGCCATCTCGCGGCAACCGGAGCGCCGGTCCTCGCCGTGGACGCGGACATCAACCAGCACCTGGGCGCCGCGCTGGGCCTCGACGAGGCGGAGGCCGCCGCGCTGCCGGCGATGGGCGAGAGGCTGTCGCTGATCAAGGACCATCTGCGCGGCTGCAACCCGCGTATCACCTCCGCCGAGACGATGATCAAGACCACCCCGCCCGGCGAGGGCTCGCGGCTGCTGCGGGTGTGCGAGGACAACCCGGTCTACGAGGCCTGTGCCCGGCCGGTGGAACTCGAGGGCGGCGCCGTCCGTTTGATGGTCACCGGCCCCTTCACCGACGCCGACCTGGGGGTCGCCTGCTACCACTCCAAGACGGGAGCGGTGGAGCTGTGCCTGAACCACCTGGTGGACGGGCAGGGCGAGTACGTCGTGGTGGACATGACGGCGGGCTCGGACTCCTTCGCCTCCGGCATGTTCACCCGCTTCGACATCACGTTCCTCGTCGCCGAGCCGACCCGGAAGGGGGTCTCCGTCTATCGCCAGTACAAGGAGTACGCCCGTGACTACGGCGTCGTCCTGAAAGTCGTCGGCAACAAGGTGCAGGGGCCGGACGACCTCGACTTCCTCCGCGCCGAGGTCGGGGACGACCTGCTGATGACCGTCGGGCACTCGGACTGGGTGCGCGCCATGGAGAAGGGCCAGCCGCTCAGGTTCGAGTTCCTGGAGGACGCCAACCGCCGTGCCCTGCGCGCCCTCCAGGTCGCCACCGACGCGACGTACGAGCTGCGCGACTGGGAGCGCTACACGCGGCAGATGGTGCACTTCCACCTGAAGAACGCGGCCTCGTGGGGTGATGCCCGCACCGGGGCCGACCTGGCCGCGCAGGTCGACCCCGGGTTCGTGCTCGGTGAGGGTGTCGCCGCCTCCGCCTGACGGCTACTGCTCGGCGGCCGGCGCCCCGGGAACGCCCTTCGGGGCCGGGGCCGGGTGGCCCGACAGGAAGGCCGCCCAGCCCTCCTTGGGCGCCTGGCCCACCTTCAGGGTGCGCAGTTTCGCCAGCGTGTGCGGGTCCTGGGCGTCCAGCCAGTCGGCCAGCTGATGGAAGGACACACAGCGCACGTCGGGCTTGTTGCAGACCTTCTCGACGACCTCGTCGACAGCCCTCATGTAGGTGCCGCCGTTCCAGGACTCGAAGTGGTTGCCGATGACCAGGGGCGCGCGGTTGCCCTTATAGGCGCGGCGGAAGCCCTTGAGCAGGCCGTCGCGCATCTGGTCGCCCCAGTAGTCGAACTTGTCGGGGTCGCCCTGGGTCTGCGTGCCGGACTGGTTGACCATGAAGTTGTAGTCCATGGTGAGCTGCTCGTAGGAGTGCCCGGGGAAGGGCACGAGCTGCATCGACAGGTCCCACAGCCCTTCCCTCTTCTTCGGCCAGACCTGGTCGTTGACCCCGCTGGTGTCGTAGCGGAAGCCGAGGCGGCTCGCGGCCTTCACGAAGTTCTTCTGGCCCTCCAGACAGGGCGTGCGCGCGCCGATGAGCTCCTTGTCGTAGTCGAAGGGCAGCGGCGCCGCCTTCTCCATGCCGGAGTTGGTCTTCCAGCTCTGCACGAACTTCTTGGCCTGTGCGATCTCGCTCATCCACTGCGCGACCGACCACTCGCCGACGCCGCCGTTCCTCCCGCAGAAGTGGCCGTTGAAGTGGGTGCCGATCTCGTTGCCCTCCAGCCACGCCAGGCGCAGCTGCTTCACGGTGTCGGCGATGCCCTGCTCGTCGTTGAAGCCGATGTCCGAGCTGCCCGGCGAGTGCTCCGGGGGCTTGTAGAGGTCGCGTTTCTCCTCCGGCAGCATGTACACGCCGCTGAGAAAGTACGTCATGGTCGCGTGGTTGGCCTTGGAGAGCTTGCGGAAGTGGGAGAACAGCTTCTGGCTGTCCTCGCCGGCGCCGTCCCAGGAGAAGACGACGAACTGCGGGGGCTTCTGGCCGGGCCGCAGACGCTCGGGTCTGGGCAGGTGCGGCTGGGCTCCGGTGTACGCGGTGGAGCCGTCGCCGATCAGGCGGACCACGCTCCCCTTCGCATGGACCGGACGGACCTTCTGCGGACCGAGAGCACCTGCCTTGGGACCGTTGGAGCCGATCGCACAGCCGGCGACCCATGCGGCACAGGACGCGGTGATCACGACGCCCACGGCGATCCTCTGGGTGGCGGTCATGTTCCGCTCACCTTCTTCCTTCTCTCAGGCCAACGCCGATGAGGGCGTTTTCTGGTGGTATGCCGGGCCAGCCCGACAGCGCCGCCAAGGTCGCACGGGGCCGAGAAGGAATTAGTACGACAAGCCGATGAAATGACCGCTTCACTCATTAGAGTGAGCAATTACCCCATTTGCCAGGAAAGTCTATGCCTGGCCTTTACTCTGAATTACGATCCATTTACCGAGCGTTGATTCATCCCGCCGCTGCACGCCGTGACCCATGGCCGCGTCCTGACCCCCGCCCATCAACGGGGACGACCTGATCCGCGACCGCGCTGCCCGGAGGAGACGGGAACATGTCAGCCTGCGCCCCCACCCGCGCCACCGACCCGAGTCGGACCCGGTCCGACCACCGACCCCACAGCCCACCGCCGGGCCCGCGCCGCCGCTTCCGCATCGCGGGCGCCGACGTGTCGGCCGCGGTCGCGGTCTTCCTGATCGCGCTCCCGCTGTCGCTGGGCATCGCCCTCGCCACCGGCGCCCCGCTCCAGGCCGGCCTGGTGGCCGCCGGGGTCGGCGGGCTCGTCGCCGGCCGGATCGGCGGCTGTCCGCTGCAGGTCAGCGGCCCGGCCGCGGGACTCACCGTCGTCACCGCCGACCTCATCCACCGCTACGGCTGGCGTACGACCTGCGCCATTACGGTCCTCGCCGGCCTGGCCCAACTGGGCCTCGGCTGCCTGCGCGTGGCCCGCTCCGCGCTCGCCGTCAGCCCCGCCATCGTGCACGGCATGCTCGCCGGAATCGGCGTCACCATCGCCGTCGCTCAGCTGCACATCGTCCTCGGCGGCACCCCGCAGAGCTCCGTCCTCGCCAACCTCCGGGCCCTGCCCGCCCAGCTGGCGAACCTGCACCCCGCCGCCGCGACCGTCAGCGTGCTGACCCTGACCCTGCTGCTGCTCTGGCCGCGGATCCCCGGCCGGGCGGGACGCCTGCTGCGCAGGATCCCGGCCGCGCTCGTCGCCGTGGCCGGCGCCACCACGGCCGCCTCGCTCTCGGGGGTCGGCGTGCCCAAGGTCGACCTGCCGTCGTGGAGCAGCCACGCCCTGGCCGGTCTTCCCGAGGGCCCCGCGCTCGGCCTGGCCACGGCCGTGCTGACCACCACGCTGGTGTGCAGCGTGCAGTCCCTGCTCGGCGCGGTCGCCGTGGACAAGCTGGTGGCCGCAAGACCCGGCCTGACCGCCCGCGTCAAACGCGCCGACCTGGACCGCGAACTGCTCGGGCAGGGCGCCGCCAACATCGTCTCCGGCGCGCTCGGCGGACTGCCGGTCGCCGGTGTCGCGGTGAGAAGTTCGGCGAATGTGAACGCGGGGGCGGTGAGCCGGAACTCCACGATGCTGCACGGCGTTCTCGTAGTGATCGCCGCGCTGCTGATGGTCCCGCTTCTGGAGCTCATCCCGCTCGCCTCGCTCGCCGCCCTGGTGATGGCCGTCGGCATCCAGATGGTGTCCCTGCACCACATCCGCACGGTGACCCGCCACCGAGAAGTGCTGGTGTACGCCGTCACCACACTCGGCGTGGTGTTCCTCGGCGTCCTGGAGGGCGTGAGCCTCGGGATCGCCGTGGCCGTCGCCGTCGCCCTGCACCGCCTCGCCCGCACCCGCATCACGCACGAAGAGAAGGAGGGAGTCCACCACGTACATGTCCGAGGGCAGTTGACGTTCCTCGCGGTGCCACGCCTCAGCCGCGCCCTGCATCTCGTACCCCAAGGCGCGCCCGCCGTGGTGGAGTTGGACGGTTCGTTCATGGACCACGCGGCGTACGAGTCACTGCAGGACTGGCAGAACACGCACACCGCGCAGGGCGGCTCCGCCGAGGTGACCGGCCGCCGGACCGGAACCCGGCCCCTCACCGAACCCATGCCGCACGGCGAGGAGCACGGGGAGTCCTCCGTCGGCTGCCGCTGCCGTCCCTGGACGCCGTGGCGCAACCACCAGTGCGAGCGCCCGCAGTCCGCACCGGACACCGGTCACCACGGCGCGCCCGGCGACCGGAGTGGGCCGGACGGGTCCGGTCCCGGCGGCCGGAGCGGGCACCAACTGGCGCGCGGCATCAGCGCGTTCCAGCGCAACACCGCACCGCTCGTGCGCGGTGAGCTGGCCCGGCTCGCGAGGGAGGGGCAGCGGCCGTCCCAGCTCTTCCTCACCTGTGCCGACTCGCGGCTCGTCACGTCCATGATCACCTCCAGCGGACCGGGGGACCTGTTCGTGGTGCGCAACGTGGGCAACCTCGTTCCCCTCCCCGGTGAGGAGAGCGGTGACGACTCGGTGGCGGCCGCGATCGAGTACGCGGTGGACGTGTTGCAGGTGCGGTCCATCACGGTGTGCGGGCACTCCGGGTGCGGGGCCATGCAGGCCCTGCTCGACGCGGAGCCCGGAGGGGCCCGGACGCCGCTGAAGCGGTGGCTGCGGCACGGGCTGCCGAGCCTTGAGCGCATGGCCGACGACAGCAGGCCGTGGGCCAGACTCGCCGGCCGGGCGCCCGCGGATGCGTTGGAGCAGCTCTGTCTGACCAACGTGGTCCAGCAGTTGGAGCATCTGCGGGCACACGACTCGGTGGCCCGGGCGCTGCGCCGACGGGAGTTGGAGCTGCACGGGATGTACTTCCACGTGGGCGAGGCGCAGGCGTATCTGCTCACCGAGGCGGCGGACGCGGGGGTGTTCGACCACGTGACGGATCACATGGTCGACACGGAGGGCCTGCGCAGCCCGGCGTAACCGTCGCAGTCACACCTCACCCGGACGCCCCGCTCGGCGGAGACCGGCCGTCTCCGCCGGGCGGGCCTATGGAGCGGGGACCGGATTGCACGGGGCGACCTCACCGCGGATGAAGGAGAAGCCGGTGACCGGCATGAAACCCCCGTCGGGCTGACGCTGCCCCATCTTCACGACGGCCAAGGAGTCCCCGCGCCGCAGATCGAACACCTCGCTGGGGCCCTCACCGGCATCGGGGCGGCCCGGGACCCCCTTCCCCCGGTCCTCGGCACACTCGTAGCCATTCGGCAGCTTGTCCACGACCACGTGGATGCCGTTCGCTTCCAGCCGGTCGACGAATTCGTCCGGCAGGGTGCCGCCGAGGCCGATGTCGTTCAGGGTGACCGTCACGCTCCCGTCCGCGTGCGAGACCACCGCGTAGGCCGGGCTCTCGGCCGGGGAGCCCGGCATCAGCACCAAGGCGCCCGCGACGGCGGCGCAGGCCAGGGCGACCAGCCCGAGCCTCGGCGCCGTGAGAGCGCCCCGGGCCCCGAGTCGGCGGCGCCCGGAGGACATCGGCGCCGCCTCCGTCGTACCGTCGTCCGTGCGCAGGGCGATCTCGCGGCGCAGTTCCGCCAGCAGCCGGTCCTCGAATGTCGTCCTGGTGGTCATGCCTCTCCCCCGGTTCCTCCGGTGACGTACGACAGGGATGTGGCGCGTGGTCCGTCGGCGGGTTCGTCCGCCGCGCGGCGCAGCGACTTGCGGGCCCGGTGCAGCCGTACGCGGGCCGTGACCTGGGTGATGCCCAGGGCGGCGGCGGTCTCGGGGACCGTCAGCTGGTCGACCACGATCAGCTCCAGAACGGCTCGCTCCCCCGCGGGGAGCCGTTCCAGGGCGGCGAGGGCGCGCCGGCCCGGGGACTCGGCGTCGAGCTTGTCCTCCAGGCGGGCGATGTCGTCCGGCTCCAGCAGCCGCCGTCCCGAGATGCGGCGGTCGCGGGCCGTCTCGCGGGCCACTCGGCGGTGCTCCCCCGCGACGACGTTGCGGGCGATGCCGTAGAGCCAGGCCGTCTCGCTGCCCCGGCCCGGGCGGTAGGTGTGGGCGGAGTCCAGGACCGCGAGGAAGATCTCGGCGGTCAGGTCGGCGACCGTGTGCGGGTCGGCGACACGCCGGGCCACGAAAGATGTCATCGCGTCGACGTGACGCCGGTAGAACTCCTCGAAGAGCTCTGGGTCGCGGACCGCCGCCTGCGGCCTGCCCCGTATCCCTTCCACACATACCTCCTCTGTCAGTGGCGACTTGTCGGTGACGCTTCACCCGTACTTGGACCGGAGTGTGAAAGGCGTTACAGGGACTGAACTCTGCCTGGTCGGCGTCCGTGGGTACGAATGACGTCGGCCGCCGCGAGAGACGCACGAACACCAGTCTCAGAGGTCTAAACCAATATTCCGTCGACCCTTGTCAGCAGGGGCTTCGGTCTGATGAGCTGTGGCCTGGGACACAACGGACACCCTGGGAAAGGGAGATGTCGTGAGCAACGAATCCTTGGCCAACCTGCTCAAGGAAGAGCGCAGGTTCGCGCCGCCCGCAGACCTGGCAGCGAACGCCAACGTCACGGCGGAGGCGTACGAACAGGCCAAGGCTGACAGGCTCGGCTTCTGGGCCGAGCAGGCCCGGCGGCTGACCTGGGCCAAGGAACCGACGGAGACGCTGGACTGGTCGAACCCGCCGTTCGCCAAGTGGTTCAAGGACGGCGAACTCAACGTCGCGTACAACTGCGTGGACCGGCATGTCGAGGCGGGCAACGGCGACCGGGTCGCCATCCACTTCGAGGGCGAGCCCGGCGACAGCCGTGCGATCACCTATGCCGAGCTCAAGGACGAGGTGAGCAAGGCGGCGAACGCGCTGCTGGAGCTGGGCGTTCAGGCGGGCGACCGGGTCGCCGTCTACATGCCGATGATCCCGGAGACGGCGATCGCGATGCTGGCCTGCGCACGGATCGGTGCCGCGCACTCCGTCGTCTTCGGCGGTTTCTCGGCCGACGCGCTCGCCACGCGCATCCAGGACGCCGACGCCAAGGTCGTCATCACCTCCGACGGCGGCTACCGGCGCGGCAAGCCGTCCGCGCTCAAGCCGGCCGTCGACGAGGCGATCGGCAAGGTGGACAACGTGAGCCATGTGCTCGTTGTGCGCCGTACCGGCCAGGAGGTCGCCTGGACCGAGGGCCGCGACGTGTGGTGGGACGAGATCGTCGAGCGGCAGTCGGCCGAGCACACGCCGGAGGCGTTCGAGGCCGAGCACCCGCTGTTCATCCTGTACACCTCCGGCACCACGGGTAAGCCGAAGGGCATCCTGCACACCTCCGGCGGTTACCTCACGCAGACCGCGTACACCCACCACGCCGTCTTCGACCTCAAGCCGGAGACCGACGTGTACTGGTGCACGGCCGACGTCGGCTGGGTCACCGGGCACTCGTACATCGTCTACGGCCCGCTCGCGAACGGCGCGACGCAGGTCATGTACGAGGGCACTCCGGACACCCCGCACCAGGGCCGGTTCTGGGAGATCGTGCAGAAGTACGGGGTGACGATCCTGTACACGGCGCCCACGGCGATCCGCACGTTCATGAAGTGGGGCGACGACATCCCCGCCAAGTTCGACCTCTCCTCCCTCCGTGTCCTCGGCTCGGTGGGTGAGCCGATCAACCCCGAGGCCTGGATCTGGTACCGCAAGAACATCGGCGCGGACCGGACGCCGATCGTGGACACCTGGTGGCAGACCGAGACCGGCGCGATGATGATCTCGCCGCTGCCGGGTGTCACCGCGACCAAGCCGGGCTCCGCGCAGACACCGCTGCCCGGTATCTCCGCGACCGTCGTGGACGACGAGGCGAACGAGGTGCCCAACGGCGGCGGTGGCTACCTGGTCCTCACCGAGCCGTGGCCGTCGATGCTGCGCACCATCTGGGGCGACGACCAGCGCTTCCTCGACACGTACTGGTCGCGGTTCGAGGGCAAGTACTTCGCCGGTGACGGGGCGAAGAAGGACGACGACGGCGACATCTGGCTGCTGGGCCGCGTGGACGACGTCATGCTCGTCTCCGGGCACAACATCTCCACCACCGAGGTCGAGTCCGCGCTGGTGTCCCACCCCTCGGTCGCCGAGGCGGCCGTCGTCGGCGCGGCGGACGAGACGACGGGCCAGGCGATCGTCGCCTTCGTGATCCTGCGCGGCACGGCGAACGCCGAGGACGAGAACCTCGTCGCCGAGCTGCGGGGCCACGTCGGCGCCACCCTCGGCCCGATCGCCAAGCCGAAGCGGATCCTGCCGGTGGCGGAGCTGCCGAAGACCCGCTCCGGCAAGATCATGCGGCGACTGCTGCGGGACGTCGCCGAGAACCGCCAGCTCGGCGATGTGACGACGCTGACCGACTCGACGGTCATGGACCTCATCCAGGCGAAGCTCCCGGCGGCGCCCAGCGAGGACTGACCCCGTAGCCCCTCGGTCCCGAAGGGGCGCCCGGCACGAGAGAGCGCCGGGCGCCCCTTTTAGGTAAACTAAGCAAAACTGCGTGACCCTCAAGGTGTGCCGGGAAGTCTGGTCGGCAAGCAGCACTCCCCTGCCACCGACCGGAGGCCTCCCCGTGACCGCGCCCCGCACCACCGCCCCCCGCAAGGTTCTCGGACGTCTGTCGCTGCCCGAGCGGACCTTCGTCGCGGATGCGCTGCGCACCGAGACCGTCGGCGGGGTACTCCTGCTCATAGCCGCGATCACCGCTCTGATCTGGGCGAACATACCCGCGCTGCACGACAGCTACGAGAGCGTCAGCCACTTCCACTTCGGCCCCGGCGCCCTCGGCCTGCATCTGTCGGTCGCGCACTGGGCCGCAGACGGGCTCCTCGCGGTGTTCTTCTTCGTCGCCGGCATCGAGCTCAAGCGCGAGCTGGTCGCCGGTGATCTCCGCGACCCCAGGGCGGCCGCGCTGCCGGTCGTCGCGGCCCTGTGCGGGATGGCCGTACCGGCGCTCGTCTACACCCTCACCAATCTGAGCGGCGGCGGCTCGCTGCAGGGCTGGGCGGTGCCCACCGCCACCGACATCGCGTTCGCGCTGGCGGTGCTCGCCGTCATCGGTACGTCGCTGCCCAGCGCCCTGCGCGCCTTCCTGCTCACCCTCGCGGTCGTCGACGACCTCTTCGCGATCCTGATCATCGCGGTCTTCTTCACGAGCACCATCAATTTCGCCGCGCTGGGCGGCGCGGTCGTGGGCCTCGCCGTCTTCTGGCTGCTGCTGAGGAAGGGCGTGCGCGGGTGGTACGTGTACATCCCGCTCGCGCTCGTCATCTGGGCGCTGATGTACAACAGCGGCGTCCACGCGACGATCGCGGGCGTGGCGATGGGCCTGATGCTGCGCTGCCACCCCCAGGAGGGCGAGGCGCTGTCCCCGGGCGAGCGCATCGAGCATCTCGTACGGCCCCTGTCGGCAGGCCTCGCCGTCCCCCTCTTCGCCCTGTTCAGCGCCGGTGTCGCCATCTCGGGCGGCGCGCTGGGCGACGTGTTCACCATGCCGGAGACGCTGGGTGTCGTCCTCGGGCTCGTCGTCGGCAAGGCGGTCGGGATCTTCGGCGGTACGTGGCTCACGGCCCGTTTCACCCGGGCCTCGCTCAGCGAGGACCTCGCCTGGGCCGACGTGTTCGCGGTGGCGACGCTGGCCGGCATCGGCTTCACCGTGTCGCTGCTGATCGGCGAACTCGCCTTCGACGGGGACGCCGTACTGACCGACGAGGTCAAGGCCGCCGTACTGACGGGCTCCCTCATCGCCGCGGCCGTGGCGACGGTGCTGCTGAAGATACGGAACGCCAAGTACCGCAGACTGTGCGAGGTCGAGGAGCGCGACGAGGACCTCGACGGCATCCCGGACATCTACGAGGAGGACGATCCGGCGTACCACCTGCGGATGGCCGCGATCTACGAGAAGAAGGCCGCCGAGCACCGCCGGACCGCCGAACGGAAGGCCGCCGAACGACGCGCGCTTGCCGAAGTGCCGGGCGGGGCAGGCGAGGACGACGACCGTCCGGCATGATCTGACGGGACGGTACAAAAGGACCGTACACAAGCAGTAGGACGAGGGAGACCGCGATGAGCGCACCCGACGGCAGCCCGGTCGGCGCCGAACGCAGCATCGGCCAGCTGTTCGCCTCGGCGACGACCGAGATGTCGGCACTGGTGCATGACGAGATCGCGCTGGCCAAGGCGCAGCTCAAGCAGGACGTCAAGCGCGGCGCGACGAGCGGCGGCGCGTTCACGGTGGCCGCCCTGGTGCTCGTGTTCTCCCTGCCGATGCTCAACTTCGCGCTGGCGTACGGCATCCGGACCTGGAGCGGCTGGAACCTCGCCGTCTGCTTCCTGCTGTCCTTCGCGGCGAACGTGCTGGTCGCCGGCTTCCTCGCGCTGATCGGCGTGCTCTTCGCGAAGAAGGCGAAGAAGGGCAAGGGCCCGCAGAAGGTCGCGGCGTCGATGAAGGAGACGGCGGGGGTCCTGCAGAAGGCCAAGCCGCACCCTCGCCCGGAGCAGTCCGAGACCCCGGCGCTCGAGGACCGGGCCCCCGCGGCCATCGAGGCTGTGGCACGCTCGTCCTCATGACGGGCTCCTCCCCCTCCGCGGGGCAATCACCTTCGGCGCAATCCACCTCGGTCGTACGGCCGGACGCCCTGCCCGACGGGACGAAGGTGACCCATCGGGACGTGGCCGCCAACGGCGCCCGCTTCCACATCACCGAGGCCGGCGACGGGCCGCTGGTGCTGCTGCTGCACGGCTTCCCGCAGTTCTGGTGGACCTGGCGGCACCAGCTGACCGCGCTGGCCGACGCGGGCTTCAGGGCCGTCGCCATGGACCTGCGCGGCGTCGGCGGCAGCGACCGCACCCCGCGCGGCTACGACCCCGCGAACCTCGCCCTCGACATCACCGGCGTGATCCGCTCCCTGGGCGAGCCGGACGCCGCGCTGGTCGGGCACGACCTGGGCGGATATCTGGCGTGGACGGCGGCCGTGATGCGCCCGAAGCTGGTCCGGCGGCTCGCGGTCGCCTCGATGCCGCATCCCCGGCGCTGGCGCTCCGCGATGCTCTCGGACGTCAAGCAGACCCGCGCCGGCTCCTACATCTGGGGGTTCCAGCGCCCCTGGATCCCCGAGCGGCAGCTCACCGCGGACGACGGCGCGCTCGTCGCCGAGCTGATCCGGGAGTGGTCCGGGCCGAACCTGCCGGACGAGGAGGCTCTGGACACATACCGCCGCGCGATGTGCATCCCGTCGACGGCGCACTGCTCGGTCGAGCCGTACCGCTGGATGGTCCGCTCCATGGCCCGCCCGGACGGCATCCAGTTCAACCGGCGTATGAAGCGCCCCCTGCGGGTGCCGACCCTCCATCTGCACGGCTCACTCGACCCGGTGATGCGCACCCGCAGCGCGGCCGGATCCGGTGAGTACGTCGAAGCGCCGTACCGCTGGCGGCTGTTCGACGGACTGGGGCACTTCCCGCACGAGGAGGATCCGGTCGTTTTCTCGACAGAACTGGTCAATTGGCTGAAAGACCCCGAGCCCGATCGGTGACCGAGCCGATGCGCCCGGTATCCGGATCTGAACGTGTGTCCTACGAACAGCCAATTGCCTGGCGCATAGGCCAATTGGGGGCGCAGGGGGCGGTTATCGACCTTGGGGCGGGGGCAGACGTCGGGGTATGGGCTGGACGCACGACTACAGTGACGCAGCACGCAATCGCCGCTCGGCCAGTGGCCTGAGCCCCCACCAGCGAGGCGGTGCACCGCAGATGGCGGGCACAGACCTCAAGGTGGGCATTCCGCGCATTCTGCGCCGCCGGGCCCGCTGGGTCTCGGTACGCCTGCGCCATCCCCGAGGCTGACCCGCCTCACGTTCCCCGAACGCGGCTCACAGCGCGCAGCTGTCGCTGTCCACCTGCTGGTTCGCGGTACGCCCCTTGGCGATGTCCTCCTGGATCTCGTCCGCGGTGAGGGCGTACCCCGTGTCGGCGTCGTCGAGGGACTTGGCGAACACCACCCCGTACACATTGCCCTTGGGCGTGAGCAGCGGGCCGCCGGAGTTTCCCTGACGGACGGTCGTGTACAGCGAGTAGACGTCCCGGCGGACGGTACCGCGGTGGTAGATGTCCGGGCCGTTGGCCGGGAGGCGGCCACGCACGCGTGCGGCACGGACGTCGTACGACCCGTTCTCCGGGAAGCCCGCGATGATCGCGTCGTCGCCGCTGCGGGCGTCCGTGGTCGTGAACTTCAGGGCGGGCGCCTTGAGATCGGGTACGTCGAGTACCGCGATGTCGCGGTGCCAGTCGTAGAGGACGACCGTCGCGTCGTACTTCCTGCCCTCGCCGCCGATCTGGACGGTGGGCTCGTCGACGCCTCCGACCACGTGCGCGTTGGTCATGACGCGGCGGTCGCCGAAGACGAAGCCGCTGCCTTCCAGGACCTTGCCGCAGCTCTGCGCGGTGCCCATGACCTTGACGATGGAGCGCTTCGCGCGTGTGACCACGGGGCTGTTCGCGAGGGCCGGGTCAGGGGGACGGACGTCGTTGATCGGCTCGTTCGAGAACGGGCTGAAGACCTGCGGGAAGCCGTTCTGCGCGAGGACCGAGGAGAAGTCCGCGAACCAGGTGTCGGCCTGGTCGGGAAGGGCCCGGGCGACGCCGAGGAGCACCTTGGAGCCGCGGACCTCCTTGCCGAGGGTCGGCAGCGTCGTACCGGCCAGGGCCGAGCCGATCAGCCAGGCCACGAGGAGCATCGCCACGACGTTGACGAGGGCGCCGCCGGTCGCGTCCAGGGCGCGGGCCGGGGACCAGGTGATGTAGCGGCGCAGCTTGTTGCCGAGATGGGTGGTCAGGGCCTGGCCGACCGAGGCGCAGACGATGACGACGACCACGGCGACGACGGCGGCCGTCGTGCTCACCTCGGCGTTGTCGGTCAGCGCGTCCCAGATGACCGGCAGGACGTAGACGGCGACGAGACCGCCGCCCAGGAAGCCGATCACCGACAGGATGCCGACGACGAACCCCTGGCGGTAACCCACGATCGCGAACCACACTGCGGCGACCAGCAACAGGATGTCCAGCACGTTCACCGGTTCGAGCCTCGCCTCATCACTCTGCGGTCACCTCAGGTCGGCCGGGGGCCGGCCCGCTGCGCAGCGGCGACCGATCACAGTGTCCCCCGGGAAGACACAGCACGGCAGACACCCTGTCATGACCGCCAGTCGAGCGGGACCTGCTTCTCCCGGTCCCAGGGCCGCTCCCAGCCCGCGTAGTGGAACAGACGGTCGATGATCCCGGCCGTGAAGCCCCAGACCAGGGCCGATTCGACCAGAAATGCCGGACCTCGGTGACCGCTGGGGTGGACGGTGGTGGCCCGGTTGGCCGGGTCCGTGAGATCCGCCACGGGGACGGTGAACACCCGGGCCGTCTCGTTCGGATCGACGACCCCTACCGGGCTCGGCTCTCGCCACCAGCCCATCACGGGCGTCACCACGAAGCCGCTGACCGGGATGTACAGCCTGGGCAGCACACCGAAGAGCTGCACACCGGAGGGGTCGAGCCCGGTCTCCTCCTCGGCCTCGCGGAGAGCGGCCCGCAGCGGCCCGTCGGCCTTCGGGTCGCCGTCCTCGGGGTCGAGGGCGCCGCCGGGGAAGGACGGCTGCCCGGCGTGCGACCTGAGCGAGCTCGCCCGCTCCATCAGCAGCAGCTCGGGGCCGCGCTCACCCTCCCCGAACAGGATCAGTACGGCGGACTGCCGCCCCGCCCCGTTCTCCGGCGGCAGGAAGCGGCTCAGTTGCAGCGGCTGCACCGTCTCCACGGCCCGCACCACCGGGTCCAGCCACTCGGGCAGCCCCTCCTTGCTGAGCACGACCGGTCCACCCTGCGTATTACTCGCGCGCGTCATCGCCACCCCCGTCCTGCCGAGTCCAACGCCCCGAAGGCGCGAGATCGTTCCTGAACCCGCGCCGTCCGGCCCGGGCCCGTGCTGTGCCGCCCGTCATCCGGCCCCCAGCGGCGGCGCCGGTTTGCCGCCGGCGTCCAGGTACGACTGCGGGGGCTTGAGGCGCTGGCCGGGGAAGCCGCCCTTCTCGTACTTGAGCAGCTTCTTCGCCTTCTCCGGATCCGTCTCGCCCTCGCCGTACGCCGGGCAGAGCGGGGCGATGGGGCAGGCGCCGCAGGCGGGCTTGCGGGCGTGGCAGATGCGGCGGCCGTGGAAGATCACGTGGTGCGAGAGCATCGTCCAGTCGCTCTTCGGGAAGAGCCCGCCGACGGCGGCCTCGATCTTGTCCGGGTCGGTCTCGTCCGTCCACTGCCAGCGCCGCACCAGCCGCTGGAAGTGTGTGTCCACGGTGATGCCGGGCCGCCCGAAGGCGTTGCCGAGCACGACGAAGGCGGTCTTGCGGCCCACACCCGGCAGCTTGACCAGGTCTTCCAGACGGCCGGGGACTTCCCCGCCGAACTGCTCCACCAGCGCCTTCGACAAGCCCATGACCGACTTGGTCTTGGCCCGGAAGAAGCCGGTCGGACGGAGGATCTCCTCGACCTCCTCGGGGTTCGCGGAAGCCAGGTCCTCCGGGGTCGGGTACTTCGCGAACAGCGCGGGCGTCGTCTGGTTGACCCTGAGGTCGGTGGTCTGGGCGGACAGGACGGTGGCGACCACGAGCTGGAAGGGGTTCTCGAAGTCCAGCTCGGGGTGGGCGTACGGATACACCTCGGCGAGTTCGCGGTCGATGCGGCGGGCGCGGCGGACCAGGGCGGTGCGCGACTCGTTCTTCGGCGGCCTGGCGACGGACTTCGCGGGAGGGGCACCCTCGACGGCGGCAGTGGCCTTCTTGGGCGCGACAGTGGCCTTCTTGGGCGCGACGGCAGCTTTCTTGACGGCCGCCGTTCTTTTCGCGGCCGTCTTTTTCACCGCGGGCTTCTTCGCGGCGGCCTTCTTCACTGGGGCCGCCTTCTTCACCGCAGCGCTTTTCGTCACTTTTGCCGGTTTCTTTCCGCCACCGGAGTTCTGTTCGCCCACAGCGGAATCACGACGTACAACCACCCGCCCAGCCCCCTTGGCCTGTGCTCTCACCGGCGATTTGGACACCCGGCCAGCCTAAAGCCCGGCACTGACATCCGCCCCGGACCCGGGAGATCGGCCCCCAATTGGACCCCTGCCGCTTACCTCGGGACAGGTGTGCGGCATCCTTGTGACAGATCACACTGTTTGGACCGTCCGGCAAAATGGGGAACACGGTCCCCTGGTACCAAGGGGGAGCAAGATCCCCTGAGCAGGTCGACAAGGAGAGAACTCGTGGACGACGTTCTGCGGCGGAACCCGCTCTTCGCGGCGCTCGACGACGAGCAGGCCGCGGAGCTCCGCGCCTCCATGAGTGAGGTCACCCTCGCGCGCGGTGACTCGCTCTTCCACGAGGGCGACCCCGGTGACCGGCTGTACGTCGTCACCGAGGGCAAGGTGAAGCTCCACCGCACCTCCCCCGACGGCCGCGAGAACATGCTCGCCGTCGTCGGCCCCAGCGAGCTGATCGGCGAGCTGTCGCTCTTCGACCCGGGCCCGCGCACCGCCACGGCCACCGCCCTGACCGAGGTCAAGCTCCTCGGTCTCGGCCACGGCGATCTGCAGCCCTGGCTGAGCGCCCGCCCCGAGGTGGCCGGCGCCCTGCTGCGCGCCGTCGCCCGCCGACTGCGCAAGACCAACGACGCCATGTCCGACCTGGTCTTCTCCGACGTCCCCGGACGCGTCGCCCGCGCCCTGCTGGACCTCTCGCGCCGCTTCGGCGTGCAGTCCGAGGAGGGCATCCACGTCGTCCACGACCTGACGCAGGAGGAGCTGGCCCAGCTGGTCGGCGCCTCGCGCGAGACGGTCAACAAGGCGCTGGCCGACTTCGCGCAGCGCGGGTGGCTCCGCCTGGAGGCACGGGCCGTGATCCTGCTCGACGTCGAGCGGCTGGCGAAGCGCTCGCGGTGACCGTGGCTGGGGGCTGCCGCCCCCAGACCCCCGCTTCGGCCTGAACGGCCTCGTCCTCGAACGCCGGGCGGGCTGGTGTAGTGACCCCATGTCCGAGAACGCGACCTCCAGAGGCCTCGACGCCCAGGGCTGCATCGAGCGCGAAGGCTCCCTCGCGCGCGTGCCGCACGCCTTCCGGCCCGTCGTGGCCGCCGCGCGCGACGGGCTGCTCGAAGTGTTCGGGGCGCGGCTGGACAGCGCGTACCTCTACGGGTCCGTTCCGCGCGGCAACGCGCGCGTGGGGCGCAGTGATCTGGATCTGCTGGTCGCGCTGCGGGAGGAGCCCACGGACGCGGACCGGGAGGCCACCCGGACACTCGGTGAGGCCCTCGACAAGGAGTTCCCGCAGATCGACGGGGTCGGCACACTGCTGTACGGCCGCTCGCGGCTGCTGAGCGAGCTGGAGACCTACGACCTGGGCTGGTTTGTCGCCTGTCTGTGCACGCCGCTACTCAGTGAGGACCTCGCCGAGTACCTCCCGCGCTACCGCCCCGACTCCCTGCTGGCCCGCGAGACCAACGGGGACCTGGCCCTGCTGCTGCCCCGCTGGCGGCAGCGGATCGCGGCCGCCGAGGACACCGAGGAGGCCCGGCGCCCCCTCGTGCGGTTCATGTCCCGGCATCTCGTCCGCACCGGATTCACGCTCGTGATGCCCCGCTGGAACGGCTGGACCAGCGACCTCGCGGAGATGGCCGAGGTCTTCGGCACGTACTACCCGGAGCGGGCCGAGCAGATGCGCGTGGCGGCCGTCCTCGGGTACCAGCCGAACGGCGATCCCGCAGTACTGCGGTCGTACGTCGACGACCTCGGCCCGTGGCTCGCCGAGGAGTACGCGCGCGTGCACGGCATCAAGGCGCCGCGGCCGGACTAGATGAGCCCGTGCTCCTCCAGGTAGTCCAGCTGCGCCCGCACCGAGAGCTCGGCCGCCGGCCACAGGGAACGGTCCACGTCCGCGTACACGTGCGCGACGACCTCTCGCGGTGTGCGGTAGCCGTCCTCGACCGCCGTCTCGACCTGGGCGAGGCGGTGGGCGCGGTGGGCGAGGTAGAACTCGACGGCTCCCTGGGCGTCCTCCAGGACGGGGCCGTGGCCCGGCAGCACCGTGTGGACGCCGTCGTCGACCGTCAGCGACCGCAGCCGCCGCAGCGAGTCCAGATAGTCGCCCAGACGGCCGTCGGGGTGCGCGACGACGGTCGTACCGCGGCCCAGGACGGTGTCGCCCGTCAGGACGGCCCGGTCGGCCGGGAGATGGAAGCAGAGGGAGTCCGAGGTGTGACCGGGGGTCGGCACCACCCTCAGCTCCAGGCCGCCGACCGTGACCACGTTCCCGGCGCCGAGCCCCTCGTCGCCCAGCCGCAGCGCCGGGTCCAGGGCCCGCACCTTCGTGCCGGTCAGCCCGGCGAAGCGGGCGGCGCCCTCCGCGTGGTCCGGGTGGCCGTGGGTCAGCAGGGTCAGGGCGATGCGCTTGCCGGCCTTCTCGGCGGTGTCCACGACGTTGCGCAGGTGGCCGTCGTCGAGGGGGCCGGGGTCGACGACGACGGCCAGGTCGGAGTCGGGCTCGGAGACGATCCAGGTGTTCGTGCCGTCCAGGGTCATCGCCGAGGCATTCGGGGCCAGGACGTTGACGGCCCGGGCGGTGGCAGGGCCGGTGAGAACCCCGCCCCGCGGCTGGCCGGGAAGGGCTGCTGCGTCGGTCATACGGTGGTCTCTTCCGTCGGCGTCGTCGGTCCGTCAGGTCGTCGGCCGCACCCCGGCGCAGCACCCCGCCGCGCCCGATCCGCCCCTCCCACCGCCTGCCCGCGCCCCGGAGCCAGGAACACACCAGGAACCCGGCCCCCGCCCGGAAGGGCTGCTGTGTCCGTCATGTGGAGGCTCCACCGGTGGGAAGGTCGGTCGGACGGGCGGTCGGGATGTGCTTCGTGAACTCGTCGTGGCCCGGCCAGGACAGCACGATCTCGCCGTCCTTCAGCCGTGCCCGCGCGAGGACGGGCGTGAGGTCGCGGTCGGGGGCCGCGGCGACTGCGTCGGCGGCCGTGGCGCAGGAGGCCAGCTGGCGCAGGGTCGCGATGGTGGGCGGCATCATCGTCAGCTCGCCCTTGTCGTACGAGGCTGCCGCGTCCGCGGGGCGGATCCACACCGTGCGGTCGGCCTCCGTGGAGGCGTTGCGGGTGCGCTGGCCGTGCGGGAGGGCGGCCACGAAGAACCAGGTGTCGTAGCGCCGGGACTCGAACTCCGGGGTGATCCAGCGGGTCCAGGCACCGAGCAGATCCGAGCGCAGGACCAGGCCGCGGCGGTCCAGGAACTCGGCGAAGGAGTACTCGCGGGCGGCCACGGCCGCACGGTCGGCCTCCCAGTCCTCGCCCGTGGTGTCATCGACCACGGAGTCCGCGGACGGTCCGGCGAGCAGGACGCCCGCCTCCTCGTACGTCTCGCGCACGGCCGCGCAGACGATCGCCTGGGCCGCCCTCTCGTCGACGCCGAGCCGCGTCGCCCACCACGCGCGCGTGGGGCCCGCCCAGCGGACGTGGTGCTCGTCGTCGCGGGGGTCGACGCCGCCGCCCGGATATGCGTACGCGCCTCCGGCGAAGGCCATGGAGGCGCGTCTGCGCAGCATGTGCACGGCGGGCCCGCGGTCGGTGTCCTTCAGGAGCATGACGGTGGCCGCGCGCTTCGGGACGACCGGGGTGAGCGTGCCGTCCGCGAGCCCGCGGATGCGTTCCGGCCAGTCCTGCGGGAACCACTGCCCATTCGCCATGGGCGGAGGCTATCCCGTGGTGCGCGAATGTTCGAGAGGTCCCCGAGGTCAGAGCGCCGCTACGGGACGAGCTCGACCTGGATCTCGACCTCGACCGGTGCGTCCAGCGGCAGCACCGCCACACCGACCGCGCTGCGCGCGTGCACGCCCTTGTCGCCGAGAACCTCGCCGAGCAGTTCGCTGGCACCGTTGACCACGCCGGGCTGCCCGGTGAAGTCCGAGGCCGAGGCGACGAAGCCCACGACCTTCACCACGCGCGCGATGCGGTCCAGGTCACCGGTGACGGACTTCACGGCGGCCAGGGCGTTCAGCGCGCAGGTGCGGGCGAGCTCCTTGGCCTCCTCGGGCGTGACCTCCGCGCCGACCTTGCCGGTGACGGGCAGCTTGCCCTCCACCATCGGGAGCTGTCCGGCCGTGTACACGTAGGCGCCGGAGAGCACGGCCGGCTGGTACGCGGCCAGCGGCGGTACGACCTCGGGCAGGGTCAGACCGAGCTCGGCCAGCTTCGCCTCGACGGCGCTCATGCCTTCTCCCGCTTCAGGTAGGCCACCAGCTGCTCGGGGTTGTTCGGCCCGGGCACGACCTGGACGAGCTCCCAGCCGTCCTCGCCCCAGGTGTCCAGAATCTGCTTCGTTGCGTGGACGAGCAGTGGCACAGTCGCGTATTCCCACTTGGTCATGTGGCCGACTTTAGCCGCTGCCCGCCCACCGCCCGCTGTCGCGTTGTCCACAGGCCGACGCGTGGTCGGCACACAGACTGGTTAGGCTCGAAGACGTGAGCAGGCTCCAGGTCGTCAGCGGCAAGGGCGGGACCGGAAAGACCACGGTCGCCGCCGCTCTCGCGCTGGCCCTCGCGACCGAGGGGAAGCGGACGCTTCTCGTCGAGGTCGAGGGGCGCCAGGGCATCGCGCAGCTCTTCGAGACGGAAGCGCTGCCCTACGAGGAGCGGAAGATCGCCGTCGCTCCGGGGGGCGGGGAGGTGTATGCCCTCGCCATCGACCCCGAACTGGCCCTTCTGGACTACCTCCAGATGTTCTACAAGCTGGGGGGCGCCGGCAGAGCCCTGAAGAAGCTCGGTGCGATCGACTTCGCCACCACCATCGCGCCGGGCCTCAGGGACGTGCTCCTGACCGGCAAGGCGTGCGAGGCGGTGCGGCGCAAGGACAAGGCCGGGCGGTTCGCCTACGACTACGTCGTCATGGACGCGCCGCCCACCGGCCGCATCACCCGCTTCCTGAATGTGAACGACGAGGTGGCGGGCCTCGCCAAGATCGGCCCGATACACAATCAGGCGCAGGCCGTGATGCGGGTGCTGAAGTCCCCGGAGACGGCCGTGCACCTGGTGACGCTGCTGGAGGAGATGCCCGTCCAGGAGACCGCGGACGGGATCGCCGAACTGCGCGCCGCGAGGCTGCCGGTGGGCCGGGTCATCGTGAACATGGTGCGGCCCGAGGTGTTGGACGCGGAGGATCTGGAACTCGTACGCAGCGTGCCGCGTTCTTCTGTTGCCAGGTCGCTGTCGGCGGCAGGACTGGGCGGTGCGCGCCGCGGCGGGAACGCGGAGAAGCTGGTGGACCCGCTGCTGCAGCAGGCCGACGAGTACGCCGAGCGGTATGCGCTGGAGCACGAGCAGCGGGCGGTGCTGGCCGAGCAGGGCCTGCCGCTGCACGAACTGCCGCTGCTCGCCGAGGGCATGGACCTGGCGGGGCTGTACGAGCTGGCCACCGAGCTGCGGGAGCAGGGCCTGTCATGAGCCGGGGCACGCGGAGCACGAGCCGTCAGCAGCACAAGCAGCAGAAGCAGGGGATGTCATGAGTCCGGAGCCGTCCCACACACAGGACACCGCCCGTCACCACCTGACCCCCGCGCGGGTGCTGGACGTCGACCCGCTGCTCGACGATCCCCAGACGCGGATCGTGGTGTGCTGCGGCTCGGGCGGGGTGGGAAAGACCACGACCGCGGCCGCTCTCGGCCTCAGGGCCGCCGAGCGCGGGCGGAAGGTGGTCGTGCTGACCATCGACCCGGCGCGCCGGCTCGCCCAGTCCATGGGCATCGACTCGCTGGACAACACCCCGCGCCGGGTGAAGGGCGTCGACGGCGACGGTGAACTGCACGCCATGATGCTCGACATGAAGCGCACCTTCGACGAGATCGTCGAGGCGCACGCGGACGGCGAGCGGGCCGCCGCGATCCTGAACAACCCCTTCTACCAGTCGCTCTCTGCGGGCTTCGCGGGCACGCAGGAGTACATGGCGATGGAGAAGCTGGGGCAGCTGCGCGCGCGGGACGAGTGGGACCTGATCGTCGTCGACACCCCGCCCTCGCGCTCGGCGCTGGACTTCCTGGACGCGCCCAAGCGGCTCGGCTCGTTCCTGGACGGCCGGCTGATCCGGCTGCTGACCGCCCCGGCCAAGCTGGGCGGGCGGGCGGGCATGAAGTTCCTGAACGTCGGGATGTCGATGATGACCGGCACGCTCGGCAAGCTGCTGGGCGGTCAACTCCTCAAGGACGTCCAGACGTTCGTGGCCGCGATGGACACGACCTTCGGCGGGTTCCGCACCCGCGCCGATGCGACATACCGGCTGCTGCAGGCCCCCGGGACGGCGTTCCTCGTGGTGGCGGCCCCGGAGCGGGACGCACTGCGGGAGGCCGCGTACTTCGTGGAGCGGCTGGCGGCCGAGGACATGCCGCTGGCCGGTCTGGTGCTCAACCGCGTCCACGGCAGCGGCGCCGCCCGGCTGTCGGCCGAGCGTGCGCTCGCCGCCGCGGAAAATCTTGTGGAGCCCCGCATTGTCGATCAGGACGGCGGGAAAGCTGGACTTCGTAACTCTCCCGACACGTACGGCAGTTCAGGCTCCCCCGCTTCCGAATCCCCTGCCGACGGGTCCGCCGAGCCTCTCGCGTCCGAGAACCACTCCCCCGGTCCGGACCACGAGGACGAGGGTGAACAGAGCGTCGAGCGGCTCACCGCCGGCCTGCTCCGGTTGCACGCCGAACGTATGCAGCTGCTCTCCCGCGAGCAGCGCACACGCGACCGCTTCACGGCGCTGCACCCCGAGGTGGCGGTGGCCGAAGTGGCCGCGCTGCCCGGCGATGTGCACGACCTCGCAGGGCTCAGGGACATCGGGGACCGGCTCGCGGCCAACCGGCCGGAGCTGCCCGAGGCTGCCGTCGAGTGAGCCGAGGGGTGCCCTCAGCTCACCGCCGCGTAGTTCTCGTACACCTCGTCGTCGTCGAGCGGCAGGATCCCCACGCCGCGTTCGTACTCCAGACGAGCCGTCTCAAGAAGCCGGCGCCAGGAGGTGACGGTGGGTCGCCTGCGCAGCAGTGCGCGGCGCTCCCGCTCCGTCATGCCTCCCCACACGCCGAACTCGACGCGGTTGTCGAGCGCGTCAGCCAGGCACTCCGTGCGTACCGGACATCCGGTGCACACCGCCTTGGCCCTGTTCTGCGCTGCTCCCTGAACGAACAGTTCATCCGGATCGGTAGTGCGGCAGGCGGCCTGCGCACTCCAGTCGGTTACCCAGCCCATACCGGCGCCGTCCTCTCCCGAATCGAGGCTCCCCCACGGCGGCAGCGGCATATTCACCGCCGCCAGTTGAGGACGTTACGGAAGGTGGGCACAGCGCAACACCCCCTTCGGGCCCAATCTTGAATGGCCCGAACGGACTATGCGTAAGCGGCAGATCACCCGGGGGAGTGAGCTGGCGACATAGGTGACCTTCCCCGCAAAACGGGACAGTTCAGTTGAGTCACAACGGACGCCAGGTGACACACAAGGCGGATTCGGACACGCCCCCACCAAAAAAGTTGGGGAACCTCCGGAACGATTCGGGGTCGCCGGACGTATTGATACGTGGCTCTACTGCTGTGACAGTTGAGAGCAGCTTAGGCCAAGGCATATACGCGTGTCCGGCGAATGAGAACGTAGGCTGCCCTCATGCCAAAGAAGCGCTCGGGCGGTGGCCTGTCCCCCACGCAGCAGGCCGCCAAGTTCCTCGGTGTCAGTGTGCTCGCGGGGGCCGTCCTGGCCGGTATCGCGCTGCCTGCCTTCGGCGCGCTGGGACTTGCCGCCAAGGGTTCGGTGGAGAGTTTCGACGAGCTGCCCGCCAACCTCAAGACGCCGCCCCTGAGCCAGCGCACCACGATCCTCGACGCCGACGGCGGCCAGATCGCCACGGTCTACTCGCGCGACCGCACGGTGGTCGGCCTCAAGGACATCTCGCCGTACATGCAAAAGGCGATCGTCGCGATCGAGGACTCGCGCTACTACCAGCACGGCGCGGTCGACCTGAAGGGCATCCTGCGCGCGCTGAACAAGAACGTGCAGAGCAGCGGGGTCGCCCAGGGCGCCTCCACGCTCACCCAGCAGTACGTGAAGAACGTCTTCGTGGAGGAGGCGGGCGACGACCCGACGAAGGTCGCGCAGGCCACCCAGCAGACCCTCGGCCGCAAGATAAAGGAGCTGAAGTACGCGATCCAGGTGGAGGAGGAGCTCGGCAAGAAGAAGATCCTCGAGAACTACCTGAACATCACGTTCTTCGGTGAGCAGGCCTACGGCGTCGAGGCCGCGGCCCAGCGCTACTTCTCCAAGCACGCCAAGGACCTGAACGTGCAGGAGGCCGCGCTGCTGGCCGGCATCGTCCAGTCGCCCAGCCGGTACGACCCGGTCAACGACTCGACGGAGGCCACCAGGCGCCGCAACGTCGTCCTGCAGCGCATGGCCGACATGGGCGACATCTCGCAGGCGGAGGCCGACAAGGCCAAGAAGACGCCGCTGGGCCTCAACCCCAGCCAGCCGAAGAACGGCTGCATCACCGCGGTCAGGGGCGCCGGCTTCTACTGCGACTACGTCCGCGAGGTGTTCCTCACCAACCCGATGTTCGGCAAGACCAAGGAGGCCCGGGCGAAGGTCTGGAACCAGGGCGGTCTGACGATCCGTACGACGCTCGACCCGCAGGCCCAGTCCTCGGTCCAGGCGTCCATCAAGGAGCACGTCTACAAGACCGACGACGTGGCCACCGCCGCCACCATCGTCGAGCCCGGCACCGGCAAGATCCTCGCCATGGGCCAGTCCCGCCCGTACGGCTTCGGCAAGCACGAGACGCAGATCGACCTGTCGGTGAACCAGGACATGGGCGGCGGCGCGGGCTACCAGCCCGGTTCGACGTTCAAGCCGATCGTGGCCGCGGCCGCCATAGAGGGCGGCACGCCGGCGACACAGACGTACTCCTCGCCGTACGAGATGGACTACCCGGCCCCGGTCCAGGCCTGCGACGGCAGGACCTGGGACGAGAAGGGCGTCAAGCTCACCAACGAGAACATCGAGGAGCACGGCCCGTACTCGATGAAGGAGGCGACCGCCAAGTCGGTCAACACCTACTACGTGCAGCTGATCAGCGACATCGGCATCTGCCCGGTGACGACGATGGCGCAGAAGATGGGCGTCGAGCGGGCCGACGGCAAGAAGATCCAGCAGGCCCCGTCCATCGCGCTCGGCACGCAGGAGATGTCGCCGCTGACGATGGCGAACGCGTACGCCACCTTCGCCTCCCGGGGCATGTACTGCACGCCGGTCGCCATCGAGTCCATCACCCAGACCGTCGGCAGCCAGAAGAAGTCCCTCGCGGTGCCGAAGACGACCTGCACGCGCGCGATGTCGCAGAAGACCGCCGACACCGTGACCACCCTCCTCAAGGGCGTGGTCGAGGACGGTACGGGCCAGGAGGCGGGCCTCGACAACCGCCCGAGCGCCGGCAAGACCGGTACGACGGACAACCGGTACGCGGCCTGGTTCGTGGGCTTCACCCCGAACATGGCGGGCGCGGTCTGGGTCGGCGACCCGACCCACAAGCGCCAGATGAAGAACATCAGCATCGGCGGCGTCTGGAACGAGAAGGTCTACGGCGGCAAGGTCCCCGGCCCGATCTGGCGCGACATGATGACCGGCGCCCTGGACGGCACGCCGGTGGAGGACTTCAACCTCGTCAACATCCCCGACGGCAACAAGGGCAAGGGGAAGGGCCACGACGACGGGCACAACGGTGACAACGGCGGCACCACGGACGGCGGCCTCATCGGCGGCCTGACCGGCGGCGCCACGGACGGGGGCACCACCTTCCCGACGCCCACCTACTCCTTCCCTGACAACCTGTTCCAGGGCCAGAGCAACGGCAACGGCAACGGGGGGCGGCACGGCTGACGCTCAGGCCCGGGCCATGACGGCCCGGGCCTGACACGCGTTTCCCGGCGGTGTGTCCCGCGCCGCTCAGCCCGCGAGCAGCTTCTTCACCGCGGCGGCGACCCGGCCGCCCTCGGCCAGGCCCGCGACCTTCGGGTTCACGATCTTCATGACGGCGCCCATGGCACGCGGGCCCTCGGCGCCGGCGGCCCTGGCCTCGCCGACCGCCTGGGCGACGATGTCGTCCAGCTCCTCGTCGCTGAGCTGCTTGGGCAGGTACTCGGCGAGCACCTCGCCCTCCGCCTTCTCCCGCTCGGCGCTCTCGGCCCGGCCACCCTGCGCGAAGGCCTCGGCCGCCTCCCGGCGCTTCTTCGCCTCCTTGGTGATCACCTTGAGCACCTCGTCGTCGGAGAGCTCGCGCTTCTCCTTGCCCGCGACCTCCTCCTTGGTGATCGCGGTGAGCGTCAGCCGGAGCGTCGAGGAGCGGAGCTCGTTGCGCTCCTTGATCGCGGCGTTGAGGTCTTCCTGCAGCTTCGACTTGAGCGTGGTGGTCATGGATCCGATTGTCGCAGGTGCGCAACGTCCGACGCCCGTTCATTTAAAGGGCGGTGAGGCTCGGGCCTCCCAGGGGCAGCGCGGCTCGAGGGGTCCCGCGGGTCTGACACGATGGACGTATGCGCGCTCGATACGGAGTACCTCTGGGGATCGCGGCGGCCGGTGCCGCCGGTGTGGTGTACGCGGCGGGATTCGAGGCCCGCTCCTTCCGGCTGCGACGGGTCACGGTTCCCGTCCTGCCCGCCGGCATGCGTCCCCTGCGGGTTCTCCAGGTCTCCGACATCCACATGGTCGGCGGCCAGCGCAAGAAGCAGCGCTGGCTGCGTTCGCTGGCGGGCCTGCGCCCCGACCTGGTGATCAACACGGGCGACAACCTGTCCGACCCGGAGGGCGTGCCCGAGGTCCTGGACGCCCTCGGCCCCCTGATGGACTTCCCGGGCGCGTATGTCTTCGGCTCCAACGACTACTACGGCCCCAGGCCCCGCAACCCCGCCCGCTACCTGCTGGAGAAGGTCCAGGGCCGCCACGGTCTCAACGGCAACCCTCCGGTGGTCGGCGCGATCCACAACCCGTGGGAGGACCTGCGGGACGGTTTCGACGCGGCGGGCTGGCTGAATCTCACCAACACGCGCGGCACCCTGAAGATCGAGGGCGTCACCCTGGAGCTGACGGGCCTGGACGACCCGCACATCAAGCGCGACCGCTACACACAGGTCTCCGGCGGCCCGTCCGCCACCGCGGACTTCTCGATGGGCGTCGTGCACGCCCCGTACCTGCGGGTACTGGACGCCTTCGCGGCGGACGACTACCCCCTGATCCTGGCCGGCCACACCCACGGCGGCCAACTCTGCATCCCCTTCTACGGCGCCCTGGTCACCAACTGCGACCTGGACCCGGCGCGGGTGAAGGGCCTGTCCACGCATACGGCGGAAGGCCGTACGTCCTATCTGCACGTCTCCGCGGGCTGCGGCACCAACCGCTACACGCCGGTACGGTTCGCCTGCCCGCCGGAGGCGACTCTGCTGACGCTGGCGCCCAGGGAGTAACCCGGTCGCCTCACCCACATCGCGGCATATGCCCCCTTTGCCTAGCTTGGGGGCATGACCGCACCCATACCCAGGGACATACCGGACCTCCCGGCACTGCCCGGCGGGTCCCTGTTTACGCGCTCCTACGTCCCCGCCTCCGCGGTGCTGGCCCCGGTACACCGCCCCCTCGCCGCCGTGTACCGCCTGCTGGTCGCCCTGGCGGCAGCGGCGGCCGTGACGATCGAACTGCTCCTCGGCAGCCCGGTCCACGTCCTGAGCTACTTCGCGATCCAGAGCAACATCCTGCTGGCCCTGGTCTTCACGCTCGCAGCCCGCCGCGCCTGGACGGCCCGCCGCCCGCTCCCCTCCGCCCTGACGGGTGCGACGCTGCTGTACATCACCATCACGGGGCTGGTGTACCACCTGCTCCTGAAAGGGGCCTCGCCCCCGTTCTCCATGACGGGCGGCACCACGCCCCCGGCCGGCCTGCAGTGGATCAGCAACCAGATCCTGCACACCGCCGTCCCCGCCGCCGCATTGCTGGACTGGCTGCTCCTGACGACCCCCGGCCGCCTCCACCTCCGCCAGGCTCCGACGTGGCTGCTCTACCCCCTGGCCTACCTGGCGTTCTCCCTCGGCCGGGGCGAACTGATCATCCCCGGCGCACCCGGCCGCTATCTCTACCCGTTCCTGGACGTCGGCCTGCACGGCTACAAGAGCGTCCTCGGCAACGCCCTCCTCCTCGGCCTCACCTTCTACGGCCTCGCCGTCCTCATGGTCGCCCTCGACCACATCCGCCCGAACCCCGTCCGCCACCGCGCGAAAACCGGATTTCGTCTCCAGCCACCAGTGGGCTAAAGTAAACGACGTCGCCGCGACAAGCAGGACATGCGACGACATCGGGGTGTAGCGCAGCTTGGCAGCGCGCTTCGTTCGGGACGAAGAGGTCGTGGGTTCAAATCCCGCCACCCCGACAGTGAAGTACCAGGTCAGGGGCCTGATCCGCAGTGCGGGTCAGGCCCCTGAGTGGTTTCTGAGTTCTCCTGGGAGAAACCTGGGAGAAGATCTTGAAATTCTCCCCCTCTCAGCGCGAGACAGGATGGCTCTCCGACGCTCCGCGGGGCGACGGGTGCCATTCGGAAACGTGCCGACAGCGTCGATCAGAGGCGGAACCGGTGGGGGCCCTGGCGGCCGGATAGACGCCGCCCTGGGACGTCGCTGCGCTTCAGGTGGGCCACGCGGGGTGTGTCGGTCTCCTCCTCGCAGGAAACCCCGGACTCTGCCAGGGCAGAGTGCACTTGTGGTTCGTGTGACACCGTTTCGCCGGCGTCTACGAGGTCGTCTAGGACAGCGAGCGCGGAGCGGAGTCCTGGGCCCTCCGGTGGCTCCGGCTCGTCATCGGGCGAGGGCGGCGAGGGCTCTGGAGGTGCCGGCCCGAGACCGCGTTCCTCGCGGTCCGAGGTGCGACGTTGATACTGCGCCCTCGGCGGACGAGGATGCTCTAGCGGCATTGGCGCTCGCCACGGTTCCATCGACTCTTGCGACAGTTGGGCGCTGGGTGTCGACTCGGGCGTATCTGCGGGCTGGGCAAGTGTCGGCGTGTGGAGAAGTTCCTCGGCTCCCGCACAGTGCCGCAGGGAGTCGGTCAGCTCATGAAGGCGGCTGACATTGATGTTGTGCAGGGCCTCACCGGTGATACGGGTCGCGTCATTGAGGAACGTCAGGAAAGTGGGGTGCAGGATGTACTTGCCCACGTGGACCGCATTTTCCAGCGCCTTGTCCCCGTCAGCCAGGTCGGTGACGAGGGTGGCGGTCCAACCCTCAGGCGAGGAATCCGGGAGCATCAGCCGCCCGAGGACGTCGAATGCGTCCTTCATCAGGCTCTCTCCGGAGTGCGGTAGTTCGGCGTGTCCCCGCACGCCGAGTAGCCCCAGATCCGCCTCCGCCCAACTATGCGCTCGCACGTGTACGGCGAGCGCGAGGGCCGTACGGACGAATTCCTCCTGCGCCTCGACTCCGACCGGCGGGTCATCGGGCATGTCGGGCCCCAGCATCTCCTGAGTCCGCCCTGCCAACTTGCCGAGAGCCCATGTACGCCGGGCCTCGTCTGGTGGGGTCTTCCTCAGCTCACGGGCCGCATCCCGCGCCGCCCTGAGCACGCCACGCGCCAACCGGTCCAGTTCCTCGGCGCTGCGGCCCGTCCGGTCCTCACCATCCATGCTCTCCCCCTACCCAGCCAGTCCGACGGTATGAGTAAGAAATGCCGGTAAGCCCACGATGCCCGACCCGGTGTCGTTGTTCCACACGTAGTACCGAAAGCGGCAGCCAGAAAGGCCGGTTGCGTACCCAGGCCCGTGCAGTCCAGCGCGATCCACCATCTCGATGTCACGCCTCCTGACGCGCTCGCAGACGCTGCTGCAAGAGGGCGTTGAGCACAGCGACCGGGGCCGTCGGGCATGACCAGCCGGGCATCCAGGGATGCTTCCCACTCGACCGTGAGGTGCGGTCCAGCAACCACAGCTGCCGTCCCCGACCGGCAACATCCCCCCGAGGCTTCGGAACGACGGCCATGACCGTCAACGCCCGATCGGCATAGAGCTATAGAGCTACGGATCAGAGGGCTACTGACATCCATGGCTGACATCGACGACGTCGCACGAAGGAGTACGCAAGCGACTCTGTCCAGCCGTCACAACAGCCGACGACAGCGGTCGGAACGAGCTCCGATCGAACTTGGGAGGCGCAGGTCGCGGGCGTGGGCGGAGCCCGCTGTAAATCTGCCGGCTCAGCCTTCCCAGGTTCGGATCCTGGCGCCGCTACACGGGCCCCTCGTCGTGCTCATGGTCGATCAGGTGGACTGCCTTGCGCCGTCTCATGGTCGAGCGCCCCGTCTCGATGTGTGTGGACGGAGCGTTGACGGGATTTCCGGCCCGCCGCCCGGTGTGCCGCAGGCGGGCTGGGGTCTTGGCGTTCACCACCGGCACCGTCCAACCCCTGGTCGACGCCGCTGTGCGGGCCTCCGTAGCGGGCGTGGGTCCTCGCGCGCCTCCTCGTGCAGCGGCGTCACTCGCTGGAATGCAGCTTTTCAGCTGTCGGCAGTGGCTGGTCAGTGCCAATTGGTGTCGTGGGTGAGTCGCTTGTCGTGGGTGTCGTACTGGTCGACTGCGGTGATGGTCTGTCCGTTGGGGATGGGTGCGGCCCAGGCGCGGTAGGTGGTGCCGGGGACGGTGACGGTGGTGGCTTTGAGCTGGGTGCCGTCGGAGAGGGAGATCACGCCGTAGGCGACGTCGGCTTCGGGGTTGGAGACCATGAGCCGGCTGCCCCTGAGGCCTTTGTCGTGCAGGCTCCACAGGCCCATTCCGACTGAGGCGTGGGGGTCCTGTGTGCCGGTGACGGGCTGGCAGTCGGCCCAGGGGCCGCCTTGGTGGTCGATGCGGACGCCGCCGATGTACATGCGCTGGCACAGCAAGGATGTGGCCTGTGTTCTTGTTCCGTCGGGGAGTGTGGGCAGGGTGTAGCCCTTGGGCAGTGTCCGGTGGAACTCCAGCGCCACCGACCAGCGGTGCCCGTCTGTCGTTCCTTCGGCCACCCGGGCACGGACCGTACCGGGAGTCGGGGTGCGGGGTGAGCTCGCGACGGGCGAGGGCCGGCGCGCGGGTGCGACTTCACCAGGCGGTGGCTTCAGGAACGCAGCCATCAGCCCGAGGCCCAGGACGCAGGCGGCACTCAGCACGGCAGCCGCGGCACGGCGTCGGGTTCTGCGGGCCCGCGCTGCCGTCAGGATCTGGCCGACGGGGGCCTGGGACGAGGGGTAGGCCTCGCGTGACCGGGCGAAGGCCGCGCGTGCCCAGTCTTCTTGGCCGTGGTCTGGAATCATCGTGCCTCTGCGGGGCGGCTGTGCGGGTAGTTGCAGGCGAGGGTCGACCGGCTGCGCAGCTTGGCCAGGGCTCGGGACGCCTGGCTCTTCACGGTGCCGACCGAGCAGCCGAGGACGTCTGCCACTTCCTCGACGGACAGATCCTCGCAGTAGCGCAGCACCACGACCGCTCGCTGCCGCTCGGGCAGGTCGGCGAGTTCGCGGGCCAGAGTGTCGTACACGTCCACGCCTCCGGCACCGGCCCCCTCGTCGTGGACGGGGCCGGTGTCGGGTAGCGATGGGAGAAGGAGGTGGGTGATCCTGCGGCGGCGGTGCCGGCTGCGGTTGGTGTTGACCAGTGCGCGGCGAACGTAGTGTTCGGCGCCCTCCGGTTCCAGCCGCTGCCAGTGCGGGTACACCTTCGCCAGCGTCGTCTGCACCAGGTCTTCCGCTTCGTGGAAGTCGCCGGTGAGCAGGTACGCGGTGTGGGTCAGGGCCCGCCAACGGGCGGTGACGAACCGGGTGAACTCCGAGTCCGGTCCGCTGTCCGCGGCCTTGCGGTCAGTTGGCTGCACAGCAGGAGGTGCCCGTCCTTCGTCTGACTGGTCAGCGCCAGTTGGTGTCGTGGGTGAGTCGGTTGTCGTGGGTGTCGTACTGGTCGACTGCGGTGATGGTCTGTCCGTTGGGGATGGGTGCGGCCCAGGCGCGGTAGGTGGTGCCGGGGACGGTGACGGTGGTGGCTTTGACGTGGGTGCCGTCGGAGAGGGAGAGGACACCGTAGGCGACGTCGGCTTCGGGGTTGGAGACCATGAGCCGGCTGCCGCTGAGGCCCTTGTCGTGCAGGCCCCACAGGCCCATCTCGCCTGAGGCGTGGGGGTCCTGCGTGCCGGTGACGGGCTGGCAGTCGGCCCAGGGGCCGCCTTGGTGGTCGATGCGGACGCCGCCGATGTACATGCGCTGGCACAGCAGGGATGTGCCCTGTGCCGAGGATCCGTCGGGAAGTCTGGGCAGGGTGTAGCCCTTGGGCAGTGTCCGGTGGAACTCCAGCGCCACCGACCAGCGGTGGCCGTCCACTCGCCCGCTGCCGATCACCTGCGTGACCACCTGCGGCACCTGCCGGTGAGCGGAAGCAGGCCGCTTGGCAACGACGGATGCGGGTGCTGACGCCGGGTGTGCCGCCGGGCCCGACGCCGCCTCGCTCGCGGAGGCACCGAACGAGATCCCTCCGAGCGCGGCGACTGCGACGGCCGCCATGGCTGCCTTCCTGGCAAAACTGAGAGCCACGGAGCATTTCTCCTTCAAAGCTGCCGCCCGGCGCCACGCCGGGCGGTCCTCGACGGCCGGCGCGCTGGGCCCGCGTGCCGACCTGCGGCAACCACCGGGAGCGGTGGCCGCTGCTTGGACGTCCACCCGTAGGTACTCCCAAACACTCACAGCGGGTTGCACGCCGCGCGACATCGCTTCGCGGCATCCCCGCTCGCCAGTGCCTGGGACCCATCGGGTGCCAGGGCCGGCCAGGGAAGCAGCCTTGCGGTCGCCTGCCGGGCGGTGGGGCATCCATGGGGCGTCCGGCCGCCGTGCCGCCGTATGGCCAGGCCATGCGCACTCTGCCGAGCGGTCTGTAAATCTGCCGGGGACCGTGCAACGGAGCCGCACTTGGGCCGTGTCCGCGCCGAACGCTCTGGCCAGGATTTCGGCGGTTCGCTGGATCTTCTGGCGGGGAGGGCGCAAGGGCCACCGGACGGACTGGCGGCTTTGGAGGGGTGAGCGTGCCCACCAAGAGCGTGTGGGGCGACTACGCGGAGAGCAGGGCCGACCGGGCTTCCGAACGCACGGGCGAGGAGAGCCAGACCGACGCCATCGGAGAGGGCTTGGCAGCTGTCGCTTACGCTCTGCTCGACGTCGCCGCCCCGATCCGCGAGCACACCGAGGCGCAGCAGTAAAGCGGCGGCGGTCGTCTTCGTACCGACCACCGACAACCGGTAGGCGAACGGCCGCCGGAGCCCTGGTCACCCGCAGTCCACCCGGCGGCGTGCCCACCTCTCGGCCCGGGACCGGGTGTCGTTCAAATCCCGCCACTCCGACAGAGAAACACCGGGTCACCCCCCTCCTGCGATCCTGACCGGTGCGACACAATCGCGGTCAACTGGGCGGGCAACGGTGGTGGGGGGAACGTGGGGCGCTTTGGCTCGCGAAACCGGCGTAAGGGCATACCGAACGAGCCGGCGCTACTGGCTGCGGCTGCTGAGAATCCCGGTGGCAGCGTCGCCGAGATCGACCCGACGTACATCGACGACCCGAACGGCTACGTACCCCCCGAGGCAATCCGAGGCGCGTGGTTGGTGGACGGCAGCGGGAAGCTGACCGGTGAGTACCAGGAGAATCCCCGTCACGGGGTGCCGCAGGACGACTTCAGCAAGCTCACTGATCCTGATCACTGGCTGGGCTGGCTCGGCGATGATCCTGCGACCGCCATCCGGCAGGGCATCGAAGAGTCCTTGCGCGCCCAGGTGGCAGACGCAGTGGTCGAGTGGGTCAAGGTCCTTGAAACGCCCCGGTTTCTCACCGGTGGGCGTCGACATTCTGAGGACGAACAGGTCATGTTGGTCACCCGCGCGGCACTCGCCGCGCCGTTCGCGTTGTCCGTGCGCACAACGCAGCACGGGCGTTCCATCCTCCTGGGGGTGTTCTCCTGGGCAGCGGTGAACCTCTCACCGCCCCAAGTCCGTAAGGATCGGCACTGGTTTGACCTGGGCGTCGGGCTGGACTGGGCCGGTGAACGGCTTCAAGAGCGCATCTACGAGATTGACGGTGAGGACGGCACCGCCGAGCGGTAGAGCGGCAATGCGGCGCCGCACCGCACTGGGGAACGCGAGCGGATCTCAAGTTCGGCTGCGCATCTCACCGCCCGCTTCATATCCACTGCACTCTCCGCGTTCGTCGACGGACTCGCCCACCGCGCACGGCACATCGAACTGGCCGGCGAGCCCCGCCACAGCATCTCCCACCTTGTCTGGGTTACGCCTCCCTCACTCCCGGCGCGCGGATCACGGGCGAGCTAACCTGCACGCATGCGCGGACAGTTCACCGGCTGGCCGGAGCAGGCCATGGACGTGTTGTGGCAGCTCCAGGGCGAACCGACCCACGCGACCCGCGAGCGCTACCGCGCGGACCGCGAACGGCTGGTCCGGCAGCCAATGATCGCCCTGCTCAACGAGGTCGCGGACGCCGACCCCCGGTACGAGGACTTCTCCGTCTGGCACTACCGCACCAACTCCTGGTGGTGGCAGCACCAGGGCGCCGTGATCCGGCTCGGCCGCAAGATCGAGATCGGTCTCCGGTTCGACCTGGACGGCCTGCGGATCCAGGGCGCCTGGTGGTACCCCGATCCCGGGCAGGTAGACATGTTCCGCAAAGCCGTGGCCTCCGAGGGGAGCGGCCACGAACTGTCCGTCATCGTCGAGGACGTGCGGAAGAAGGGCTACGACATCTCCGGGGACGTGATGAAACGCCCGCCGCGCGGCTATCCGCCGGACCACGCCCATGCCGACCTGCTGCGCCACCGTTCACTGATCGCCGCCCGTCCCCTCGGCTGCGAGGAATGGCTGCACACCCCCGAGGCGGTCGACCGGGTCCTCTCGGCCGCCGCCGACCTTGACCCCCTGCTGATGTGGCTGGTCCGCCACGTGAAGCGCACCGCCTGACATCACGAGGGCGCCGCGCGGCCCGGGAGGAAGCACACCCGTGCCGCCGGCCCCCGCGCTCAGCAGATGCGCACCTTCAGCGCCGACCGGTCGTCCGTCTCCCGATAACGTCCGGGAGCTCGGCCAAGGGGCCGGCACGGTCCAAGACCGGCCCCGGGCCGAAGATTCCGGAGAGGTCAGCTCACTGCGATCTTCACCGAGGGGCTGTGTGCGGCGTCGAAGCCGGCCGTCGCGACCGTGAGCAGCCGGTAGGTGAAGGTGCCCTTCGTCTTCTCGCCGAGGGTGAAGGTGACCTGCCCCGTGGCGGTCTGAGGCTTGGCCGCGAGGGTCGTCCAGGCGCCGCTGCGGTACACCTGCAGCTTCACCGTGGCACCGCTCTCCCTGGAGGAGACGGTGCCGCTGAAGGTGACCGTGGCGCCGCGCCTGACGCTGGTGGCGGATGCCTTCAGCGTCACCTTCGGCGACACGGACACCTTGAGGGCGGCCGAAACAGGCTTGGTGCCGGCCGCGGCGACCAGGCGCAGGCTCTCGTTGCGGGCGGGCCTGGTGGTCAGCGCGATGAGGCCGTTGCCGTCCGTCGTGCCGGTGGCCACCGTCTTCCAGGTGGTGCTGCCTGCCGGCCGGGCCTGAAGCGAGACCGTACGGGAGGTCAGCGGGTTCCCCGTGCCCGCGGTGAGCAGGCCGCTCACCTTCACGCTCTGGCCGAGCACGACGGCGCCCGGCGCCGTGGCCGTCAGCTTGTCCGCCGTCACGACCGCCTGCACGGAGGAGGTGCCGACGGCGCCCGTGCTGTCCGTGACCGTCACCGTGACGGTGTGCGTGCCGACCGGCCAGGCGGAGGTGTCGAGGCCGTCGCCCCAGCTGGTGTCGGCATAGTGGCCCTCGCTCCGCACCTGGAGCGGGGAGAACGGGGTGTCACCGTCGGCGTAGGAGCGCACGGTCGTACCGTCGACCGCGACCTCCTCCTTGGTCAGCCACACCTCGTAGTACCTGGGGTCGGAGACCGTCCTGTTCCAGCCGTACGGCACGGCGGCCGTCCACTCGATGTCCATGGAGTCCGCGCCGCCGTAGGCGAGTTCGGGCGTGCCCGTGGTGGCCGCCACGGTCGGGCCGGGCGTGGCCGTGAGCCGCAGCGACACCGGGGCCGAACGGTAGCCGTCCTTGTCTACGGCGACGGCCTGGACGACCGGGTGGTACGCCATGGCCGAGTAGGTACTGGTGTAGGTGTACGGCGCGGTGTCGTCGGTCGCGCGGGGCTTGTTGTTCTTGGAGAACGGGGCCGTCTCGTAGAAGTCGACGTGGTCGATCGCGGGGCCGCCGGTGGCCGGCTGGGCGTCCACGGTGTACGTGGTGGCCCCCCACACGAGCGCGTGCGGCTGCGGGGAGGTGAACACCGCCGACGGATTGGCGACGGCAAGGCTGACGGTGCCGCCGATGGTCCGGGCCGTGGCGCCGGAGGCGGTGTCGTCCGGGGTTTCGGTGACCGTGACGTTCAGGGTGTTGAGGCCGTCCGGAAGATTCCGTGTGTCCAGCTTGAAGTAGCCCGTGTCGACGGAACTGACCGTCACCGAGCTGTAGTTGTCGGATCCGGCGCGCGTGGTGTACGCCGCCTTTCCCGTACCGGCCTCGAAGTGGAAGCCCGCGTCGGCCACGGGAGTGAAACGGACGAGGACGTCACCCCGGTAGGCGCCCGAGGCGTCCTGGGCCTCCTGAGCACCGGTGACCGAGTCCGCCTGTTCGGCGACGCTCAGGTCACCGACCACACCGGTGCCGGAGGGGCCGTCGTCTGCCAGGGCGGGCCCGGCCGCGGAGGCGGAGAAGAGGAGGACCACGCCCAAGGCTGTGGCCGCACGCAGGGATGACCGCACCGTGGCGACTCCGTAGGGGAAGGGGCGACGTCAGCCGCCCCGGATCACTGAGGGAGCCATACCGTACATACGTTCCCCGGATGCCGAGAGACCGGGGCACCAGCTGATCGGTGAGGACGTCATACGCCCCTCAGTCAGGACGAACCCGGTGCCGAACCCGGTGCCGTACAAGAACCGGAGATGCGAGGTTCAGCCAGGGAGTGTCCTGCCGCGCCGGCGCCTGGCGACCGCGAGGCCCGCCAGTGCCAGTACGGCGACGCCGGCGCCGGTGGCCGCCACCGTGGTGGTGTTCATCGCGGATGCCCCCGAAGCCTGGGGGCAGTACGGCCCGCCCCCCGCGACGGTGACGGTCGTATGCCTCTGCTCGGCGGTGAGTCCCTTGCGGGGTGCGGCGATGTCGACGGGATAGCTGTCCGGCGCGAGGCCGCAGCGGAGGGTTCCTTCGCCCTGGCCGAAGCTGTTCTTCTGCAGGGTCACCTCGACCGGGTGCCGGAATGCCGGGGAGGTCACCTTGAAGCTGCCGTTCCCGTCGGCGGCCAGGGACGTCAGGTCGACTCCCGAGGTGACCTCGACGGGCGCACCCGGCCTCAGCGGCCCCTCAGGGGTGCTGTCGCCGTCCGTGGGGGCGAGGCTGACGGAGAGGCCCGGGTCCCCGGCCGCGTGGGCGCCGGGGGCGACCGCGAGACCGAGGGCGGCCGCGGTGCAGAGGACGCCGACTGCGCGCGGGTACATCCGTGGTACCTCGCCTTCCTGAAAGGTGATCAGCCGGCCTTGGGCGGGACGAGCATGTGTTCGCGGCCGAGGGTCGTCGTGGTGTCGGTGTAGAGGGTGGTCTCGCCGTCGGACCAGCGCACGAGGAGGTCGTCGGGGCCGCCGGGTGTGTAGGCGCCGGCGGTCATGACGGCCGCGTGCGTCCACAGTGTGTTGGACGACTTCAGCTTGGTTTCCGTTCCCACTCCGGAGGCGGAGGAGTCGCGGTAGAGGCTCAGTCCGCCGTCGGACGAGCGCACGACGACGTCCCAGTTGGCGCCTCCGGTGAAGTTTCCGGCGGCGAGGAGGGTGGCGTGGCGCCAGGTGTCGTTCGGGGGCCGCAGCCGGTGTGCGTGGAGGAATCCGTGGCCGTCGACGTCGGTGTAGAGGGTGGTTCCGCCGTCGGACCAGCGGACCATGACGTCGTCGGGGGAGGCGTTGGCGCTGTAGCGTCCGGCGGTGATCTGGACGGCGTTCTTCCAGGTGCTGCCGGGCTTGGCCAGCTGGGTCTCCCCGGCGAAGCCGCCGTTGCCGTCCCCGGTGTAGAGGGTGACTTCGCCGTCCGTCCAGACCACCACGAGGTCGGAGGCGTCGTTGCCGTCGAAGTCCCCGCCGGCGATGGTCCTGGCGTGGGTCCAGGTCGAGGACTTGGCGATCCGGTGTTCGCCCGAGAAACCGCCGTTGCCGTCCCCGGTGTAGAGGGTGACCTCGCCGTCCGACCAGACGACGATCATGTCGGTCCTGCCGTCGCCCGTGTAGTCGCCGGAGGCGGTCTTCCTGGCCTGCTGCCACACTCCCCCGCCGGTGGGATACATGCTGTAGCCGCGCGGGTACTGGGTCGGAGTGGCGTTGTTCTGCGCGGCGTCGTAGATCTCGAGGGCCCGCTGGTCGAAGGTCGTGGAGAACGAGATGCGGTCGCTGTTGTTCTCCAGGCCGCCGCCGTAGTAGCCGCCGAGGTTGCCGATGACGGTCCCGCTGCCGGTCGTCCTGTTCAGACCGGTGATCCAGGGGCTTCCGGAGGTGCCCCCGTAGAAGCCGCCGCAGTCCATGCGCATCTGGTGGTAGCCGGGCAGCCGGCGGGTGTTGACGCCGGCGCAGATGAAGGGCCGGTTCTTCGGGTTGTGGCTGCCCGGGTAGCCGATGACGGTGACGTTCTGCTTGTACTGGCCGTTCACCTGGCCGAGTCGCAGCGCCGCACCCACGGCGCTCTGCACGCTCTGTCCCCGTCCGTTGGCGGCGACCCGGGCGAAGGCGTAGTCGAAGTCGGAGTAGGCGTCCCGGGTGGGGTGGCCCGCGGCCTGGTACCAGCGGGTGTCGCGGATCCACCGCTGCACCGCGAACCGGCCGTAGGGGGCGGGGTGGTTCGCGCTGCCGTCGTAGCGGGGCACGAACATGCCCTTGGTGCCGCCGGAGCAGTGCGCGGCGGTCAGGATGACGTTGCCCTGGGGGCTGTCGACGACGCTCGCGGAGCAGAAACGTCCGGTCAGCTGATCGGTGGCCGGGTCCCTCACATAGTGGAAGAACGTTCCCACCGTGGGGACACCGGCGAAGTAGGCGCCGTTCTTCGGCGCGGCCGCACCCGTGACGGCGGCGGTTTCGGCCTTCCCGCCGGCCGGGGCCTCGCCGCGGGGGCTGTCCGGGGTGGCCCTGGCCATCCGCTCGGGGGTCCAGAACTTCTCGGCCTCGGCACTCGTCCATGCTCCTGCCCGGCCCGCGTCGTGCGCGGCCGCCACGGCCGGCACCGTCCCGGTGACGGCGCCGGGGTGCGCGGAGGCGGGAGACGCCGCTGCGAGGAGGAGAACGGAGGCCGCGGTCGCGGCACGGGTTGCGAACGTGCCGCTAAGGGTGGGTATTCGCACGATTTCCTTTGTCCGTGGGCACAGGTGTGGCGAGAAGCGCCCGGTCTCAGCTCGTGAAGATGAAGTACTTCCACGTCCCGTAGGTCGTCGAGTTCACGTTGTCGCCCGACGTCGTGTCGATGTAGGACGACCGGATGCGGAAGCGGACGCCCGTCGGTGGGGTGCCGGTGAGTTCGAGGGTGTCCTGGCCGCCCGAGCCGAGTACGAGGTACTCGCTGTCCGTGCCGCGCCAGGCGCCGTCGTGGTAACCCTGCACCTCGACCCGGTACTTGCGGTTCGGGTACGGCGTCATCGTCGTGTCGAAGACGGGGTCCTTGGACTTGTGGAAGTAGCGGTACGTCTGGTTCCACGCCGTCCGGGACGTGTAGTAGCCGCTGAGCGCGGTCGAGACCCGGACGCGTGCGCCCACCGTGCTCGTGACCGTCGCGGGCGCGTAGCGGGTGTCGCCCGTGAACGTGGCCGTCAGCTTGGTGTCGCGGGTCAGGTAGAGGCTCACGGACAGGTTTCCGGAGGAGTCGACCGCGCCGGACTTGACCAGCTTGCTGGGCTTGTCGCCGCCGTACGGGTCGGCGTAGATCTCGACGGTCCGGTTCTTGTACGTCGTCCCCAGGTGCGCCGTGAACTTCACCTGGGTGTTGTACGAGTACACCTTGCCGTTGTTGTCCAGGGTCAGGGCGGTCGCCGTCTTCGTGACGTTCACCTTGCTGGTGGCCGTGGCGCTCGCGTGGTAGTCGTCGCCCGCGTAGCCGACCGTGTACGTGACCTGGCCGCCGGCCGGCGGGGTGTCGGCGAAGGAGTACGAGCCGTCGGCGCCGACCGTCGCCGTGCCGAGCGGCTTGCCGGACGGGGACTCGTCGTCCGTGCGGCGGACGGAGACCGTCGTGCCGGGCGGGAAGGACGCGTCCGAGGTCAGCTTGCCCGTGACGGACAGGGCCTGGGCGCGCGGCGCGGTGGCCGGGGCGCTCGCCGTGAGGGTGGTGTCCGCCTTGGCCGGGTTGTCGAGGACGCGCAGCGCGTACACGTCCGAGTCGTTGTACGACACCGCGAACAACTTGCTCGCGTCCGGCGCCCAGGCCAGGCCCGAGTCCGCGAGGGTGTCGGCGCCGCTGCTGTTGCCGGTGTTGGGGAAGTCGTACTGCCGGACAGGGGCGGAGATGCCCGGCTCGAAGATGTGGACGTCGGGGTCGTACCAGGAGAAGGTGCCTCCGGCGACCGCGCCGTTCGGGGCGATGTCGACCGCGTTCGGGTAGGCGTTGCTGGTGTAGCTGCCGTCGTCGGAGAGGTCGGAGAGCTTGAAGACCTGCTGCTTGTACGGGGCGCCGCTGGCCGTGACGACGTCCTTGCCGTCGGGGGTGACGGCGAGGTCGCTGAGGTCGCTGCTGCTGCCCGGGTCCCACGCGTAGGCGGTGCGGGTCGCCGAGCCCGACGAGACGTCGAACACGGCGAGCTCGTTCGGGCTCTGCCCGGAGGTGCCGGCGACGACGGTGTTCGGGGCGCCCGGCGAGGAGCCGAGGATCGGGGCGTCGTTCCAGGTCTTGTCGGTGTCCTGGTGGAGCGTGACGACCGGGTCGGTGCCGCTGAGGTCGAGCGAGCCGATGTTTGCGCTGCCGCCGTTGCGGTAGCCGAACCAGAGCCTGCCGCCGGCGAGCGCCGGGTATTCGGGCTGGGTGCCGGCGCCCGTCGGGTAGCGGTGGGCCTCGGTGGCGGTCGCGGTGTCGATGGCGACGATCGCGTCGGCGTCCTCGACCGCCGCGTACAGGGTCGCGGAGTCGGCCGAGAGCTCCAGGCCGCGGACGCCGGGCAGCGATTCGATCGTGCCGACGACGGTGCCGCTGTAGTCGGTCGCGACGACCTTGCCGCTCTTCGGGTCGCTGATGAAGACCCGCTGGTGGACGCCGTCCACCACGACGTCACCGGTCGAGGTGACCGGCAGGAGGGTGCTGGAGTCGGCCAGCGCGGGCGCGGCCGAGGTGAGAGCGAGCGCGGTCGAGCCGAAGAGGACCGCGAGTGCGGTCGCGGCCGTGAGAGCGCGGGTGCGGGTGCGCACGGTGGTTTCGAACCCCCCGGAACGAAAAAGAGCCCCTGTGGAACTGGGGAAGTGAGCGGAGCGTAAGTCACGCCGGTGACGGCTGATGCAAGGGAGGGTCAACGGTGACCAAAAAAGACCGCGATGGTGATCAACCTCGCAGCGACTTGGTCACACAGTGATCAAAAGCACTCCGCGCCGTTCGGCTCCGGTCCCTCCCCTCGTGGGGACCGGTGTCGAACGGCGCGGATCTCGGAGGCTCAGGCGAAGGGTCCGGCGCCGCCGTCCCGTGGCTTGCGCGGAAGCCTGGCCGAGAAGGTTCGGCGCCGCGCGCTGCCTTCCTGAGCGCTGAGCTGATGGCCTGCGCGGACGGTGCCCGACTGGTTCGCCCTTGCGTCGTGATCCTGCCAGCTGTGGCTTCCCGTGAGGAGATTCCGGTGCCGGTCCGGAGGCTTTCGCCGCAGGTCAGCCATATAGAGTGAGTTTTCCGGTCCGGATGTCCAAGCGCGGGGGGAGTAAGGGGTGGAGGCCTTGGGTTCCGACTCAGGGGCACGCACCGCCTTCGCGGAGCGGCTCGCTCTGCTGTACAAGGAGGCGGGCAACCCTCCTCTCGCGCGGGTGGCCGAGGCGGTCGTACAGCTTCAGCGGGTGGACGAGCGGGGGCGTCCCGTACGGGTCTCCGCCCAGCGGATCAGCGACTGGCGGCGGGCCAAGAACGTGCCGGCCCAGTTCGCCGCGCTCGCCGCGGTGCTGCACGTCCTGATCCCGCAGGCGCGGCGGGCACGGCCCACGCCGGTCTCCGCCGGTCTGTACGACCTGGGGCAGTGGCAGCGGCTGTGGGAGCGTGCCCTGGCCGACCCGGCCGGTGACCGTCCCGCGGCGGCCACCGAAGCGGACGAGCGGCCTCCGGTCGAGGATCCGGTCGCCCCCAGCGTGTGCCCGTACCGTGGGCTGGCCTCCTACCGGCAGCAGGACGCCCGGTGGTTCTTCGGCCGGGAGCGCAGCACCGGCGCCCTCGTCGAGCAGCTGCACGCGGCGGAGAAGACCGGTGGGCTGGTCATGCTCGTCGGTGCCTCGGGGGCGGGGAAGTCGTCCCTGCTCAACGCCGGTCTGGTGCCCGCCGCGCAGAACGGCGCGCTGGGCGGCGACGACAGCCGGCCGAGGACGGTCGTACAGCTCGTGCCGGGAGCGGATCCCGTCGGGGAGCTGACCCGGTGCATCCCCGAGCTCGTCCCCGTCATGTCCGAGGCGGACGGCTCCGCGACCACGGAACCCGGCACTCCCGCGTTCGCGCACGCCGTCCGGGGTGCCGTCGCCGAGTGGGCCCGGCGCGAGGCGCCCTCCGGCGAGCGTCCGGTCCTCATCGTGGACCAGTTCGAGGAGGCGTTCACCCTCTGCGCCGACGAGGCGGTCAGGCACGCGTTCGTGCAGATCCTGCACGCCGCGAGCTCGTCCGCCGCAGCGGACGCCCCGGCCGCCCTGCTCGTGGTCCTCGGCATCCGCGCCGACTTCTACGAGCAGTGCCTGCGCTATCCCGAACTGGCCGACGCGCTGCAGCACCGGCACATGGTGCTCGGACCGCTCAGCACGGCCGAGCTGCGCGAGGCCGTGACCGGGCCGGCCAAGGCCGTGGGCCTCGAACTCGAACCGGGGCTCGCGGAGCTCATCGTCCGGGAGGTGAGCGCCGACGGGCCGCGCGGGGCGCACGACGCCGGGGTGCTGCCGCTGCTCTCGCATGCGCTGCTCGCCACCTGGCAGCGGCGGAAGGCGGGCCGGCTGACGCTGGCCGGTTACCGGGCCGCGGGCGGGATCCAGGGCGCCGTGGCCGCGACCGCCGAGCGGGCCTGGTCGAGCCTGGACCCGCCGGCGCGCGCGGCCGCGCGGCTGCTGCTGCTGCGGCTGGTCCGGCTCGGTGAGGACACCCAGGCCACCCGCCGTCGGGGGACCCGGCGGCAGCTGGCGCAGGAGTCGACGGACCCCGGCAAGACGGAGGAGTCGCTGGAGGCGCTGGTCCGCGCCCGGCTGGTGACGCTCGACGCGGAGACCGTGGAGATCACCCACGAGGCGCTGCTGACCGCCTGGCCGCGGCTGCGCGACTGGATCGACGAAGGCCGGGGCGATCATCTGCTGCGCCAGCGGCTGGAGGAGGACGGCCGGGCCTGGGAGGGCTCGGGGCGCGACTCCTCGCTGCTGTACCGGGGTTCGCGGCTGGCCCAGGCCCGCAGCTGGGCGAAGTCCGCCGGCGACACTTTCCTGACCCGCAGCGCGGTGGAGTTCCTGGCCGCTTCGGTACGGCTGCGCAAGCGCACCCTGGTGATGCGGCGCGGGGCGGTGTCCGCGCTGGTCGTCCTGTCGGTCCTGGCCGTCGGCGCGGCGGTCATGGCCTGGCAGCAGCGCAATGACGCGGTGTTCGAGCAGGTGGTCGCCGAGGCCGACCGCGTGCAGTACACCGACCCCTCGCTCTCCGCCCAGCTGGACCTGGTCGCGCACGGTCTGCGGCCGGACGACGCGGGCACCCACAACCGGCTGGTCTCGATCGTGAACGCGCCGCTGGCCACGCCGCTGCTCGGGCACACCGGCGCCGTGTACCTCACCTCGTTCAGCCCGGACGGGAAGCTCCTGGCCACGGCCAGCTACGACCGCACGGTCCGGTTGTGGGACGTCGGCGACCGCACGCACCCGAAACCGCTGGGCAAGCCGCTCACCGGCCACACCAGCTGGGTGAGCACCGCGCTCTTCAGCCCGGACGGCCACACCCTGGCCAGCGCAGGCGACGACGGCACCGTCCGGTTGTGGGACGTACGCGATCCCGCGCACCCCAGGCCGCTCGGCACCCCCCTGACCGGCCACACCGGCACGATCTATCTGCTCGCCTTCAGCCCGGACGGCCGCACGCTCGCCGCTGCCGGCGAGGACCACACCGTACGGCTGTGGGACATGACCCACCCGGGCCGGCCGACGGCGCTCGGTGCGCTGACCGGGCATTTGGCGGCCGTGCGGTCCGTGGCCTTCAGCCCCGACGGCCGGCTGCTGGCAGCGGGCGGCGACGACGACACGATCATGTTGTGGGACATGTCCGATCCGCACCGCCCGAAGCGGGTCGACAGGGTGCTGAAGGGGCACACGGACACCGTGCACTCGGTGGCCTTCAGCCCCGACGGCCGCACCCTCGCCAGCGGCAGCGCGGACGACACCATCCGGCTCTGGGACGTCACCGAGCCGCGCAACGCCACCGAGCTCGGCTCGCCGCTCACCGGCCACACCGGTCCCGTGTGGTCCGTGGCCTTCAGCCCGAGGGGCGGCTTGCTCGCGGCCGGCAGCGCGGACAGCACGGCCAGCCTGTGGAACGTCAGCGACCCGGCCTCCCCCTCCCAGGTCGGCGAGCCGCTCGCGGGCAGCAGCGGCGAGATGTACGCCGTGGGCTTCAGCCCCGACGGCCGCACCCTGGCCACCGGCAGCGGCGACAGCAAGGTCCGTCTGTGGTCGGTGCCGACCTCGGACATGGTCGGCGCCTTCGGGGCGTTCCGCCCGGACGGGCAGGTGCTCGCGATGGCCGCGCGCGACGGGCGGATCCGGCTGTGGGACGTGCGGGTTCCCGGTCGGCCCGTGGCGATGAGCAAACCGTTCATGCCCGCGGACGGCCACCAGCGCCAGCTGACGTTCTCCCCCGACGGCCACACGCTCGCCGTGATGAACGGGGCCCAGAAGCTGTACCTGTGGAACGTCGCCGACCCGGCCCGGCCGGTCCCCTACGGGACGCCCCTCACCATAAGGACCCGCTTCACAGGCACCGACGCACTGGCCTTCAGCCCGGACGGACGCATCCTCGCGAGCCCCTACGACGACCGCACCATCCAGCTGTGGAACGTCGCCGACCCCTCCCGTGCCGTCAAGTTCGGCCCGCCGCTCACCGGTCACAAGGGCTTCATCAACAGCCTCGTCTTCAGCCCGGACGGCCATACCCTCGCCAGCGGCAGCGCGGACGCCACCATCCGCTTCTGGAACGTCACCGACCCCCGCCATGTCTCCCCCCTCGGCACACCGCTCACGGGGCACGGCGGACCGGTCAACGTCCTCGTCTACAGTCCTGACGGCGCCACACTGATCAGCGGCAGCGACGACGACACGGTCCGGCTGTGGAAGGTCACCGACCCCCGCGAGGCGACCGAGGAGGGCAGCCCCCTGACCGGTCACACCGAAGCGGTCGTGTCGCTCACCCTCAGCCGGGACGGCCGCACCCTGGCCAGCGGCGGCAACGACAACACCGTCCGCCTCTGGAACGTGGCCGACCCGTCCGAGGCCGCCCCCATCGGGCAGTCCATGAGCCCCAACGCCAAGACCGGCAACTTCCTGTCGTTCAGCCCCAGGAGCCATCTGCTGGGGGTGTCGAGCGGCTCCGACACCGTGCGGCTGTGGAACCTGGACACGGACGACGCGATCCGGCACATCTGCTCGACCACACAGCGTGTTCTGACACCGGAGAAATGGCACGAATATCTGCCACGTCTCTCGTACAAGCCTCCGTGCGGTCAATAGTCCGACCTGGTGGAAGCCCTGGTGACAGCCCCTGGTCAACAGGGCCGACCCAGTGATCCCGGCCACATCCCCGCGACGCGGCCGAACAGTCGACTCCCGTAGGGCCTTCGGCCTTGTTACGCTTGGCCACAGCCCGATCGCTGGTGCATCCCCCGTCGCCAGCGGTCGGGCATTCTCATGTCCGGCCGGCGCTCAGCCACTGGGCGACCTTGCGCACCGTGGTCTCGTCGAGTCGCTCGACGAGGGCCTGTACGGCCGCATGGTCGTCCGGAGCGAGGTCGTAGAGCCCTGCCTTGCTCAGCCCGGCCATGAGCACCTGCTGCCGCCGGCCGCTCATCCGTTCCGTCAGCGTCCTCGGCTCCTCCGGGCCGGCCGACGGCGGCTCGGGCGCCGTGGCGTTCGTGCTCGCGGCCGACACCTCGAAGCGCTGCCACGCCCCGTCCTTCGGGCCCCACAGTCCGACCGCGAAGTCGCCGCCGCGCGCCCGCACGGTCTGGGCCATCTCCCCGAGCGCGTACTCCACGGGAGCACGGTGCGGGGCCTCGGCACACACCTCCCAGGAGGCCGAGGAGGGCCGGTAGAACTGCGCGACCCAGCGGGGAGCCCCGGTCGGCTGCGGACTGGCTGGACGTGTCGTGGTCTCCACTGCGCTCACCCCTTCATTCACCCGTTCCCCCACCTGCTTTCGGACTGCACAGCAGGGGGACGGTAACTGACGGGCCGTCAGATATCCAGGGTCAGTTGTTCCAGGACTCGTCGTACGGGTCCTTGGGCGTCGGCACCGGTGTCGCCGCCGTGACGCGGAAGTACGGTATCGGGCCGTTGTTGACAGGGTCCTTGGTCTGCCTGGCGGTGTAGGTCCCGGTCACCTGAAGCCACTTGTCCGGTTGCAGCACCGGCGGGATCGTGCCGGTCAGGGCGATCTTCACCGGCTGGGCGTCCGCGGCACAGCAGTTGAGGGCCATCCGGACCAGGTACGGGCTGCCCGTACGGTCCAGCGCGACGAACCCGGTGACCTTGATCTGGCGGCCGTCGAGGGAACGCCCGTGGTCGTAGACCGCGCGGCTCGCGTAGTCGACCACGGTGAGGTCGAGCGGGCCGGTCGCGGGCAGCCGGTTGTAGCCGTAGGGCTGCTGCAGGGCGGTACCGGTGCGCATGGCGCTGTAGGAGCCGAGGGCCGGCGGGGCGACCAGGATGAGGGCGAGCAGAGGGAGGACGAGGAGCCAGGAGACGCGGGGTTCGCGGTGGACGTGACCGTCGCCGTGGTCGTGGTCCTGTCCCCCACTGTGATCGTGGCCGTGCCCGTCCGCCTGGTTTTCCCTCCGCCCTCGCCACTCGTACCAGACCGTCGCCAGCGCCGCCGCGATCAGCACCCCGCCGGACAGCAGCAACAGCGGCTGCAGACCCGCCTTGACGTAGCGCAGGTACAGGTTGGTGAAGCCCGCGTGCAGCAGGGCCGCACCCGTCAGGAACAGGACCGCCGCCTGTGCCTGCCGGTTCACAGCAGCACCGCCCCGGTCAGGACCGCGCCGGCGATCGCGAGGGCGAAGGTGGCGGGGGCGAAGCGCAGGGCGAATCCCCGGCCGAAGGTGCCCGTCTGCATCGCGAAGAGCTTGAGGTCGATCATGGGCCCCACCACCAGGAACGTCAGCTTGGCCGTGAGCGAGAACTGGGTCAGTGACGCCGCGACGAACGCGTCCGCCTCCGAGCAGATGGACAGCAGGACGGCGAGGATCGCCAGGGCCAGGATCGCGACCAGCGGGTTGGCCGCCGCCGTGCGCAGCCAGCTCGCCGGGGCCAGGGCCTTGAGCGTCGCGGCGGCCATCGCGCCGATGACCAGGAAGCCGCCCGCGTGCATCACGTCGTGCCGGACCGAGCCCCAGAAGGCGGCCCCCTTGCTCTGGCCGTCGTAGTGCGGACGCTCCGGCGGGCGCAGCCAGTCGGTGCGGCCCAGGCGTTGCCACAGCCAGCCCATCACGCACGCCACCAGCAGGCTGCCGACGAAACGGGCGAGGACCATTTCCGGGGTGCGGGGGAAGGCGACCGCGGTCGCCGTCAGCACGATCGGGTTGATCGCCGGGGCGGAGAGAAGGAAGGCGAGCGCCGCGGCGGGGGTGACGCCCCGGCGCACCAGCGCGCCCGCCACCGGCACCGACGCGCACTCGCAGCCCGGCAGCACCGCGCCCGCGAGCCCCGCGACCGGCACCGCCAGCACGGGCCGCTTCGGCAGCGCGCGGGCGAAGAACGAGGCCGGTACGAACACCGCGATCGCCGCCGACAGCAGCACCCCGAGGACGAGGAAGGGCAGCGCCTGCACGAGCACGGCCACGAACACCGTCATCCAGCTCTGCATGACGGGTGCGGAGAGCGCCCCCCGGATGGGGCCCTGGAGCAGCACCAGCAGGAGCAGGAGCATGGTCAGGACGAGCGGGGACTTCGACTCTGAGGATTTCGCGTCGGAGGGTTTCGGGTCGGAGGATTGCGCGTCGGAGGGTTTCGGATCCGACGGTTTCGGGTCGGGTGATCTCGTGGCGGGAAGGCCGCCCACCGGCTCATGGCTGTCCGCCCCCGCAGGGGCTGCTTTGGTGATGGCCACGGGCGTGGTACCTCCGGTGGTGGGGAAGGGCGCTGGTTTCCCTCCCCATCCATACGGTGGAGAAGGCGCACCCGTTCAGTGACTACGGTCAGTTGCTTCTGGAACCGCTTCTCGCGCCCTGGCACTCTTCTCACTCGTGGGGAGCGTTCCGAATCAGGGTGCGGCAAGTGGTGACGTGTCGGCGCACATGGTGGTGTGCGGCGACGACGGACTGGCGCATCGGCTGGCCGCCGAACTGCGGGGGGTGTACGGCGAACAGGTCACGCTCGTGGTGCCGCCCGCCGACCGCGGCGTGCGGCCGCCGGTGGTCGGGCGCGCGCGGGCGACGACAGCGGCACTCTTCGACCGGATGGTGAACGCGGCCGTCAGCCGGGCGAACGGCGCCGCCGCCGAACCCGTGGGAAACGCCCAGGTCGTGGAGGCCGCCGAGGCGACCGAGGAGGTGCTCGGCGCGGCGGGCGTGGAGCGGGCCGCCGCGCTGGCGCTCGTGTACGACGACGACGAGACCAACATCCGTGCCGCCCTCACCGCCCGCCGGCTCAACCCCCGGCTGCGGCTCGTCCTCCGGCTCTACAACCGTCGGCTCGGCCAGCACATCGAGGAACTCCTCGACCAGGCGGCCGCGTTGGCGACCGGCGACGGCGCCTCCTTTGGCAGCGACACCTCCACCACCGTGCTCTCCGACGCCGACACGGCCGCGCCCGCGCTGGCCGCCACCGCTGTCGCCGGCACCAGCAAGGTCGTACAGACCGACGGGCTGCTGCTGCGGGCGGTGGAACGGACGCCGCTCGCGGGGCAGTTGGCCCGGCCGGGGCTGGCCACGCTCGCGCTGCTGTCCGCGGACGGCGCCGACAGCGGCGGCGAGCACGGACCGGAGCTGCTGCCCGACGCGGCGGCGGTCCGCGCCGCGACCGGCCGCGGCACCGTCGTCCTGGAGCAGGTGTCCTACGCCGGACCCCAACTGCCCCCGTCCCGCGGGTCCGTGGCGTTCTCCTCGCTGTTCTCGCGGCGGCTGCGGTGGTCGCTGGCGGGCATGGTCGGGTGCGTGGTGGCGCTCGCGGTGGCGTTGTGGCTGGTGACGCCGCGGATGCATCCGCTGAGCGCGTTCTATCTGACGCTGCTCGATCTCTTCGCCATCGACGATCCCGCCATCGGAAAGTCCGTCGGGCGGCAGATCCTTCAACTCCTCTCCGGGCTCACGGGGTTGCTGCTGCTGCCGGTACTGCTGGCGGCGGTGCTGGAGGCGCTGGGCACCTTCCGGACCGCGGGTGCGCTGCGGAAGCCGCCGCGCGGGCTGGGCGGGCATGTGGTCCTCCTCGGGCTCGGCAAGATCGGTACGCGGGTGCTGACCAGGCTGCGGGAACTGCACATCCCCGTGGTGTGCGTCGAGTCCGACCCGGATGCCCGGGGACTGGCCACGGCGCGGCGGCTGCGGGTTCCGGTGGTGCTCGGGGACGTCACCCAGGAGGGCGTTCTGGAGGCTGCCAAGATCCACCGTGCGCATGCGCTGCTGGCGGTGACCAGCGCGGACACGACGAACCTCGAGGCCGCGCTGTACGCGCGGTCCGTGCGGCCCGATCTGCGGGTCGTGCTGCGGCTGTACGACGACGACTTCGCGACCGCCGTGTACCGCACGCTGCGGGCCGCTCATCCGCGTGCCTCCACGCGGAGCCGCAGTGTGTCCCATCTGGCGGCGCCCGCCTTTGCCGGAGCGATGATGGGACGGCAGATTCTGGGGGCGATTCCGGTGGAGCGGCGGGTGTTGCTGTTCGCCGCGATGAATGTGGCCGGGCATCCGCAACTGGAGGGGAAGACGGTCGCGGAGGCGTTTCGGGCGGGGGCCTGGCGGGTGCTGGCGTTGGATACGGGGGTCTCCTCAGGCGGGCGGCGGGAGGAGCCGGCCGCCGAGGAGGCGTATGAGGATGTGCGGGCGGTTGCGGGGGCGGGGCTGGTGTGGGACCTGCCGGACGGGCGGGTGTTGAAGGGGTCGGACCGGGTGGTGCTGGCGGCCACCCGGCGGGGGTTGGCGGAGCTGTTGGGGCGGCGGCCGCGGGAGCGGGCCGGGGCTTGAGCGGCACCCGGGGCCGGGGCGGGGGGCGCTTGCCGGCGTCGGCCGGGTGCCGCCTGCGCCCACCCGTGCCGCCCCAAGCGGCACGACTGCCCGCAAGCTCCGGCCGCACGGCCGCCGCAGACTCCGGCCGCACGGCCCCCGTAGCTACGCCAAGTACCGCTCCGCGAACTCCAGTTCCAGCCGGACCTGCTTGATTCTCTCGTCCACCACCAGCGAACCGTGGCCCGCGTCGTAGCGGTAGACCTCGTGGGTGGCGCCGCGGGCCTCCAGGCGCTTGACGTAGTTCTCGATCTGGCGGATCGGGCAGCGGGGGTCGTTGACGCCGGCCGAGATGTAGACCGGGGCTCTGACCTGGTCGACGTAGGTCAGGGGGGACGAGGCCTCGAAGCGTTCGGGGACCTCCTCGGGGGTGCCGCCGAGGAGGGTGCGGTCCATGGCCTTCAGGGCCTCCATCTCGTCGTGGTACGCCGTGACGTAGTCGGCGACCGGGACCGCAGCGATGCCGAGCGTCCAGGCGTCCGGCTGGACGCCGAGGCCGAGGAGGGTGAGGTAGCCGCCCCAGGAGCCGCCGGTGAGGATGAGGCGGTCGGGGTCCGCGAGGCCGGAGTCGACCGCCCAGGCGCGGACCGCCTCGATGTCCTCCAGTTCGATCAGGCCGACGCGGTGCTTGAGGGCGTCGGTCCAGGCGCGGCCGTAGCCGGTGGAGCCGCGGTAGTTGACGCGGATCACCGCGTACCCGTGGTCGACCCAGGCCGCCGGGCCCGCCGCGAAGGCGTCGCTGTCGTGCCAGGTGGGGCCGCCGTGGATGTCGAAGACCGTGGGCAGGGGGCCCGGGACGCCCTGCGGCTTCTGGACCAGGGCGTGGATCCGGCCGCCGGGGCCGTCCACCCATACGTCCTCCACCGGCACCGAGCCCGGGGACTTCATGCCCGGTGGGTCGAGGACGACCGCGCCCGTGGTCGAGCGGACCGCGGACGGTTCGGCGGCCGAGGACCAGAGGTACTCCACGCTGCCGTCGGGGCGGGCCGTCGCGCCGGAGACCGTGCCGGGCGGGGTGGGGATCTCCGTCAGGGCACGGCTCGCCAGGTCGTACCGGAACAGTTCGCTGCGGGCCTCGAAGCTGTGCACGATGAGCAGGCCGGTGCCGTCCGGAAACCACTCGGCGCTCACGTCACCGGGCAGTTCCAGGGCCAGGTCGGTCTCCTCGCCCGTCGCCACGTCCCAGACCAGGGGCTCCCAGCGGCCGCGGCGCTGGTGGCCGACGAGCAGCCGGGTGTCGCCCTCGACGGGGGCGAAGCCCAGGACCTCGAGGCCCAGCTCGGCCGTGCCGCCCTTGGTGTCGTCCAGCTCGGCGACCGTCGTGCCGTCGGGGCGCAGCACGCGCAGCGCGGAGTGCATGGCGTCGCCGTGCTCCGTGTGCTCGATGGCGATCAGCGAACCGTCGTGGGAGAGGTCGCCGACGCCGGCCGACTCGCGGTGGCGGTAGATCTCCACCGGGGCCTCGCCGGTGCGCGCGAGATGGATCGTCGTACCGTCCTCGTCCGTGGAGCGGCCGACGATCGCCGTGCGGCCGTCCCGGGCGAGGGCCAGGCCCGCCGGGTAGGAGGCCTCCAGACCGGGTGCCGCGAGCTCGTCCGCACCGCCGTCGAAGGGCTGTCTGCGCCAGACGCCGAACTCGTCGCCGTCCTTGTCGTCGAACCACCAGATCCAGGCGCCGTCGGGGGTGAGCAGGCCCTCCGTCGTGCCGTTCGGCCGGTCCGTGACCTGGCGTTGTCCGCCGGTCGCACGGTCCCAGGCGTACAGCTCGTACGTCCCCGTCGCGTTCGACACGAACAGGGAGCGGTCCGGTGCGTCCTCCGCCCAGTCGGGCAGCGACACCCGCGGCGCCCGGAAGCGCTTCTCCCAGTCCGGCATGTCCTCGTTCCGCTCCGGCGCGGCGGAGGCGTTGCTCTCAGTCATGGCCCCATAGTGCCTGGCCCCGCAGACAATTCGCTGGCGAGGCCCCCAGCCTGTGGATAACTTCTACCGGGCATTTACCGAACGCCCGTCCTAGCAGGTCAGGATCCCCGTCTCATGTCCACCCAAGGCCCTTCCCCCAGCCCGTCCCCCACCCCTGCCGACTGGCGCGAGGCCAACCGCGCCAACTGGGACGAGAGGGTCCCGCTGCACACGGCCGGCGACTTCTACGACCTCGACGGCTTCCGGGCCGGCAAGGACCCCCTGCGCCCCTTCGAACTGGCCGAGGTCGGTGACGTGACCGGCAGGTCGCTGCTGCATCTGCAGTGCCACATCGGCACCGACACCCTGTCCTGGGCCCGGCACGGCGCCGCCCGCGTCGTCGGCCTGGACTTCTCCGAACCGGCCGTCGCGGTCGCCCGTGATCTCGCCGCCGACCTGGGCCTCGGGCCCGAGCGGGCGCAGTTCGTCGCGTCCGACGTGTACGACGCGGCCTCCGCGCTCGCTGCGATGCCCGAGTCCTCGTACGACATCGTCTACACCGGCACCGGCGCGCTGTGCTGGCTGCCCGACATCCGGCGCTGGGCCGAGACGGCCGCCGGCCTCGTGGCGCCCGGCGGATTCCTCTACCTCGCCGAGTTCCATCCGCTGACCGACGTCCTCGACGACGAGACCGCCTCGCGGGTCGTGCGGGACTACTTCGATCGCGAGGCGCAGGTCTACGACTTCCCCGGCACGTACGCGGCGGAGAGCGCAGACACGGCCCACAACCGGACCGTGCAGTGGACGCACCCGCTCGGCGAGGTCGTCTCCGCGCTCGCGGCGGCAGGCCTGCGCATCGAGTTCCTGCACGAGCACGACGTCTCGGTGTTCCGGCAGTTCGAGGCCTTCGAGGAGCGGGACGGCTACTTCCGTCTTCCCGCGGGACGGCCCCGGTTTCCGCTGATGTACTCGCTGCGGGCGGCCAAGGCCTGATCGTCCGAACCCCGCGGCCGGGCCCGGCGGGGCCGCCCCGTACCGTTGACGGTGTGTACCGGTTTCTGCTGACGCCCCGTTGGTGGGGGATCAACGTCTTCGTGCTGCTCGCCATCCCCTTCTGCATCTTCATGGGGTCGTGGCAGCTGAGCCGGTTCGAGGACCGGGTGCAGGCCCATCGGGATGCGACCGAGCAGGTCACGACCGACCGGCACGAGACTGCCCGGCCGCTGCGGGAGCTGCTGCCCGTGAACAAGGCGACCTCCGGGCGGCAGGCCACCGCGACCGGGCGGTACGGCAAGCAGCTGCTCGTGCCGGACCGGCAGCTCGACGGCAGGCGCGGTTTCTATGTGCTCACGCTGCTGCGCACCGACGGCGGCAAGGCGCTGCCCGTGGTGCGGGGGTGGCTGCCGGGTTCCGCCGACGCGGCGAAGGCGCCCGCCGCGCCGAGCGGGGAGGTCACCGTCACCGGTGCGCTGCAGGCGTCCGAGACGCCGGGGGACAACGGGGTGAGTGCGCAGGGGGGGCTGCCGGCCGGGCAGACCGCGGCGATCAGTGCGGCTTCGCTGGTGAATCTTGTGCCGTACGGCGTGTATGACGCGTGGGTCACGCTGGACAAGGCGGACTCCGGGATGACTGCTGTGCCGGCGACGGCGCCCGCGGACTCGGGGCTCGATCTGAAGGCGTTCCAGAACCTCGGCTACACCGGGGAGTGGTTCGTCTTCGCGGGGTTTGTGGTGTTCATGTGGTTCCGGCTGCTGCGGCGTGAGGCGGAGTTTGCCCGGGATGCGGCGATGGGGCTGGTGGCCGAGGAAGAGGGCGTTGCTGTCTGAGCTCGGTGCCGCGTGACCCGGCGCTGCGGCTTGGGGGGTGTCGCTTGCCCGCGCTTGCGGGGTGCCGCCTGCGCCCACCCGTGCCGCCCTAGCGGCACGACTGCCCGCAGGCTACGCAGGGTACGGCTGCACGGCGGCACGGATGCCGCCGGCTACGCAGGGTACGGCGGTACCGATCCCCGCAGGTTGCGCAGGCTGCGGCCGTGCGGCTGCCCGCAGGCTGAAGGGCCGCGGGGTCTACGACCCGGCCAGTACCCCGGTGTAGATGACCGTCCCCGCACACGCGTTGGACACCGTCGCCGAGACCGTTGGGGAGCCGGCTGCTGTCGTGTGGGACACGATCACGCTGCCGTCTGCCGTGCCGTCCGCTCTCATCATCTGGGTGGTGACGCCGCTGTCCGTGCCGGTGGAGGTGGTGCCGGACGAGCTGCCGGCGTCCTCGGTCGGGCTGGGGCTGGCGGTGGGGCCGCCGTCGGTGGTGCCTCCGCTGGGGCCGCCCGTGGTGGGACAGGTCGCCGAGGGGACCCAGGCGAACTTCAGCTCGTAGGCCGCCCCCGGCTGCAGCTGCAGCCCGGTGATCTCGGTCGACGGGTCGGGCAGGCCCGGCGCGGCGTCCCCGGCCGCATGCCGTGCCTCGGAGATCTTGGTGCCGTCCGCGGCGCCCTGCGCGAGGACGTTGACCGTGCCCACGCCGCCGACGGTACAGGCGGAGGTGGAGATGTTGACGACACGGAAGGTGCCGTAGACCACGCCCCCTGCGTCGGGGGCGGCGACGGACTCGGTGGGCGAGCCGAGCTGGTCGGACGTGCACACGGGGGCGCCGACGGCGCTGGAGGTCGAGGGGTCGGTGCCGGCGCCGGCCGTGCCCGTACCGCTGCTCCTGCCCTTGCCGTCGCCCTTCGAGTCGCCCTTGCCCTTGCCCTGGGACTTGCCCGAGCTGCCGCCGGCAGTGCCCTCACTGCCGTCCGCGTTTTTTCCCTGGCTCGCCCCGCCCTGTGCCTGCGAGGCCTGGCCGGCGACGGACGGGTTGACGTCGGAGCCGGTGGAGTGGGAGACGTGCACCAGGGCCGGGACGGCGGTGCCGAGGAACAGCGCGGCGGCCGCCATGCCGACCATCGCCTGCCGCTTGCGGGCGCGCCGTGCGGGTACGGCCCGCCGCAGGTGGTCCAGCGTGCCGTCGCGCGGTTCGACCGTCTGCACCGCCTGGTGCAGCATCCTGCGCAGAGCCAGCTCGTCCGAGTCGAGCCCGCCCTCGGGGCTCTGGTCGTCGGGGCCGTGGTTCACAGTTCCGTTCCCAGCGTGCGATTTCCTGTGCTCTTGCTCTTGCCCTGCCGTCGGCTCGTGCCATGCGTAGGGCTCATGGCGGTCATGGGAGTCACGTCCCTCGCCGTCCTTGTTCATGCCGGTGCCTCCATCGCGAGGCGCAGGGCCGCGATGCCGCGCGAGCCGTAGGCCTTCACCGAGCCCAGCGATATCCCGAGCGTCTCGGCGACCTGCGCCTCGGTCATGTCCGCGAAGTAGCGCAGCACCAGGACCTCGCGCTGGCGGCGCTGCAGGCCCTTCATCGCCTTGATCAGGGAGTCGCGCTCCAGCTGGTCGTACGCGCCCTCCTCGGCGCTCGCCATGTCCGGCATCGGCTTGGACAGGAGCTTGAGGCCCAGGATGCGGCGGCGCAGGGCGGAGCGGGAGAGGTTGACGACCGTCTGACGCAGGTAGGCGAGGGTCTTCTCGGGGTCGCGGACCCGTTTGCGTGCCGAGTGCACGCGGATGAAGGCCTCCTGGACGACGTCCTCGCAGGAGGCGGTGTCGTCGAGCAGGAGGGCGGCGAGACCGAGCAGCGAGCGGTAGTGCGCGCGGTAGGTCTCGGTGAGGTGGTCGACGGTCGTACCGGCCGCCGCTGTGTCCTCGGCGTAGTCGGCGCCGTCACGCTGATTCGGTATGCGGGCGGGCCGCGCTGCGGGCATGGGCGCGATCACCGGCATGCCGCCGGGCGCGCCGGGCATGCGGGGTCGGAGCGACGGGCGGGGCGGCCGTAGGGCCGTACCGCGGGTCGCCGCTTGGAAGTCGAGAACCTCTGCCACGCCAGTTGGACACGTTTCCCCCCGTCAGGGTTGTACGTGCCGGGCGTCACTTTTGCGTCATGTGCCGCAGCCGGCCGTCCGGTGTCAGGCAGCGCAACTGACCGTGCGTCGAACGCCCTCATGCCTACCCGCTCTTCCCCTATATCCCGAATGTCCGAGGCGTCCCCACGCCTCACCGCGCATCCCCCGCGCCCCCGAAGGGCGTTCGCAAAGACGCTCCCCGCCCTTCGCGCGGTTGCGGAGAGCGGGGAGGGAAATCTTCGGATGCCTTGGTGGCCCGAGGCAAGTGGTACGGACCATTGGCCGGGCCACATGTCGCCCACAGATCCTACAAACCAAACAGGCCACGGCCAGGGCTTTTCCGGCAGTAACCCCTTACCTGTACATGTGTCGCAAGCAACACGGCACGTCATGGGAGCGCAACCATGGTCACGCCCCGTCACCCGAACTCGGTCGCCACCAGCTCCGCGATCTGTGCGGTGTTGAGGGCCGCACCCTTGCGGAGGTTGTCACCGCAAACGAAGAGTTCGAGCGCCGTGGGGTCGTCGAGGGCGCGCCGCACCCGGCCCACCCAGGTCGGGTCGGTGCCCACGACATCGGCGGGTGTGGGGAACTCGCCTGCCGCCGGGTCGTCGAAGAGGACGACTCCGGGGGCGGTGGCGAGGATCTCCCGGGCGCCGTCGACGGTGACCTCGCCCTGGAAGCGGGCGTGGACGGTCAGGGAGTGCGTGGTGACCACGGGGACCCGTACGCAGGTCACGGCGACGGGCAGCTTGGGCAGGCCGAGGATCTTGCGGGACTCGTCCCGCACCTTCATCTCCTCCGAGGACCAGCCGTCCTCGCGCAGGGATCCGGCCCACGGTACGACGTTCAGCGCGACCGGCTCCGGGAAGGGCCCGGTGTTGTCCCCGACGGCCCGCCGCACATCGCCGGGGCTGGTCCCCAGCTCCGTACCGGCGACGAGGGACAGCTGCTGCCGCAGGGTCTCCACCCCGGCCCGGCCCGCCCCGCTGACCGCCTGGTACGAGGAGACCACCAGTTCGCGCAGCCCGAACTCGGCGTGCAGCGCGCCCAGGGCGACGATCATGGAGAGGGTCGTGCAGTTGGGGTTGGCGATGATCCCGCGGGGCCGGCGGCGGGCGCAGTGCGGATTGACCTCCGGGACCACCAGCGGCACCTCCGGGTCCATCCGGAAGGCGCCCGAGTTGTCGACCACCACCGCGCCCTTGGCGGCGGCGATCGGCGCCCAGTGCGCGGACACCTCGTCGGGCACGTCGAACATGGCGACGTCGACCCCGTCGAAGGCCTCCTCGGTCAGGGCGACCACCTCGACCTCCTGACCGCGCACGGCCAGCTTGCGGCCGGCCGAGCGCGGTGAGGCGATCAGACGGATCTCGCCCCAGATGTCCGCGTGCTGGGACAGGATCTGGAGCATGACCGTGCCGACGGCCCCGGTCGCTCCCACGACCGCGAGCGTCGGTCGGGTCGTCATCGCCCGGTGCCTCCGTAGACGACCGCCTCGGCGGTGTCGGAGTCCAGGCCGAAGGCGGTGTGCACGGCGCGCACGGCCTCCGGGACGTCGTCGGCGCGGGTGACGACCGAGATACGGATCTCGGAGGTCGAGATCAGCTCGATGTTCACGCCCGCGTCGGACAGCGCCTCGAAGAAGGACGCCGTGACACCCGGGTTGGTCTTCATGCCGGCGCCGACGAGGGAGATCTTGCCGATCTGGTCGTCGTAGCGCAGCGACTCGAACCCGATGGCCGTCTTCGCCCGCTCCAGGGCGTCGATGGCCTTGCGGCCCTCGGTCTTGGGGAGGGTGAAGGAGATGTCCGTCAGCCCGGTGGAGGCGGCGGACACGTTCTGCACGACCATGTCGATGTTGATCTCGGCGTCGGCGATGGCGCGGAAGATCGAGGCGGCCTCGCCCGGCTTGTCCGGGACGCCGACGACCGTGACCTTGGCCTCCGAGGTGTCGTGCGCGACACCGGAGATGATGGCCTGCTCCACCTTCTTGTCCCCTTGCTCGATCGGCTCACTGCTGACCCAGGTGCCCTGCAGCCCGCTGAAGCTGGACCGGACGTGGATCGGGATGTTGTAGCGGCGGGCGTACTCCACACAGCGGTGGAGCAGCACCTTGGAGCCGGAGGCGGCGAGCTCCAGCATGTCCTCGAAGGCGATCCAGTCGATCTTCTTCGCCTTCTTCACCACGCGCGGGTCGGCGGTGAACACGCCGTCGACGTCGGTGTAGATCTCGCACACCTCGGCGTCGAGTGCGGCGGCCAGCGCCACGGCCGTCGTGTCGGAACCACCGCGGCCGAGCGTGGTGATGTCCTTCTTGTCCTGGCTGACGCCCTGGAAGCCGGCGACGATGGCGATGTTGCCCTCGTCGAGGGCCGTGCGGATACGGCCGGGCGTGACGTCGATGATCCGGGCTTTGTTGTGGACGGAGTCGGTGATGACGCCTGCCTGGCTGCCGGTGAACGACTGGGCCTCGTGACCCAGGTTTTTGATCGCCATGGCCAGCAGTGCCATGGAGATCCGCTCTCCGGCGGTCAGCAGCATGTCGAACTCACGCCCGGCCGGCATCGGAGATACCTGCTCGGCGAGATCGATCAGCTCGTCCGTCGTGTCGCCCATCGCGGAAACGACGACGACCACCTGGTGGCCGTTCTTCTTCGCTTCGACGATTCGCTTGGCGACGCGCTTGATGCCCTCGGCATCGGCTACGGAGGAGCCTCCGTACTTCTGCACGACAAGGCCCACGTGCGCTCCTCGCTCGTCCCGTATGTGTCGGCTCATTTTACCGAGCGCCCGAATCCGACCTCGGGGAAACCACATGGTGAGACCCGGCGCTCCAGCCCAGCCCCTGCCCACCTGGGACATGAACAGTCCGCAAAGTGGGCCAGGTCACCCGTTGACGCTCTGAGTAGCCGACCGATAACTTCGCGTCGTCGTCGCCACACCAGGGGCACAAGGCTCCATCGGGACTAGCGACGCGAAGGATTCTCCTTCCTTGACGACTGCGACCGTTTCCGAGATCCAGCACGTCACACCGGCCGGCCTCTTCCTGGTCCGCCCCTTCACCCCGCACTGCGAGGTCATCCGCACCGCAGCCGACCACGCCGTCATCGGCGTCTCCCCCGGCAACAGCTATTTCTCCGCACAGCGCATCCACGACCTGGCCCGCTGGGGCCTCGCCCTCTTCGAGCGCGTGGACTTCGTCTACACCGACCTGCACGTGGCCGAGATGTACGAGGCCTCCGGCTATACGGCCGACGACGCGCGCCGCAAGGCGGTGAAGAACCTGCGCGGCGTGCGCGCCAAGGTCCTCGCCGCCGTCGAGGCCGCAGACCCCGGCGGCACCCGCCTGAGGGCCCACGCCATGTCCGCGCTGCGCGACAACCCGGCGTACCGGGAGATCCACGAGGATCTGCGCGCCCGGCTGTCCGGCGACGACGAGTTCCGTACGACCTGCGAGAAACTCGTCGACTCCTTCCTGTCGACCAAGGCGCAGGAGGTGACCGCGCGGCAGCGGGCCGTGTGCATGGAGTACGTCACCGCGGAGGCGCCCCTCTTCCTGGACACCCCCGCCATCCTGGGCGTCCCCTCCTCCCTCAACTGCTACCACCAGCTCCTGCCGATGGCCGAGCTGCTCTACTCGCCCGGCGCGGGGCTGCGTGCCTCCCGCAACCAGGGCCACGCCATCGTCACGCCCGCCGAGGGAGCCACCGATGCCCGCTGAGACCATGCCCACCGAGGAACTCATCGACTTCCCGTTCTCCTGGCGAGGCGACCAACTCCCCGCCGAGGTGGCTCAGTTGCGTGAGTCGACACCCGTGCGGCGGGTGCGCACCATCGCGGGTGACCAGGCCTGGCTGGTGTCCTCGTACGAGCTGTGCAAGCAGGTCCTGGAGGACCCGCGGTTCAGCCTGAAGGACACCTCGGCCCCCGGGGTCCCCCGCCAGTACGCGCTGACGATCCCGCCCGAGGTCGTCAACAACATGGGGAACATCACGGGCGCCGGACTGCGCAAGGCCGTGCTCAAGGCCCTCAGTCCGAAGAGCCCGGGCCTGGTGGAGTGGCTGCGGTCCTACGCCGACGAGCTCGTCGAGGGCCTGGTGCGCGAGGGCGCTCCCGTGGACCTGCGGGGCGGCTTCGCCGACCCGTACTCGGCGGGCATGCACTGCCGCATCCTCGGCATCCCGCGGCAGGACGCGCCCGGGCTGATGCGGAGCCTGGACATCGCGTTCATGAACTCGGCCTGTCCCATCACGGGCGCCCGGCTCAACTGGGACCGCGACATCGCGTACATGACCGAGCGGCTGGACGACCCGGCGACCACGGGTCTGATGGCCGAGCTCGCCGCCCTGCGCGCCGACCCCGACTACGCCCATCTCACCGACGAGATGCTCGCGACGGTCGGCGTGACGATGTTCGGCGCGGGCGTCATCTCGACGTCCGGCTTCCTGACCATGGCCCTGGTGTCGCTGATCCAGCGCCCCGAGCTGCAGGAGGAGCTGGTCGCGGACCCCGGGAAGATCCCCGCGGCCGTCGACGAGCTGCTGCGCGTCAACCTGTCCATCGGCGACGGGCTGCCGAGGCTCGCGACCGAGGACGTACCCCTCGGTGACGTGCGGGTGGCGGCGGGCGAGCTGGTCCTCGTCCTCGTCGAGGGCGCGAACTTCGACCCGTCCGCCTTCCCCGACCCGCACACCGTCGACCTGACCCGCGCCAACTCCACGGCCCACCTCTCCTTCGGCGGCGGCAGTCACTACTGCCCCGCCACCGCCCTCGGCCGCAAGCACGCCGAGATCGCACTGGAGCGGCTCCTCGACCGCATGCCCCGGCTGCGTCTCGCGGTGCCGATCGAACAGCTGGTGTGGCGGACCGGGTTCATGAAGCGGATCCCGGAGCGGCTGCCCGCCATGTGGTGATCCACCCGGACTCGGCGGCCGGTCGTCCTCGACTTTCCAGCATGGGGGTGCGCCTGTGCGCGTACTTCTGCCGGAAGACGACGAGCCGGTCGCCGAGTCCCTCCGCCGCGGGCTCGTCCGGTACGGGTGAGAGCGTCATGTGTCCAGGTCCGTCCGGCGGCGCAGGATGTCGAGGAGTCCGGCGTCGACGTCCAGGACCCCGGTGAGATCCTCCACGGCATCGTCGTAACGAGCCTGGAGCAGCACTTCCTGGAGACCGGCCTCTGTGTCGATCACGTCGTCGAGGTCGTCGACAAGTGCCCTGTGGTCGTCCTCAGGGTTCCGCTCCGCGGCGGCCGACGCAGGCGGGAGCGTATCCGTTCGATGTGCCGCAGCCGGCACATCCAGTGCGCGAAGTCCGCTCAACACCCTTTCCAGCAACGAGACATCGGGCATGCCGCCGGCATTTTCGTCACCACCCGGCTGATGGATGGAGACGAGTCCCGCCTCAGCCAGGTCGGCGACGAGGATACGGGCGACGCCGAGCGGGATGGCCAGCAGCGCCGACACCTCTGCCACCGACTTCACCTCACGGCACAGGTCGCAGATCCTCCGGTGCTCCGGGAGCAGGCCCGTCAGCTGCGCCGGACTCGCTGTCGTGGACACCAGGGCCTCGATCGCCAACTGATAGCGCGGACGGGTCCGGCCGCCGGTCATGGCGTAGGGACGTACCAGCGGTGCCTGTGTGTTCTTGTCGTCGGTCACGTGCCGCTGGTCGGGCATTGGTCCCCCTCTCCGTCCTTGGCGTCCTTGAAGTAGTCGGCAACGGCTCGCCGGGCTCTCATGAGGTGGGCGCGGACCGTCGCGGGCTCCAGCCCCAACTGCTCGCCGATCTCCTTGGGGGTGAAGGACTGGAACGTGAGGGACAGGACCTGGCGTTGCCGGGGAGGCAGTGTCTTCAAGGCCTGGACTATGCGGTGCCTGGTCTCGAACTCCTCGAGCTCGTCGGGGTTGGGCACCAGCGAGGTGGGCTCCGGTAACTCCCCTACGGGAGCCTCCCTTTGGAGGCTCGCCACCTTGCGCCCCCACATCCGCCCCGCGGAGACGTAGACGTAGGCGCGCGGGTGCTCGACGTCGTCCCAGCGCCTGAACAGCTCGGTCATGCACTCCTGGGCTATGTCGGCGGCGGTCGTCGGCGGTACGCCCGTGGTGATCAGGTGCGCGATCAACGGCTTGATCGACTCGCGGTAGAACGCGGAGAAGGCCTCGACGGTCGCGGCACGGTCCACCTTGCGGTGATCCTCGGGTGCCGGGCAGACCTCTTCCCGTTCCCGTCCGACCAGGTGATCGGGCCCCTCGGGCGGATCGATCGTACTCACGTCGCGCTCTTCTCCCCCCGGCTGCGCGTGATGCTGATGCGAAGGCTGTGGCCGTCGGGGCGTTGCTCCACGACCTCCGCCTGGTCGCTCCCGGCAATCGACCTGGACACCTCGGTGAGGTGTTGCCGCTGCACCTGCTCATGCCTGGTGCGCCAGCGCAGACGCAGCCACAAGGCTGTCAGCAGGCAGACCTTTCCGCTGACGACCGAACCGATCGCCAGGACGACGGCTGTCGTATCCATGCCGGTTCCTCTCCCTCGACGGCCGGGGCACTGTGCCCCGGCACATGAGTGGAGAGTCCCGACGGGGCGTCAGCGTGTAACGCCGGCACGGGATGTGAGACCAGGTCTCACCCGCCCGCTTGCCGTCTACTTGCCGGGCTGCATCCCCAACGGCCCCCCGATCTCCTCCTGCATCACCTTGCCGGCCTCGAACTCCAGGGTCTCGTCGCCCATCGGGCTCTGGTCCGTGTCCAGGCCGTCCAGTTCCTCCAGGGGCTGGTTCAGGCGGACGTGGGCCACCACCGACTGCAGGGCGCGCAGGGTGGCCGAGGCCGTCGAGCCCCAGTTGGAGAAGTAGGAGAACTGCCACCACCACAGGGCCTCCGTGGTGCGGCCCGCGCGGTAGTGGGCCATGCCGTGGCGGAGGTCGGTGATGACGTCGGTCAGGTCGTCGGAGATACGGGCCGGGACCGGGGCCTTGCGCGGCTCGTAGGGGTCGAAGACCTCGGAGTAGACGTCGATCGGGTCCAGGAGGCGGGCGAGGTTCTCACGGAGTTCGTCCACGTCGACGTCCGGGCCCGTGTCGGGCTCGTAGCGCTCGTCGGGGACGATGTCCTCGTGCGCGCCGAGGCGGCCGCCGGCCAGCAGCAGCTGGGAGACCTCCAGGAGGAGGAAGGGCACGGCGGAGTCGGGCTCGTCGCCCTTCGCCACCTCCGTCACCGCCACCAGGAAGCTCTCCACCTGGTCCGCGATCTGGACCGCGAAGTCGTCCGGGTCCTGCGTCGCGTCGTGCAGCGTGGCGTCAGACATCTAGGAGTCGTCTCCCCTCGAAGGCGCGGCCGAGGGTCACCTCGTCCGCGTATTCCAGGTCTCCGCCCACCGGGAGGCCGCTGGCCAGGCGGGTGACCTTGAGGCCCATGGGCTTGATCATGCGGGCGAGGTACGTCGCCGTGGCCTCGCCCTCCAGGTTCGGGTCCGTGGCCAGGATCAGTTCCGTGACCGTCCCGTCGGCCAACCGCGCGAGAAGTTCCCGTATACGGAGGTCGTCGGGGCCCACGCCCTCGATGGGGCTGATCGCGCCCCCGAGTACGTGATAACGGCCGCGGAACTCGCGGGTGCGCTCGATGGCCACCACGTCCTTGGGTTCCTCGACCACGCAGATGACGGAGAGGTCGCGGCGGCTGTCGCGGCAGATGTTGCACAGCTCTTCCTGTGCGACATTGCCGCAGGTCGCGCAGAAGCGGACCTTCGCCTTGACCTCCATCAGGGCCTGCGCGAGCCGCCGTACGTCCGTCGGTTCCGCCTGCAGGATGTGGAAGGCGATCCGCTGGGCGCTCTTGGGACCGACGCCGGGCAGCCGCCCCAGCTCGTCGATCAGGTCCTGCACCACGCCTTCGTACACGGACTGCCGTCCTTCCCGGGGTTCCTTACAAGTACGTACCGTAGTTTGCGGACGCCGCTCTTAGAAAGGCAGGCCCGGTCTCAGAACGGCAGGCCCGGGATACCGCTGCCACCGCCCAGGCCCTGGGCCAGCGGGCCCAGCTTCTGCTGCTGGAGGTTCTGGGCGTTCTCGTTGGCCGCCTGGACCGCCGCGACGATCAGGTCCGCGAGGGTCTCGGTGTCCTCGGGATCCACCGCCTTCGGGTCGATCTTCAGCGCCCGCAGCTCGCCGGAGCCGGTGACGGTGGCCTGCACCAGGCCGCCGCCCGCCTGCCCGTCGACCTCCGTCTGTGCCAGCTCCTCCTGCGCCCGCTGCAGGTCCTGCTGCATCTTCTGGGCCTGCTGGAGCAGCTGCTGCATATTGGGCTGGCCACCACCGGGAATCACGATCAGCTCCTGGTTCGTACGGCTGTATGGGCGAGGTTTTCCCGCCTGGCACGAGCCTACGTGGTCCAGGCAGCCATCGCCCCAGCACTCTTTCGAGTGAGGCGTTGCCGAGTCCTATACCTGATCAAGACCCCCTTACGGGCGGAATAGAGGTGAATTCGGGGGCCGAGCCACCCATTGGGCGGTAGGAAGGGTCGGGCACATCGGGATCGGGCGTCACGCAACGTGTTCGGTCCTGGTCAGCCTCGTGATCAGTCTCGTGATCAGCGTCGTGATCAGTAGGGAGTGCCGTGTGGGTCAGCCGGAGATGCAGCCCGAGGGGCCGGCTCAGGACGGGTGGGGCGAGGGTGCGGCCGGGCTGCGGCCGGGCGATCTGATCGGGCGGTCGTTCCCGCTCGGGGACTGGGGCGAGCCGGCCGAGCGGCTGCACGAGCTGTATCTGTGGGTGGAGCGCGGGGCGCTGCAGACGGCGGCCTGGTATCTCGCGGACCGGGTGTGGAAGCGGCGGGGTGCGCGGGCGCTGCGCACGGGGGCCGCGGTGGGGGCGGTGGCCGGGGCCGCGCTGCCGCTGCTGGATCTGACCGGCGTGGCCGCCGGGATGGCCGCCTGGGGGTATCTGGCGCTGCTGTTCGCGGTGGCGTGTGTGGCCGTGGACCGGTTCTTCGGAGTGACCTCGGGCTGGATAAGGGATGTGGCGACCGCGCAGGCCGTGCAGCGGAGGCTGCAGGTGCTCCAGTTCGACTGGGCCTCGGAGAGTGTGCGGGAGGTGCTGGGCCCCGCGGAGGGCACGGCGAGCGAGGCCGTCGAGCGCTGCCTTGCGGTGCTGCGGCGCTTCTCGGAGGACGTGACGGAGCTGGTGCGCACGGAGACGGCCGACTGGATGGTGGAGTTCCGGACCGGTGGCTCGGCGCCGATGGGGATCCAGTCGGCGCCGGCAGGGGCGGGCCGGCAGGAGACGGGCAGTGCGCCGGGCCGCTTCCCGCTGCCTCCGGGGGCTGGCTCACGGCCGAACATGCCGCGTCAGCGGCCGCCCGAGCCGCGGTGACGGGACGCTCCGCCGGCGGTGCCGACGGCCCCTGAGGGGCGCTGCCGAACCGCACCCGGCCCGCCTGGAACCACGCCTGGATGAGGCCGAAACGGTCGGGAATCGTCAGCGAACGGAGGGGAGTTGAAGCATTTCCCGCCGAGCTGCCGGCCGACACCGTTCGTCCCGCTAGTTTACCCAACTCGCCTACGGGCAATGAGATTTGACCTGTGCCGTCGACGGGGGGAGATCAGTGATGGCGGTACCTCAGAACGCACCGAGCGGGTTCCCCGACGACGAGGGGGCCGACGACTTCGTCCGGGAGTTCCGCCAGGTGGTGGCGCCGGCCGAGCGCGAATCGCTGGCGTACACACCGCCGTTGGTGATCCTGGACGTCCAGGGTGAGGACGCCGAGTACGACGCCCGGGTGCGGCGGGTGCTCGGGGAGCTGGAGAGCGCCCTGCGCGGCAGGCGGGACGAGAAGCTCGTGCCCTACGCCCTCCCGACGGCGGCCCAGGACTCCGATCTGCTCAGCGGCGCCGCGGCCCGGGGGCTCGTCTTCGGCCTGCCCAAGAACATGAAGCCGGACCGCTTTCCCGGCTTCTGGCCGCTGTGGGACTCCGTCTCGTACATACGGGACCACTCCGCGGAGGGCAGGGCTCCCGGCGCGAACGTCCTGCGCGACTACGCCCACGAGCAGCTGCGCGCACACCGCCGCCAGCGCCGCGAGGGACGGCTGCAGGTCTTCCTGTGGGCGCTCGGCGGCAGCGAGGCACCGCCCGTCGGCGGCATCCGCGGCTGGCTGCTCGGCTCGCTGTGGCACGGCCTCACGCGCACCTTCCCGCGCTGGTGCTGGGAGCGCCGCAAGACCCGCAGAATGGTCCGCTCCTGGCGGCCGTTCGGCCAGGGCAGGCAGCGCTGGCTGGGTGACGTCCTCGGCATGACCGGCGGCACCGAGACCGTGTTCGCGGTGATGGACGAGGTGGCGGACCGGCAGATGCCCCGGCTCCGGCTGGACCTCGACCACGAACGGCACCAGGAGTCCCTGCTCGCCCTGGAACACCTGCTGACGCGCGCCCTGCTGGAGGACCTGAAGAGACCGGCCGTCGGCAGAGTGCTGCCCGTGCGGCGCCGAAGAACCGCCCGCCCCGTCCTGCTGGTCCCGCTCCCCCGCCCGGGGAAGCCGGGCGCCCGGGCCGTGGAGCGCTTCCTGCGCGCCTTCCACCAGGAGCGGGCCAACACCACGGGGGCTCCCGGCCCCCTGGTCATCGCGGTCGGCCGGCCCTCGGCGCAGCTCCAGAGCGACCTGGGCGGGCCACCGGAGAGCAGCCTGCGGCAGGCGGGGCGGCTGATCCAGCCGCAGGAGCGCGCGAACGCCGGTCCGCCGGTCCTGGTGCGGCTGCAGGACGAGCCCTTCACCCGGGACGGGCTGTACATACGCCCGAGTTCACCGACCTCGTTCCGCCTCAGCGGGAACGCGGTGACGGCGGGCGTGACCGGCACCACCGTGGCCGTGGCCGCCATACTGATCGGCCTGGGCCCGGCGGACCTCGGCCGGAACGTGTCCTCCGACAGCTGCGTGGGCGGGAACCTGGCCGCCGGCGGCAGCAAGTACGCGCGGCCCGTCGCCCTGGCCCCCAAGCAGTGGTACGACGAGGCGCTCGCCGAGATCCGGCAGCAGAACAAGGTGGCGGAACGGTTCGCCGCCCGGGGACGCGCGGTCCGTACCGTGGTCGCCTTCGGCTCGGGCGTGCCGTCCGCCGACCAGGAGACGCTCTTCGACGGGACCATTCCCGAGCTGCGCGGCATCGCCATGTGGCAGCGCGACCTGAACGCGCAGGCGGGCTCCGACGACTCGCTCGTACCGCTGCGCGTCGACGTGCGCTCCACCGGCAGGGGTTTCGTCAACGCCGAGGCGGCGGCCCGTACGCTCGTCGACCAGATCAAGGAGGGCCGGTTCGGCAAGGACGGCAAGGACTACGAGAAGGTCATCGGGGTCCTCGGGTACGCGCAGAGCAAGACGTGGACGCAGAACGCCCTGAAGATCCTCGACGAGGTCGAGCTCCCCGTGGTCGGTACGACGGCCACGGCGGACGAGATGCTGGTCAGCCCGAACTACTGGCCCTTCACGCCGCTCAACAGCGCCGAGGCGCAGATCGAGGCGGACTTCGCGGACCGGTTCCCGGTCGTGGCGCGCACCGGGTCCGACGGCTGCGAGCGGGCACGGCACGCCGTGGTGATCCAGAGTTCGGCGGATCTGTACAGCAACAGCCTCGCGGCGAAGTTCCAGAAGGACTTCTCCGGCTCCAGCGAGCTGGTCAACTTCTCGCAGGAGGGCGACTTCACGGGCGCTCCCGCGGGTACGCCGAAGATCACGCGCCCGACCGACCTCGCCGACACGGTCTGCAGCGCGCTCGGCTCCAACGAGTCGACGGTCGTCTACTGGTCGGCGCGCGCCCGCGACTTCACCGCCTTCGTCGACGCCCTGGACACCCAGGGGACGTGCACCCATCGCGACGTGACCGTGCTCGGCGGGAACGAGCTGACGAACGTGGCGCTGACCGGCGCGTTCAACGACAAGAAGTGGCTGAGGCTGTACTACTCCGCGCACCGGCTGCCCGCGGCCGACCCCCGTGCCGACGACAAGACGAAGCAGTTCGCCGCGGAGTACGACGCCTTCGTGCCCGGTCCCGCCAAGGACGACCCGTGGCGCGACGACGGGCACTCGGCCGTCGCGTACGACGCCTTCCACGTGCTGTCGAAGGCCGCCGACATGGCGCGCTCCGACAAGGGCGACGTCGCTCCGAACGCCATGCTCACCGCGCTGCGCAGCGGTGTCGTCTTCGGCGGGGCGACCGGCTATGTGTCCTACCCGCAGGGCGGCGGCATGCCGCCGAGCGACAAGACGCTGGTGCTGCTGCGCCAGTCGGGCGACGGCCCGCTCGTCGCGGAGGCGTGCGGCGCCTACCGGCAGGGCGAGAAGAGCCGGGACCAGGGGCCGCCCTGCACCCGGTGACCGTACGGGGGTGAGCCGGGCGGGCTAGGACTGCGGGGCGGGGAACGCGACCGGGCTCCGGTTGCCCGCTCGGTTGACGGCCCGTACGCCGAAGAACACGTTGTCCTTCGACAGGTCCACCTCGTACGCGGTGACGTCCCCGGCGGGGATCACATGGGTCCACTCCGGTGCCGTGGTCTCGCGCCAGACGATCTCGTAGCCCGCCAGGTCGGGTTCGGTGCCCCGCGTCCACACCAGCCGGGTGGAGTTGGTCAGGGCGGAGGTCACGATCTTCGCCCCGCGTGGTGTTCCCGGCGCCTGGGCGAGGGTCCACAGGGCGGCCGCGTTGACCCGCGCGACCCGCTCGACGAAGTCGAAGTCGCAGAACTCGGGCAGGTCGCCGTACTGCTTGCCGTTCTCGTCGACGCGGACGTCCTGGTGCTGGTGGGCGAAGTCCTCGGCGGGTTCGGTGAAGCGGGCGGCCGGGTAGGCGCGTTCGAGGAAGGGGATGTGGTCGCCGCCGCGGAGGTAGCGGTCGCGGCGGTAGACGACGCGCACGTGCAGGCCGGTGGCGTCGTTGTCGGCGACGTCCCGCACGAAGCGGGCGAGCTGGCGGGACGGGGAGTCGTTCTCGCCGCCCACCGACCTGCGGATCGCGGCCTGTTCCGGGGTCTCCGAGGTCGGGACGCCCTCCGCGAACAGCCGGATGGTGTACGGATCCTTGGTGCCGTCGTCGGCCGTCGAGCTGCCCACGATGTCGTTGGTGAACATCCCCTGGACATCGGTGCCGGCCGCCTTCAGCTGCTGGGCCAGATACGTCGATCCGTACAGCCCCTGCTCCTCGCCCGCCACGGCCGCGAAGACGATCGTCGAGGCCGGGCGGCGGGTCGCCATCACCCGCGCCAGCTCCAGTACGACGGCCACCCCGGACGCGTCGTCGTCCGCGCCCGGCGCGTCGGCGGTGGCGTTCATGACGTCCGTGACCCGGGAGTCGTAGTGCCCGGAGACGACGTACACGCGCTCCGGGGTGACCGAGCCGCGCAGGGTCGCGAGCACGTTCGTGATCTTCGTGGGGGTGGGGATGCGGGAGGCCGGTTCCTGGACGTACGACTGGAGTTCGGCCGTCATCCGGCCGCCGGAGGCGGCGGCGCAGGAGCGCAGCTCGGCGAGGAGCCAGTCGCGGGCGGCGCCGATGCCGCGGTCCGGGTCGTCCTGGGCGGAGAGGGTGTGGCGGGTGCCGAAGGAGACCAGCTTGCGTACGGTCGCTTCGATGCGGGCGGAATCCAACTCCCTCAGCAGAGCGCGGAGTTCATGGCTCGGCGGCTGTGCGGTGGCGGGCCGGCGGTGGCCCCGTGCGGCCGCTTCGGCCGGGCTCGCCGCCGCCCCGAGTGCCGCCGCGCCCGCCGCCGTCGCGGTCAGGAGCGTTCTCCTGGTGGGGCTGGGACGCATGTGTCCTCCCGTGGCTGCCGATACCGACGCTCCGCCCATCGTCATGGACACGCCACTACGGCACAAGGGTGCCCGCCGGGCCCCGCAACGGCCTCACTGCCGGGTGTACTTCAGCTTCTCCCCGTTGCTGGTGTTCTCGCGCTGCAGGCTGCCGTCCGGCAGCAGGCTGAGCTCGGTGGCGTCGCCCGGCTTGCAGTAGCCGGGGTCGCCGGACGTCACGGTGGACGGGCCGATCTCCAGGGGGCCGCTGCTGCCCGGTGCCGCGGTCAGATCGGCCTGGAACACACAGTGGTAGGTGCCGCTGCTGGTGGGGCCGTCGGCGACGAGGGAGAGGACCGTGTCGCCCACCTTGCCCTGCTGGATGGTGAGTTCGCGGGTGTTCTCGCCGTCGGCATTGGTGATGGTGGCCGTCCAGGTGCCCAGGTAACCGGACGGGATCGCACCGTCCGAGGGCGCGGAGGTGGTGGGCTGCGCGCTGGTCGGGCTCGTCGGGCTCGGCTCGGGCTTCGAGGGCGCCGCGCTGGTCGGGGCCGGGCTCGGCTTGTCGTCGGCCTTGTCGCTGCCGCCGTTCATGAGGGCGTAGACCGAGCCGCCCGCGCCGAGCGCGACGACCAGGGCGACCGCGATCAGCGCCACGGTGGAACGGCCGCTCCGGCGGGGCGGTTCCTGCGGGGCGGGCGGGACCGGGCCGGTGTAGGACGGGCCGTAGGGCGGGGTGGATCCGAGGCCTCCGTAGCCACCGGGCTGTGGGGGGTAGCCGTAGGCGCCGGGCTGCTGCGGCGGGTAGCCGTAGGCGGGCGGCTGCTGGGGGTGCTGCTGCGGATAGCCGTAGGCCGGGGGTGTCTGCACATGGGCGGGCGGGGGCGTGGGTGCGCCCTGGCCCGCGACCATGGTGGGGAGGTGGTTCAGCGGGGCGCCGCTGCCCGGCTGCCCGGGCGGGGGCGGCCCGGCGGGCGCGCCCGCCTGCGGTGCGGAGTCGTCGGCGGCGGAGGCGTGCTCGGGCGGGGCCTCGGGCGCCGCCTTCTGCAGCGAGGGCCCGGCGGGCGCCGCCGCGCCCTCCTCGGGGTCTTCCGAGTCCAGCAACTGCACGGCGTGACGGCCGAGTTGGGCGACGAGCGCGCTCGGCAGCCAGGGGTCGCGCGAGCGGCCGCCGAGCACGGTGTCCTCGGCTCCCGTGCGCTCCAGCACCTGGGCCAGCGTCGGCCGCGCGCCCGGGTCCTTCTTCAGGCAGTCCCGTACGAGGTCGGCGATGCCCTCGGGCACCCCCTCCAGGTCGGGTTCCTCCTGGGCGATGCGGAACATCAGGGCGTGCACACCGCTGTTGGCGCTGCCGAAGGGGAGCTGTCCGGTGGCGGCGTAGGCCAGCACGGAGCCCAGGCAGAAGACGTCGCAGGCGGGCGTGATCCGGTCGCCGCGCACCTGCTCGGGGGCCATGAAGCCGGGCGACCCGACGAGCGCGCCGGTCCGCGTCAGCCCGCCGTCCGTCACCGTCTCCAGCGCCCGCGCGATGCCGAAGTCGATCACCCGCGGCCCGTCGATGGTGACGAGCACATTCGACGGCTTCAGATCCCGGTGGATGATCCCGGCGGCGTGGATGTCCTGCAGCGCGTGCGCGAGCCCGGCCGCCAGGATGCGCACCGAGCGCTCGGGCAGCGCCCCGTGGTCGTGCCCGACGACCTGCTGCAGGCTGGGCCCGGCGACGTACCCGGTGGCCACCCACGGCACCGCGGCCTCGGTGTCGGCGTCCAGCACGGGCGCCGTCCAGTGCCCGCCGACCTGCCGCGCGGACTGCACCTCCTGCCGGAACCGCGCCCGGAACTCCTCCTGCGCGGCCAGCTCCTCCCGCACCAGCTTCACCGCGACGGTACGGCCACGGTCCGAGCGGGCGAGATACACATGCCCCATGCCACCGGCACCGAGCCGGGCCAGCAGCCGGTACGCCCCGATGCGCTGCGGGTCCCCCGCTGCGAGCTTCTCCATGGCTGCGCCGCCTTCCCCCCGTATGTGCAACAGACCGAGAATAGTGCGGTCGCCCGAGTAGTCGCCGGGAGCGGTGTCTACGGTTCCGTAACGCCGCGGCCGGCACCCCGCCGAGCCGCCCGGGCCCGACAACCTGTCGCGGAAACCCCCGCATGCCAGACAGGAAGCCGATACCGAGCGGGCATTGCGGGCTCCTACGCTCGCGGCCATGACCCCTCAGCCAGACCCCCAGGCCGGCGCCGCCGTGAAGGCCGCGGACCGTGCTCATGTGTTCCACTCCTGGTCCGCGCAGGAGCTCATCGACCCGCTCGCCGTCGCCGGTGCGGAGGGGTCGTACTTCTGGGACTACGACGGCAGGCGCTACCTGGACTTCACCAGCGGGCTCGTCTACACCAACATCGGCTACCAGCATCCGAAGGTCGTCGCCGCGATACAGGAGCAGGCCGCACACCTGACGACGTTCGCGCCCGCCTTCGCGATCGAGGCCCGCTCCGAGGCGGCCCGGCTGATCGCCGAGCGGACCCCGGGCGACCTGGACAAGATCTTCTTCACCAACGGCGGCGCGGACGCCGTCGAGCACGCCGTGCGGATGGCGCGGCTGCACACCGGGCGGCCGAAGGTCCTGTCCGCCTACCGCTCCTACCACGGCGGCACCCAGCAGGCGATCAACCTCACCGGGGACCCGCGCCGCTGGGCCTCCGACGGCGCTGCCGCCGGCGTCGTGCACTTCTGGGCGCCGTACCTCTACCGCTCCCGCTTCTACGCCGAGACCGAGGAGCAGGAGTGTGCGCGGGCGCTGGAGCACCTGGAGACCACGATCGCCTTCGAGGGGCCGGCCACCGTCGCCGCGATCATCCTGGAGACCATTCCGGGCACCGCCGGGATCATGGTGCCGCCGCCCGGCTACCTCGCCGGGGTGCGGGAGATCTGCGACAAGTACGGGATCGTCTTCATCCTGGACGAGGTCATGGCCGGGTTCGGGCGGACCGGTGAGTGGTTCGCGGCCGACCTGTTCGGTGTCGTACCGGACCTCATGACCTTCGCCAAGGGCGTGAACAGCGGATATGTGCCGCTCGGCGGTGTCGCCATCTCCGGCGCGATCGCGGAGACCTTCGGAAAGCGGGCCTACCCGGGCGGTCTGACGTACTCGGGGCACCCGCTGGCCTGCGCCGCCGCCGTCGCGACGATCAACGTCATGGCTCAGGAGGGTGTCGTCGAGAACGCCGGGCAGCTGGGCGAGACCGTCCTCGGTCCGTCGCTGCGGGAGCTCGCCGAGCGGCACCCGTCCGTCGGCGAGGTGCGCGGTGTCGGCATGTTCTGGGCGCTGGACCTGGTGAAGAACAAGGAGACCCGGGAGCCGCTGGTGCCGTACAACGCGGCCGGCGAGGCGAACGCGGCGATGGCCGCCTTCGGCGCCGCCGCGAAGCAGCACGGCATCTGGCCCTTCATCAACATGAACCGCACCCATGTCGTGCCGCCGTGCAACGTGAGCGAGGCCGAGCTGAAGGAGGGCCTCGCGGCGCTGGACGCGGCGCTGTCCGTGGCGGACGAGTACACAAAGTAGCGGCTGGCGACCGCTGAGAAACCGCCCCGAACGGCCACTGCTACGCGGGTCAACAGCCGGAGGTCGAACGCGTAAGGTGGCGTGCTCGTAGATAGGTATACGTGCACGCCACCCGACGCGACGAGGAGACGCCCGACCCATGCCCGGCAGCAGCGGCAACGGCTCCGTGACCCGCAGCACCCTGCGGCAGCAGATCGCCGACGCGCTTCGCGACGAGGTCCTCGCGGGGCGGCTCCAGCCGGGCCAGGAGTTCACGGTGAAGGAGATCGCCGAGCAGTACGGGGTCTCCGCGACGCCCGTGCGCGAGGCGCTCGTCGACCTGTCCGCGCAGGGCCTCCTCGACGCCGACCAGCACCGCGGCTTCCACGTCCACGAGTACTCGGTCGCCGACTACCGCGGCATCATCGAGGCCCGCAGCCTGGTCACCGACGGCATGTTCATCGCCCTGGACCTGGACCAGGACCGTTTCCCGCCGCACGACGAGCCCCGTGCCGTCGCCGCCCTCGCCGGGGTCCGGCGCCGCGGCGAGGAGGCGCAGCGGGCCTCCCTGGCCGGCGACCTCACCGTGCTGATCGGCTACGACCTGCGCTTCTGGCACGAGCTCGGCACCCTCTTCGGCAACCCCTATCTGGCCGACTTCCTGCACCGGCTGCGCGTCCAGTCCTGGGTGTGCGCGGTGCAGCACCTGCGCCGGCTGTCCGATCTGCGCGGCGCCCTGTGGTCCGGCCACACCGACCTGGTCGACGCCCTGGCCAAGCGCGACACCAGGACGGCACGGGCGATCGTCGCCTCGTACAACGAGCACTCGCTGGCCCTCATCGAGCGGCTGGCGGACGAGTGAGCAAGCCGGCCAGGGGCACGCCTGCCTGGGCCGTGGACCTCACCGTCGTCATCCCCGCCTTCAACGAGGAGCAGCGCCTCGGTCCCACCCTCGACGCCGTCACCCGCTATCTGCGCGACAACGAGGGCCGCTGGGGCGAGTGGGAGGTCGTCGTCGCCGACGACGGGTCGACGGACGGCACGCGGGACCTCGTCACGGGCCTGAAGGACCCTCGCGTCCAGCTGGTCACCGGCCCTCACCACCGCGGCAAGGGCCATGCCCTGCGCCTGGGTGTCGCCGCCTCCCGGGGGCGGCGCGTGCTGGTCACGGACGCCGATCTCGCGGCCCCGATCGAGGAGCTGGAGCAGCTCGACAAGGCACTCGGCGAGGGGAACGCGGCGGCGATCGGCTCCCGCTCCGTGCCCGGCGCGACGATCGGGGACCGTCAGCACCCGGTGCGCGAAGTGCTGGGCCGCGCCGGGAACTTACTCATACGCCGGACGACCGTGCCCGGCATCCGCGACACCCAGTGCGGCTTCAAGCTCTTCGAGGGCGACAAGGCCCGCGAGGCCTTCGCCGCCTCCCGGATCAACGGCTGGGGCATCGACGTCGAGGTCCTGCGGCACTTCCACCGCGCCGACTGGCAGGTCGCCGAGGTCCCCATCCGCTGGTCCCACCGGCCCGGCTCGAAACTGCGCCACCTCGACTACGTCCGCGTCCTCGCCGAACTGGCCCGGCTGCGCGCCCGCTCCCTGCGCCCCGCCGACGTCTTCGCCGTCGCCCTCTTCCTGCTCATGTCGATGGCCCTGTACTCGGGCCGCCTGTTCGACCCGGACCACCGCTATCTCCCCGACTCCCTCCAGGACCAGAACCAGTGGGAGTGGTTCTTCGACGTCACCGCCCACAACCTGGTCCACCTGCACAATCCCCTCTTCTCCGACCTTCAGGGCTTCCCCGACGGCGTGAACCTCATGGCCAACACGGTCATGCTCGGCCTCACCGTCCCGTTCGCCCCGCTCACCCTCCTCGCGGGCCCGGCGGTCTCCCTCAGCGTCGTGATGACGCTGGGCCTCGCCGCCACCGCGGCCGCCTGGTACCGCCTGATCGTGCGACGCGTCGTACGGCGGCGGTCCGCGGCCTTCGTCGGCGCGGCACTGGCGGCGTTCGCACCGCCGATGGTCAGCCATGCCAACGCGCATCCCAACTTCGTCGTGCTGTTCATGATCCCGCTGATCATCGACCGGGCGCTCCGGCTGTGTACGGGCGCCCGGGTGGTGCGGGACGGGGTGGTCCTGGGCCTGATGGCGGCGTACCAGGTCTTCCTCGGCGAGGAGCCGCTCCTGCTCGCGGCGATCGGCCTGGTGCTGTTCGCCGGTGCCTACGGCGTGGTCCGCAGGGATGTGGCGCAGCAGGCCTGGCGGCCGCTCCTCAAGGGGCTCGGGATCGCGGCCGCGGTCTGTCTTCCGCTCGTCGCGTATCCGCTGGTCTGGCAGTTCGCCGGCCCGCAGAGCTATGCGCACATGCCGCACGGCGACAACTCGGGCAACAGCCCCCGCGCGCTGCTGTCCTTCGCCGAACGCTCCCTGGTCGCGGGCAACGCCCGGCGCGCGAACGCCCTCTCCCCCAACCCCACCGAGCAGAACGCCTTCTACGGCTGGCCGCTGGTCCTGCTCGCCTTCGCGATCGTCGTACGGCTGTGGGAGCAGGCCCTGGTCAAGGCGCTGGCGGTCACCGCGGTCGGCGCGGCGCTGCTGTCGCTCGGCCCCGAGTTCCGCATCCCGACGACGGACAAGGTCTACCCGGGCCCCTGGGCGCTCCTCGCCAGGCTGCCGCTGTTCGAGTCGGTCATCGAGGGCCGGGTCGCGATGATCTGCGCCCCCGCGCTCGGCATGCTGCTCGCCCTCGCCCTGGACCGGCTGACGGCGACCCGCACCCTGGGCACCCAGTACCTCGGCCTGCTCGGCGCCTGCCTGGCCCTGCTCCCGCTGGTACCGGCCCCGCTGAAGACCGTCGAACGCCCCGCGACGCCCGCCTTCTTCACCTCCGGGGCGTGGCAGCCGTACGTCCGCGAGGGCGAGTCGCTCGTCACGGTGCCGCTGCCCGACGCCGGCGACGCGGAGGCGCTGCACTGGCAGCAGCGGGCCGGCCTCGGCTTCGAACTCCCCGGCGGCTACTTCAACGGCCCCTACGGCGACGACCGCGTCGGCATCTACGGCGCCTCCCCCCGGTACACCTCCGGCCTGCTGAGTGACGTCCGCGACACGGGCGTCGTCCCCAAGCTGGACGCGACCTGGCGGGCACAGGCCCGGCGCGACTTCGCGTACTGGAAGGCAGGAGCCCTGGTGGTGGCCCCCGGACCGCACGACGAGGCCCTGCGCAGGACCGTTGCCGAACTTGTGGGCCGGGACGGTAAGTGGGTGGCCGGGGTATGGGTATGGGACCTGCACTAGGTGTTCCGCCGGGTGCGCCGCGACGGGCCGTCGGTTGTCTGCGGCTTCGCGAGGGCCGCTTGGTGCCTGTTCCGCACGCACGGAGCGCTGCCGCAGCCGTACCGATTACCCTGCCTTGACCGACTTGCCGTGTGAGGAGCCCTCTTTGGCCTGTGACCTGTGGCTGGTACCGCTTGTCGACGTGTTGTGCCACACCCCCGACAATCCGTTCGCCGAGGAACTCGCGCAGTACAACAACGTGCTCGCCGCCGCCGGGCTGCCTCCGGTGCCGGTGTACCAGTACATGCCGGGCCTGTCCGGCGAGGTCGCCCCGGTGGCCGGCTTCGACTACGACGCGCTGCACTTCCTGCGCCGTGTCTACCTGCTCCAGGTGTGCGGGCTGCCGGTGACCCCGGTCGACGAGCTGGGCGGCGACTACGAGCAGTTGCTGGAGATGTTCGAGGCGACGGCCCAGCAGTCGCACCTCGTCTGGCACTACGACCACGCGGGCGCCTACGTCCCCGTGGACTTCCCCCAGCCCCTGTCCAACGACGAACTCCTCGCCGGCGGCGGGCCGCTGGGCTCCGCCCAGGCGCTGCTGCGCGAACTCGAGTACGTCGCCCCGTCGATCGGGATAGATCCGGCCAACCCTCCGGCGGCACCGGAACCACCGCGCGCGCCGACGGAGCTGGAGGAGCCCGCCGTCCCCGCGCCGTACGACCCCAGCCCCTTCGCCCGCGAACGCCATGTGTGGCTGGGCCTGCACGCGGCGGCGACGCGGAGCCTGGCGCAGGGGTCGATGATCGTCTTCAGCTAGTGCACCTGGGAGAGGCCCTTCTCCACGTCCTCGAGGTTCATCAAGGGCGTGTAGTCGACCCTGGCACCCAGGTTGAGGAAGAACGGCTCGCTGATGACCGGCATCTGGGAGACGTCCTGCAGGTCGAAGACCAGGAAGGCGGTGCGTTCGCCCTCGTCGGCGGTGAAGTAGGCCGCTTCGGGCTTGATCTGCTCCACCGAGGACTGGATCATCTTGCCGAGCGTGCCGTTTCGGATGGCCTCGTTCGACTTCTCCGTGTCGAAGTGCGCCCTGAGCAGTACACGCATAGCTCTCACCTTCTTCTGGTCGACGCATACGTGTACAGATCCACCGTATGCCCGACTTGCGTGTCATGCCCTGTTATGCACCCTAAGTGCTCTCCCGTACTCCCCCGGGAGCAGACCAGCCGCCCGGCCGAGGCACGGCTGACGGCCGGCGTCGAGACGGTGTACGGCGACGCGGACGACCCGGCGAGCCTGGACGCGGCGTTCGCGGGGGCGAGCGGGGCCTTCCTGATGTCGGGGCAGGGCGTCGGCACGGCCCCCGGCCCGACCCACGACCTGGCCCTCGCCGAGGCGGAGGCCGCGGTGACGGACCCCTCCCGGGACTGGGCGTGGACCCTGCTCCGCCCCGGCCGCTTCATGTCGAACGCCCTGCGGTGGGCGGCCGGGCTCCGCGCGGGCGACGAGGTGGCCGTCCCCTTCGCGGACCGCCCGGCGGCGAGCATCGACCCGGCGGACCCGGCGGACATCGCGGCACTGGCCCTGACCGGCGACGAACACGCGGACGCCGCCTAAGAGTTGAGCGGCCCCGAGTCCCTCACTCCGGCGGACGAACTGGCCATCCTGGGCAGGACGCCGGGCCGCGACCTGCGTCTGCATCCGGTCCCGGACGACACGGCGCGCACCGGCGCGGAGGTCCTGCCGACGGTGGAGAAGGTGCTGGGGCGCCGGCCGCGGAGGTTCACGGAGTGGGCCGGCGCCCATGTGGCGGCCTTCAGCCGCTGACCTGGAAGACCGCCGTCTAGAAGACCGCCGTCCCGTCCTGCGTCAGCTTCCAGTTGGTGACCGCGAAGTCCGCGGGGTTCAGCGTGCCCTTGGCCGTCACGTAGTCGATCATCAGCTGGCGGATCTCGTTGGTCGAGCTGTAGGCGATGTCGGCGGTGGCGATGTGCGGGTAGCCGGAACCGCCGTTCGCACGGTAGTTGTTGACCGCGACGACGAAGACCTGGTCGTCCGCGACCGTCTTGCCGTTGTACGTGAGGTTCTTGATCCGCGAACCCTCCGCCTGCGCGATGTCGATGTCGTACGAGACGCCGGCGGCCGTGTCGTACATGTAGTCCCAGAAGTTGTTGGCGTTGGTCAGCGTGGCGGTGTCGACCTTCGTGCCCGACGGGACCTGGTGGTAGTACTTCGCCGCGAACTCCAGGTAGTCCTTGAGCTGGGCGCCCGTGAGCTTCTTGCCGTAGAGCGTGTTGTCGTAGATGTAGAGGCCGGCGACGTCCTTGATGGTCACGCTGCCGGCGGGGATGTCGGCGGTGCGGCTGAACGGCGCGGCGACCGAGATCAGGGGCAGCGCGGCATCGCTCGCCGACAGGCCCGCCTTCACCGACTGCATCTGGACCTCGTGGATGAAGTCCATGATCGGGACGTCCTTCCAGCAGGACTCCGCCGCCGAGAGGTCCTGGGTACAGGAGCCCACGGCCGTGTTGACGTACTTCACCACGAGGTCGTGGTCGGCCTTGAGGAGCTTGGTGATCTCCGGGTCCTCCTCGACGCCCTTCGGGTCGAGGGTCTGAGCCGTCTTCTTCGTCACCTTCCACTGCCCGCAGTGCAGTTCGAGCTCGAAGTCGAAGACGGTGAGACGGTAGCCCCAGCAGTACGGCTCGGAGAGCAGGACGTCCTCGCCGGTCTCCGCGTTCTTGACGGTGTACGAGGAGACCTCCTTGTGGGTGTGGCCGACCAGGATCGCGTCGATGCCGGGGACCTGCTCGGCGACGAGGTTGGAGGCGTTCTCGACGTACGGCAGGGAGTCGCCCCACGACGTGGAGCCGTCGAGACCGGAGTGGTCGGTCAGGAAGACCACGTCGCACCCCAGCGCGCGCAGCCGCGGCACGTACTTCTTCGCCTGCTCGACCAGCCCCGGGAAGACCATCTTCCCGCTGACGTTGTCCTTGTCCCACAGGGCGATACCGGGGTTGGTCAGGCCGAGGATGCCGACCTTGATGTCCGGGGCGCCGGGGACGCGGATGCGCTTGACGGTGTACGGCTGGAAGGCCGGGCGCAGGGTCTTCGCGTCGAGGGCGTTCGCGCCGAGCAGCGGGAAGTGACACTGCTTCTCGAACTTGCGCAGCGTCTCTATGCCGTAGTTGAACTCGTGGTTGCCGAGGGCGGCGGCGTCGTAGCGCATGTGGTTCATGGCGACGGCCATGGGGTGCTTGGGCCCCTTCTTGCCGTCCTTGCCGGTGATCGGGTCGACCCGCGCGAAGTAGTACGCGAGCGAGGTGCCCTGGATGATGTCACCGGCGTCGACGAGCAGGACGTGCTCCTCGCCCTTGGCCTCGCGCTGCTGCTTGATGAGGGTGGCGACCCGCGCGACCCCGACGGAGTTGCCGGCCTTGTCGCTGTAGGCGGCGTCCTTGTAGTAGTCCCAGTCGAAGACGTGGCTGTGCAGGTCGGTGGTGCCCAGGATGGAGAACGTCCACGTCCTGGGGGCCTTGCCGGCCTTCTCGGGCGCACGGTCGGCGGCCTGCGCAGGGCCTGCCGCGACGGTCCCGGCCACGGCGACGGCCGCCCCGGTGACGGCCGACTTCTTGACGAATTCCCGGCGGTTCAACGGGCTGACGGGCATACGGGGCTCCTGGTCATGGAGAGGAACTGGAGGAGGGCGCGGCGGGACTACCCGCGTAGATAGTTGCGCCCCACTAGTTACATCCGGAACCAGGAACAAGCCATGGACCGGTCAAGGAAGTCCATGACCGGCCCAACAGCTTGCGGACATAGGGGATTTACAGGAACGAGTTGATCTCGATCGTCTCGTCCCGGCCGGGGCCCACGCCGATCGCGGAGATCGGTGCGCCCGACATCTCCTCGAGCGCCTTGACGTAGTTCTGCGCGTTCTTCGGCAGGTCGGAGAAGGACTTCGCCTTGGTGATGTCCTCGGACCAGCCGGGCAGCGTCTCGTAGACCGGCTTCGCGTGGTGGAAGTCCGACTGGGAGTACGGGAGCTCCTCGACGCGCTTGCCGTCGATCTCGTACGCCACGCAGACCGGGATCTCCTCCCAGCCGGTCAGGACGTCCAGCTTGGTGAGGAAGAAGTCGGTCAGGCCGTTCACCCGGGTCGCGTAGCGGGCGATGACGGCATCGAACCAGCCGCAGCGGCGGTCACGGCCGGTGGTCACGCCCCGCTCGCCGCCGATGCGGCGCAGCGCCTCGCCGTCCTCGTCGAAGAGCTCGGTCGGGAACGGACCGGAGCCGACGCGGGTCGTGTAGGCCTTGAGGATGCCGATGACCCGGCCGATCTTCGTGGGGCCCACGCCCGCACCGGTGCAGGCGCCGCCCGCAGTGGGGTTCGAGGAGGTCACGAACGGATACGTGCCGTGGTCGATGTCGAGCAGCGTGCCCTGGCCGCCCTCGAAGAGGACCACCTTGTCCTGCTCCAGCGCCTGGTTGAGGACGAGGACCGTGTCGGCGACGTACGGGGCGAGCTTGTCGGCGTAGCCCAGCAGCTCCTCGACCACCTGGTCGATGGCGATCGCGCGGCGGTTGTAGAGCTTGGTGAGGATCTGGTTCTTGACGTCGAGGGCCGCCTCCACCTTCTGGGTGAGGATGGACTCGTCGTAGAGGTCCTGTACACGGATGCCGACGCGGTTGATCTTGTCCGCGTAGGTCGGGCCGATGCCGCGCCCGGTGGTCCCGATCTTGCGCTTTCCGAGGAAGCGCTCGGTGACCTTGTCCACCGTCACGTTGTACGGCGTGATGATGTGAGCATTACCGCTGATCAGGAGCTTGGACGTGTCGACGCCGCGCTCGTTCAGCCCGTTCAGCTCGGAGAACAGGACCGACGGGTCGACGACGACACCGTTGCCGATGACCGGCGTGCAGCCGGGGGAGAGAATCCCGGAAGGGAGCAGGTGAAGGGCGTACTTCTGGTCGCCCACGACTACCGTGTGGCCGGCGTTGTTGCCGCCCTGGTAGCGCACCACATAGTCGACGGATCCGCCTAGCAGGTCCGTCGCCTTTCCCTTGCCTTCGTCACCCCACTGAGCACCGAGCAGCACAAGTGCGGGCACGCGCGTACACCCCTTCCGGGCGGGGCATGTCCAAGGTCAGGGGCGTACGCGTAAGGTTCACCGCCGCGTGCACCGCGACCGTCGTTGGCCGCAAACCGTCGGACCGGATGCCCCGGAATAGACGAAGCCCCTGGCGCAATAGCGCAAGGGGCTCTTGCACAAAGATGCTACCCGAGGAAGCGAGGCAGGACCGAGGTGGTGACTTCCGCGACTTCCGATCAGCTGTTGGTGGTCATCGATCCGGTCGCCCGGCGGACGGACGGGGAGTCGGTACGCATCGCAAAAGACGTGCTCAGCGCCGGTGCGCACACCAAGGTGTGCCTGCCGGAGGGTCCGGAGGAGTTCGCCAGGGCGCTGGCCCGCCGGGGGTCGCGTCGGCCGGTGGTGGTGGGCGACGACCGTGCGCTGGTCCGCGCGGTGTCCGTTTTGCACCGGCGGCGGGAGCTGGCCGGATGTGCCCTGTCGGTGGTGCCGGTGGGCAGCCTGCTGTCGGTGGCCCGTTCCCTGGGGGTGCCCACCGGGACGGTGGCGGCGGCCCGGGCGGTCCTGGACGGGGCCGAGCGGCGACTGGACCTGCTGGTGGACGACAGCGACGGCGTGGTCCTCGGCGCCCTGCACATCCCTCCGGTGACCGGGCACACCCCGTCGGTGGAGGCGGGCCGCCCCTGGCTGCGCACGGCCCAGTCCTTCGTACGCACCCTGGTCCCCGCCCGCGAGACGACGGTCCCGGCACCCCGGGCCGCCCGGCTGCGGGTGGAGGTCGACGGCGTCACCCTGCTGGACCTGGACCAGCCCGTGGAGGCGGTGACGGTGACACCGGCTGACAGCGGTCTGGCCGAGGTGGAGGTACGGCCACTGTCGGTGGGCGCGGAGGCCTCGCCGGTACGGGCCCAGGGCCGGACGGTGAGCGTGTCCGGGGCGGACTTCCGCTACCGGGCGGATGCGGGCGTGTGGGGGCCGGTACGGCGGCGGACGTGGACGGTTTGGGAGGGGGCTTGGAGGCTTACGGTGCCGGGTTCTTCGTAATGGCGGTCAGGAAGCCGCCGGTGTCGAGGGTGCAGTCGAAAGGTGCAGGGATGGCGAGCTTCTCGCCGAACGGCACCGTGCAACGTGACTCGTACCCCTTGGCAGAGGGGGTCGAGAAGACAGTGGCCTGCTTCTCCTGCATGTCGAGCAGAAGGTAGACAGGCACGCCCGCCTTCCCATAGACGAGGACTTTGTCGGTCAGATCGTTGTCCCGCGTGGACGAGGATGTCAGCTCGGCGACAAACGAGAGTGCTGCGCCGTCCAGGTGGTTGCTGTCCGCATCAAAAACCCGATCGTCCGCCGCGTAGACGTCCGGCCCATAGGCACGCTCGCCTTCAGGGAAGACGAACAGATTAGGCGCCCGCTCCATCGTGTGGCCCTTGGGAAGGTAACTCTCCAATTGCTGGCACACCAGGCGCATGACGCGGGTGTAGTACGCCTTCGAGAACGGCGACAAGACGATGCTCCCCCTGATGATCTCGGCCTTGTAGCCGTCGGGCACGATCAGCTTGTCGAGGGCGCTCAGAAGGTCCTCGAAGCTGTGGGGCTCGGTGCCGCTTATCGTCGGTCGCTCAGTCATCAACGTCATGATGCGCCCTCCCCGTGATGCAGACCAGCCACCACTCAGAGTAGCCGGTCGGGCACAGTTTCGTGATCGCTCTCGTCCTTCAGCCCCACCCCGGTGACCCCCAGCTCCCGCCCCCTCCCCATCAACCCCGCCAACTTCCCCGCCGCCACCTCGTACGACAGCCCCAGCGGCGGCCGGATGTTGCTCAGGCAGTTGCGGTCGGCGTCCGTCGTCACGCCCGGGACCGGCCGGTACGTCAGGTACGCCCCCAGTGAGTCCGCCGCCGACATGCCCGGGCGCTCCCCGACCAGGACCACCACCATCGTCGCGCCCATCGTGGACGCGATGTCGTCGCCGAGGGCCACCCGCGCCTGTTCCGCCAGCACCACGGGTGCGACGCTCCACCCCGCCAGCCGCGCCACCGTCTCCCGCACCACCGCCGCCGCATGCTCGTGCACCGCCCGGCTGGACAGCCCGTCCGCGACCACGAACACCACGTCCCAGTCGCCGGCCGGGAGGTGCGCGCGGTCCGTCGGATGCAGCCGGCGGCCCAGGTCGGGGCGCTGGAGGTATGTGAGCCGGTCACCGGCGGCGCTGCGGACCCGCACCGTCGGCATCCCGCCCAGCCCGGCCGCGACCGCGTCCGGCTCGAACGGCGAGTGCACCGCGTCGCGGGCGGCCGCGTGCGCGGTCTGGAGTTCCAGGCGGTGGCGGGTCGGGAGGGCCGAGCCCGCGCGGCCGAGGCCGATCCGGGCCTGGGTGTGCCGGCGCATGGCAACCCACAAGTCACCTGCCGGTGCAGCTATTTGAGTCTCCGTCATGCCGCCAGCTCCCTTCCGATCGCGGTCAGCGGATGGGACGCCACCTCGCGGATCCCGCCCCGCTCGTCCAGCAGCCCGCTCGACTCCAGCCAGGCCTCGAACTCCGGTGCAGGGCGCAGCCCGAGGACCTCGCGGAGGTACAACGCGTCGTGGTACGAGGCCGACTGGTAGTTCAGCATGATGTCGTCGCCGCCCGGCGTGCAGATCACGAAGGACGCGCCCGCGACGCCGAGCATCGTCAGCATGGTCGCGACGTCGTCGTCATCGGCGTCCGCGTGGTTCGTGTAGCAGATGTCCAGGCCCATGGGCAGGCCGAGCAGCTTGCCGCAGAAGTGGTCCTCCAGGGCGGCGCGGAGGATCTGGCGGCCGTCGTAGAGGTACTCCGGGCCGATGAAGCCGACCACGGTGTTCACCAGCAGGGGGTCGTAGCGGCGCGCCACCGCGTACGCCCGTGCCTCCACCGTCTGCTGGTCCACCCCGTGGTGTGCGTCCGCCGACAGGGCGCTGCCCTGGCCGGTCTCGAAGTACATGACGTTGTCGCCGACCGTCCCCCGGCCCAGTCCGCGCGCCGCCTCGTACGCCTCGTCGAGCAGGCCCAGCGTCACACCGAAGGACGCGTTCGCCGCCTGGGTGCCCGCGATGGACTGGAAGACCAGGTCCACCGGTGCGCCCCGCTCCATCAGGTCCACGCTCGTCGTGACATGGCACAGGACGCAGGACTGGGTGGGGATGGAGTAGCGGTCGATCACTCCGTCCAGCAGCTCCAGCAGGTCCCGTACCGCCTTCGGGCTGTCCGTCGCCGGGTTGATGCCGATCACCGCGTCACCGGAGCCCAGCAGCAGACCGTCGAGGAGCGCGGCCGCCACACCCGCCGGGTCGTCGGTCGGGTGGTTCGGCTGCAACCGCGTCGCGAGCCGCCCCGGCAGCCCGATGGTCGACCGGAAGGCGGTGACCACCCGTACCTTCCGGGCCACGGCCACCAGATCCGCGTTCCCCATCAGCTTGGACACCGCCGCGACCATCTCCGGCGTCAGCCCGGGGGCCAGCGCCGTCAGGGCCTGGCCGTCCGCCGCCAGCAGCCACTCCCGCAGCTCTCCGACCGTCAGCCCGGCCACCGGCGCGAAGGCGGCCGCGTCATGCGTGTCGAGGATCAGCCGGGTCACGTCGTCGCTCTCGTACGGGATCACCGGCTCGGTCAGGAAGGTCGCCAGCGGCACCTCCGCGAGGGCCCAGCGCGCCGCGACCCGCTCCTGGGAACTGGCGGCGGCGAGGCCCGCCAGCCGGTCGCCGGAGCGTTCGGGGCTCGCGGCGGCAAGCAGGCGCGCGAGGGAGTCGAAGCGGTACCGGTGGCCGCCGAGGGTGGAGGAGTACGAGCTCATGGAGGCGACCGTACGAGCCGCGTGTTGCCGACAGATTGCATCAGATTGCGTCGGAGTTCTAAAGGTCTGGTTGACAAACATTTAACGCCCCGACACCCTTGACCGACTCATTCGGGCTACAGAGTTCCGGTCCAGTGCACCAACAGATCAGGGCGCATCACAGCGGATCACCAGGAGAGGGGCCAACCCCGATGGCAGTGGATGAGGGCGTCGCCCCGGCGACGAAGACGGACGGCGAGGGCACGGTCCACCGGCTCAAGCCCAACGCCGTGGGCCTGCTGGGGGTGGTCTTCATGGCCGTCGCCACCGCGGCCCCGATCACCGCGATGACGGGCAACGTGCCCTTCATGGTGTCGTCCGGCAATGGCATCGGCGCCCCGGCGAGCTATCTCGTCGCAATGGTCGTCCTGGCAATCTTTTCCATCGGCTTCACCTCGATGGCGAAGCACATCACGTCCACCGGCGCCTTCTACGGCTTCATCTCCTACGGCCTGGGACGCACCGCGGGTCTCGCGTCGGGCCTCCTCGCGACCTTCGCGTACGCCGTGTTCGAGCCCGCGCTGATCGGCATCTTCTCGACCTTCGCCACCGGGACCCTCAAGGACCAGACGGGACTCGACATCCCGTGGTGGGCCTTCGCGCTGCTGATGCTCGCCGTCAACGCGACGGGCACCTGGTTCGGCGTCTCGGTCGCCGAGAAGCTCCTGGTGGTCCTGCTCGGCACCGAGGTGACCGTCCTCGCGGCGATGGCGATCTCGGTCGCCCTGCACGGCGGCGGCCCGCACGGCTTCACCTTCGGCCCGGTCAACCCCGTCAACGCCTTCAAGGGCACGTCCGCCGGCCTCGGCCTCTTCTTCGCCTTCTGGTCCTGGGTCGGCTTCGAGTCGACGGCGATGTACGGCGAGGAGTCCCGCGACCCGAAGCGGATCATCCCCAAGGCCACGATGATCAGCGTCCTGGGCGTCGGCGTCTTCTACGTCTTCGTCTCCTGGATGGCCATCATCGGCAACGGCGAGACCGAGGCCGTCAAGGTCGCCTCGTCGGCGAACCCCCTCGCCCTGTTCTTCAACCCGACCGAGCACTACGTCGGCCACTGGGCGGTCGACCTCATGCAGTGGCTGATGATCACCGGCTCGCTCGCCTGCGGCATGGCCTTCCACAACTGCGCCGCCCGCTACATGTACGCGCTGGGCCGCGAGGGCGTCCTCCCCTCCCTGAAGAACACCATCGGCCGCACCCACCCCCGGCACGGCTCCCCGCACATCGCGGGCCTGGTGCAGACGGTGGTGAGCGCCGTACTGATCCTCGCGTTCTGGGCCACGAGCAAGGATCCGGCGAACGCCCTCTACGTCCTGCTCGCCATCCTCGGCACGATGGCGATCCTGATCGTGCAGGCGGTCTGCTCCTTCGCGGTCCTCGTCTACTTCCGCAAGAACCACCCCGAGAGCCGGCACTGGTTCAAGACCTTCACCGCCCCGCTCGTCGGCGGCATCGCGATGCTCGCAGTGGTCCTGCTCCTGGTGTCCAACATGAGCGTCGCGGCCGGCTCGGAGTCCGGCTCGCTGCTGCTGAAGGCGACGCCGTGGCTGGTGGCCCTGGTCGCGGCGACGGGCATCGGCTACGCCCAGTACCTCAAGCGGCGGTCGCCGGAGCGGTACCAGCTGCTGGGGCGGACGGTGCTGGAGGAGACGAAGGAGCGGTAACCGCTAGCTCCCGAAGATCCGTTGGCGGTGCACCCGCCACCGCTCCATCATGGCCGCGACCTCGCCCTCGACGAACTCGAAGAAGGCGAGCGTCTCGGCCATGCGGCGTCCTGCGGGAGTGTCGGCGCCCAGGCTGCTGACGCCTTCCCGCAGGGCGACCTCCCAGCGCTTGATGACGGCCTCGCGATTGGTCAGGGCCTCGTACCACTGGTCGCCGTGCACCCGGTAGCGCTCGCGGCGGGAGCCCGGCTCACGCTCCCGAGAGACCATGTGCGTCATGGTCAGATAGCGCACCGCCCCGGAGACGGCGGCGGGGCTGATCCGGAGCTGCTCCCCCAGGTCGGCGGAGGTCATCGAGCCTTCGTCGGAGGAGAGCAGGGCGGCGAAGACCCGGGCGGGCATCCGCTGCATCCCGGCCTCGACCAGCTGAGCCGCGAAGCTCTCCACGAACTTGGAGACCGCCTCCGGGTCCCGCTCCACCGCCTTCGACTCCGTCATGGTCACCACCCTAACCGGGCTTCATAGGCTTTATATGATTCCTTAACTTCACAAATTTCTGAAAGAAGCGTACGTTCTGAGCATGACGAAGGCAATCAGCGTCTCCGGCCTCCACAAGTCCTTCGGCCGCACCCGCGCTCTGGACGGTCTCGACCTGGAGGTGGAGTCCGGCGAGGTCCACGGCTTCCTCGGCCCGAACGGCGCCGGCAAGTCCACCGCCATCCGCGTCCTGCTCGGCCTGCTGCGCGCGGACTCCGGCGCCGCGCAGCTGCTGGGCCGTGACCCGTGGCGGGACGCGGTGGAGGTGCACCGCCGGATCGCGTACGTCCCCGGGGACGTGACCCTGTGGCGGAACCTGTCGGGCGGCGAGGTCATCGACCTGTACGGCCGGCTGCGCGGCGGGCTGGATCCGTCCCGCCGGGCCGAGCTGATCGAGCGCTTCGAGCTGGACCCCACCAAGAAGGGCCGCACGTACTCCAAGGGCAACCGGCAGAAGGTCGCCCTGGTGGCCGCGTTCGCCTCGGACGTGGACCTGCTGATCCTGGACGAGCCGACGTCGGGCCTGGACCCGCTGATGGAGGAGGTCTTCCAGCGCTGCGTGGAGGAGGAGCGGGATCGCGGTCGTACGGTGTTGCTGTCGTCGCACATCCTCAGCGAGGTCGAAGAGCTCTGCGACCGGGTGAGCATCATCCGCAAGGGCCGGACGGTCGAGTCCGGCTCCCTGGCCGACCTGCGCCACCTCACCCGGACCAGCGTGACGGCCGAACTCGCCGGGCCGCCCAACGGGTTGGCGCACCTGCCCGGCGTGCACGACCTCGACGTACGGGGAAAGCGGGTGCGGTTGCAGGTCGACACGGACAAACTCGACGCGGTGCTACGGCAGTTGAGCGAGTCCGGAGTGCGGTCGCTGACCTCGACCCCGCCCACGCTGGAGGAGCTGTTCCTCCGCCACTACCAGGACGAGGAGGTGGCGGCGCGATGACGTCGTTCGCGGGCACGGGTGTGCTGCTGCGCTTCTCGCTCCGCCGGGACCGGCTGATGATCCCGGTCTGGGTCGGCGTGAACACGCTGATGGTCCTCTCCATGCCGAACACCCTGAAGAACCTCTACGGCACCCCGGCCGAACGCGCCGACCTGATCCACCAGGTGGCGACCAACGCCTCCTTCCGCGCGCTGATCGGCCCGGTCTTCGACACGTCGATCGGCGCGCTGACGGCCTGGCGCGTCGGTGTGTACGCGGGTGCGCTCGCCGCGGCCATGAGCCTGGTGATCGTCGTACGGCACACCCGGGACGAGGAGGAGAGCGGGCGGCACGAGCTGGTGGCGTCCGGAATGGTGGGCCGCCGGGCCTCCCTGACCGCGGCACTGCTCGCGGCGGCGGTCGCCAACGCCGTACTGGCACTGCTGATTGCTGCCGGGCTCGCGGGCCAGGGGGCTGTGGGCGCGCTCGCCTTCGGCCTCGGGCTCGGGGCCGAAGGCATGGTCTTCGCCACGATGGCGGCGATCGTCGCCCAGCTGACGGAGAGCGCACGGCTGGCCCGCGGGCTGACGGCGGGCGTCCTGGGCGCGGCCTTCGTGCTGCGCGCGGCGGGCGACGCGGCGAGGGACGACGGTTCGTCGGTGTTGACCTGGCTGTCCCCGCTCGGCTGGCTGGAGACCCTGCGCCCGTACGCCCGCGAACGCTGGTGGGTGCTGCTGCTGTTCGCGGCGGCGGTGGGACTGCAGGCTTTCGTCGCCTACGAGTTGGCGGGCCGCCGGGACGTCGGCATGAGCTTCCTGCCGACCCGCCCCGGACCGGCGGCCGGCCGCCTCGGCACGGCGGGCTCCCTGGCCTGGCGGTTGCAGCGGGGCAGCGTACTGGGCTGGTCGATCGGCTTCTTCCTGGCCGGTGTCGTCTACGGCGGCCTCACGGACGGAGTGGCCGACCTGGTCGGCGACAACAAGAACGCCCGCGAGATCTTCGAGCGGATGGGCGGCCACAGCGGGCTGACGAACGCCTTCCTGTCCTCGATGGTCGGCATGCTGGGCCTGATCGCCGCGCTGTACGTGGTGGCGTCCGTGCTGCGGTTGAACGGCGAGGAGACCTCGGGCCGGGCGGAACCGGTACTGGCGAACGCGGTGGGGCGGCTGCGCTGGGCCGCGGGCCATCTGGCTGTGGCCTTCGGCGGATCGGTCCTGATCATGCTGCTCGCGGGGCTCGGATTCGTCGTCGGCTACGGCAAGGAAGTCGGCCCGATCCTCGGGGCGTGCCTGGTGCAGGTGGCCGCGGTGTGGGTGATCGGCGGGGTGGCGGTCCTGATCTACGGCTTGTTCCCGCGGGCGGCGATGGCGGCGTGGGGTGTCGCGGGGGCGGTGCTGCTGATCGGCTGGGTGGGTCCGGCGCTGGACGCTCCGCGGGTGGTGCTGGATCTGTCGCCGTTCGGGCATCTGCCGAAGCTGCCGGGTGGGGGGATGGAGTGGGGGTCGGTGCTGGTCCTGTTGGCACTGGCGGCGGCATTGGTCGCGGTGGGGCTGACCGGCCTGCGCCGCCGGGACATGACGACCTGACCGGTTCAGTCGACGTACTGCTTCAATTCTTCGGTGTCGAGTTCGATGCCGACCGGATCGGGGAGAGCAAACTTGTCGCCGAGCCCGGCCACGTGGATGTCCTGGTAGCCGAACGACGGGTGCGGATTGCTGTGCACGAGAACCGAGAGGTTGTCCCGGTCGATCAGCAGATGGACCGGGATGCCCGCCTCGGCGTACGCCCGGGGTTTGTCCACCCGGTCGCGTTTGCGGGTGTCCGAGTCGTACGACGTGATCTCTACGGCCATCAGCACGCCGTCGGGATCAGTCCAGTCGCCTTCGCGGTTGAAGTAACCCACAGGTGCAAGCACGGCGTCAGGCAACGCGCGCCCCTTCCGGCATGCCTCCACCTTCAGCCCTTGGTTCGCCACATAGAGGGTGAGTTCGGGCCGTGCCCGCTTGCACTCGAAGACCAGCCACATCGCGATCTCGCCATGCCTGGCGTCCGCCACTTTCTTGACCTCGATCCGTCCGCCGATGAACTCGAAGCTGACGGTCTCGTCCTCACGGGCAGCGAATTGGGCGATCCGCTCGAACAGGTCCACCGACATCTGATCTGAGGCACGCTCTGCCATAACCGTCATGGTGCCTCCCTTCGCAGGCAGGCACCAGCTTGACGAGCCCGCGACGACCATCGATCGGGATTCGCTCAGCGATCATCCAAACGAGTGATCACCCCACGTCGACGCTCAGCCCCTCCAACCCCCGGATCACAAAGTTCGGCTTCCGCTCCGGCTCCGCCGCCAGCCGCAGCCCGGGGGCCTTCTCCAGCAACGCCGTCATCGATGCCGCCAGTTCGATCCGGGCCAGCGGGGCGCCGATGCAGTAGTGGATGCCTGCGCTGAAGGAGATGTGCGGGTTGTCCCGGCGGGTGAGGTCGAGACGCTCGGGGTCGCGGAACACCTCCGGGTCGTGGTTGGCGGAGCCGAAGAGCATGGCGATCTCGGCGCCGCGCGGGATGACGGTCCCGTCGATCTCGATCTCGTCCAGCACCCACCGCTCGAAGAGCTGGAGCGGGGTGTCGTAGCGCATGAGCTCTTCCACGGCGGTGGGGACGAGGGAGTGGTCCGCGCGCAGGGCGGCCAGCTGATCCGGATTCCGGAAGAGGGCGTACCAGCCGTTCACCGTGGCGTTGACGGTCGCCTCGTGGCCCGCGTTGAGGAGCAGGACGGCGGTGGAGATCATCTCCTGCTCGGTGAGGCGGTCGCCCTCGTCGTGGGCGGCGATGAGCCCGGAGATGAGGTCGTCGCCGGGGGTCCGGCGACGCTCGGCGATCAGCTCGCGGAGGTAGTCGGAGAACTCGACCGAGGCCTGTACGGCCCTGCGAGCCGTGTCCTCGGAGGGGTTCAGCTCGTACATCCCGCAGATGTCGGCCGACCAGGGGCGCAGGGGCGCACGGTCGGCCTCGGGGATCCCCAGCATCTCGGCGATGACGGCGACCGGCAGCGGCTCGGCGACATCGCTGAGCAGGTCCCCGCCACCTTTCTCCACGAGGCGGTCCACGAGCTCCCCGGCGAGGTTGCTGACGTACGGCTTGAGCTGCTCGACCGTCCGTGGCGTGAACGCCTTCGAGACCAGCCGCCGGATGCGGGTGTGGTCCGGGGGCTCCAGGTCCAGCATCCCGTGGTCGTTGAGCGTGTGGAACGGCTCGTGTTCGGCCGGGGGTGCCGTACGCCCGAAATCCTCGTGCGTGAACCGGTGCTGGTACGTCCGCCCGAGGCGCCGGTCGCGCAGCAGCGCGGAGACGTCGGCGTGGTGCGGGACGAGCCACTGGTTCGTGGGCTCGTAGTGGTGCACGCGGCCCTTGGCGCGCAGCTCGGCATAGGCGGGGTAGGGGTCGGCCAGGAACTCCGGGTCCCACGGGTCGAAGGCGGTCATGGACGGACGCTAGCCCGGCATCCCCCTGCCTGACCAGGGATGTCAGTCCTCGGGCACGAGGTCGCGCCGGTACCAGGTGCCCGGCTTGCCGCCCACGTGGGCCGGGTCGGCCGGGCCCACCGGCACGAACCCGGCCTTGGTCAGCACCTTCTGGGACGCCACGTTCCGGTGGGCCGTTGCCGCGCGCAGGGTGCGCAGCCCGTACCGGTCCGCCGCCAGCCGGCACAGCTCCTGGACGGTCGCGGTCGCCACACCACGTCCGGCGACATGCTGCGCGACCCGGTAGCCGAGCTCGGCACTGTGGTCCTCGATGTCGACCAGGTTGAACCGGCCGAGCACCGAACCGTCCTCCGCGACGAGCACATGGAAGGCGCAGATACCCGCCTCCTGCTCCGCCAGCAAGGCGTCGTAGCCCTCGGTGAAGTGCTCGAAGTAGTCGTCGCCGCGGTCGGTGATCGAGGCGGCGAAGTAGGCGCGGTTCGCCAGCTCGAAGGCCAGGACCGCCGGGGCATGACCGGCCTGCAGCCGTTTCAGCTCGGGCATCTGCTCGACCCTACAGGCGGCCTCCGTTCAGCGAGGGTCGCTGCCCCCTGAGGGACGGCCCTTCAGGTGGTTGATGAGCGCGGTGAGGCATGAGCCACCTCCCGCCCATGCACACGATCGGCGAACTCCGTGCTGCCCTCACCATGGGCTACGGCACGAACGGCCGCACACAGCCCGCGGCTCAGTCGCCCCGGAAGCTCAACAGATCACCGGGCTGGCACCCCAGTTCCCGGCAGATCGCACCGAGCGTGGAGAAGCGGATGGCCTTGGCCCGGTCGTTCTTCAGAACCGAGAGGTTGACCACCGTCACACCGACCCGCGCCGCCAGTTCGGACAGAGTCATGCCCCGCTCCGCGAGCAGTCGGTCGAGATGAACCTCGATGCGGTGGTCGTCCTCCGGTGGCATCAGACGAGCCCCTCGGTGTCCTCGCGCAGCCGCGTGCCCTGCCGGAAGACCTCGGCCAGCGCCGCCACCAGCAGGCCCAGGAACAGGGGCGCGGCGGAGACGGTGTAGGCGAAGGGCACCGCGGGGCTGACGGCCGTGCCGCTGATCAGGAGATGGGTGGTGATCGCGTCCACCGCGGGGCCGAGTACGCCCATGGCCACGATCGCCGCCGCGATCACCTGAAGCCGCCGGGCGTTCTCCGGTACGAAGACGTCGGCTTCGCGCAGCGTACGGGCCATGCGGAGCAGGAACGCGAGGACCACGATCAGCAGCGCGCCGTAGAAGATGTCCGGCAGAGCCAGCAGTATCCGCTGCTGGACATCGGGATGGGTCAGGGCGACCTCCGCCCGGTGAGTGCCGCGGAGCGTCACTGGTCCGCCCGTCACTGCGGCCGGCACCCGGGTGACGGCGTCGATCCGCACGTCACGTGTGTCCATGGGGTCGATGGGCCCTGTCACTCCGAGGAGCGGGAGGAGTACCCCGAAAAGCCCCGCCAGGGCCAGCGCCACCCCGAGGACCACTTCCAGCAGACGCCCGCCACGCCTGCCCTGCAATGAACTCATGCTCACGGTTCCCCCGTCCGAGACGACCTATCGTTTTTCGATATTATCGATAAACGATAGGTCGAGCAATCCGGTCGGGGTTCGGCTGCCGTCCCTACCCCGGCGTCACCAGCCGCGCCTCATAAGCGAACACCGCCGCCTGGGTCCGGTCCCGCAGCCCGAGCTTCACCAGGATCCTGCTGACGTGGGTCTTGATCGTCGACTCGGCCACCACCAGGCGTTCGGCGATCTCCGCGTTCGACAGGCCCTGGGCGATGAGGACCAGGACCTCCGTCTCGCGTTCCGTGAGGTCGCCGTAGGCCTGGTGGGCGGAGTGCATGGCGCGGGGGGACTCCGAGAGTTTGGAGAACTCCGTGATCAGGCGCTTCGTCACCGAGGGGGCGAGCAGGGCCTCGCCGGAAGCCACCACCCTTACGCCGTCGGCGAGTTGGCGGGCCGAGGCGTCCTTCAGGAGGAAGCCCGAGGCTCCTGCGCGCAGGGCCTGGTAGACGTACTCGTCGAGGTCGAAGGTCGTCAGGACCAAGACCTTCGCCGTGCTGTTGGCGGCGACGATCTCCCTCGTCGCTTCGATGCCGTTCAGCTCCGGCATGCGGATGTCCATCAGGACCACGTCGGGGGCGAGGTCGCGGACGCGGTCGACCGCCTCGCGGCCGTTCACCGCCTCGCCGACCACCTCGATGTCCGGCATCGCGTTGAGCAGGACCGAGAAGCCCTCGCGCACCATCATCTGATCGTCCGCGATCAGGACACGGATGGTCATGCGTCACCTTCGCTTGCCGTGGCGACCGGCAGGAACACCGTCACCTCATAGCCTCCCTCGTCCGTCCGGGCCGCCGTCATCTCACCGCTCAGCATGGTGACGCGTTCCCGCATGCCGGTGATGCCGTGGCCGGCGCCCGGTGAGGGCTTGACCAGGGAGGGGTTCGGTGGCGGGCCGTTCACGATGCGCAGGCCCAGGCCGCCGAGGACGTACGAGACCTCCACCTTGGCAGCGGCGCCCGGTGCATGGCGCAGGGTGTTGCTCAGCGCCTCCTGCACTATGCGGTACGCCGACAGCTCGACGCCCGGCGGGAGTTCCCGTATCGCTCCGGTCGTCGTCCTGTCCACGCTCAGGCCCGTCTCCCGCACATTGGCGAGCAGGGCGTCCAGGTCGGCGAGGGTGGGCTGCGGGGCGTCCGGGGCCTCGTAGTCCTCGGCGCGGACCACGCCCAGTACGCGGCGCAGTTCGGTGAGCGCCGCCACCGCGTTCTCCCGGATCGTGGCGAACGCCTTCTCCAGTTCCGGGGGCGGGTTCTCGACCCGGTAGGGGGCCGCCTCCGCCTGGATGGCGACCACCGACATGTGGTGGGCGACCACGTCGTGCAGCTCGCGGGCGATCGTCGTGCGCTCCTCCAGCAGGGTGCGCCGGGAACGCTCGTGCGCGGTCACCGTCTGCTGGGCGGTCACCTCCTGGCGGGCCTCGCGGCGGATGTGCCAGACGGAGACCGCGAGGAGGATCAGGGCGGAGAAGGACAGCAGCTGAGCGGTGTTGGCGTCGAAGCCGGAGTGCGGCCCCCAGCTGAAGAAGGTGGTGACCACCACTCCGTAGACCCCGGTGAGCGCCCACATCCACGCCGCCGTGCGCGGCCGGGTCCGTATCGCCACGATCGTGAGCACGAACAGGTGGCAGGCGAAGGAGCCGGGCAGCCACGGCCACTCACTGTCCCAGCTCGCGCCGACCACCGCGGCGACCGGGGTCGCGGCCATCGACGCCCAGAACGCGCCGACCGGCCGGACCAACGTCAGCAGGACCGGGACCAGGGCCAGCAGGCCGAGGACGAAGTTCTCCCCGGCGCCGATCACCGCGCTGTTCGCGGCGATGAGCATGGCCAGCAGGCCGAACGCCGTGATCACCGCGTGCGGAGTCCAGGTCGCGTACTCCCGCATGCGGCCGCGCAGGTGGCGGACGAGCGGGGCGTGGGCGCTCAGGCGCGGCAGCGGACGGTAGGCGAAGGCGTCGTGAAACAGGTCCTGGCGCATTCCGCGCAGGGCGTCCACGGCCGCCCGGAACTCCGGGCTGCTCGGCTTGTACGGCTCGTACGCACTGTCCGGAGGCTCCATCTGCCTGGTGGGCTCCGGTGGTGTCGGCTGCGTCTGGGGCGTCTCGGTCACGTTGAAAACGGTAGGCCGTGGCGGGAGCCGCGGTCGTCACCAGTGAGGAGGGTCCTTCGGCGTCCCCCTCAGGTACTACGAGCAGGTACTACGGGGGTCAGTAGCCGGACGGCCGTACCAGCCCCGACTCGTATGCGAACACCGCCGCCTGCGTGCGGTCCCGGAGGCCCAGCTTCACCAGGATGCGGCCGACGTGGGTCTTCACGGTCTGCTCGGCGACGACCAGGCGCTGGGCGATCTCCGCGTTCGACAGGCCCTGCGCGATCAGTGCGAGGACCTCCGTCTCGCGCTCGGTCAGATCGCCGACGCGCTCCTTCAGCGGGGCGCGGGGCCTGTCGTCCAGGCGGGAGAACTGAGCGATCAGCCGCCGGGTGATACCGGGCGCGAGCAGCGCGTCGCCGGCCGCCACCACCCGTACCGCCTCGGCCAGTTGGTCCGCCGACGCGTCCTTGAGGAGGAACCCGGACGCGCCCGCGCGCAGCGCCTCGTACACGTACTCGTCGAGGTCGAAGGTGGTGAGCACCAGCACCCTGATGTGCGGTGTCGCGTCGGTGATGCGGCGGGTGGCCTCGATGCCGCCCATCTCGGGCATGCGGATGTCCATGAGGACGACGTCCGGGGCGAGTTCGGCGACCTTGGCCACGGCGTCGAGGCCGTCGACCGCCTGGCCGATCACCTCGATGTCCGGCTTGGTGTTGAGCAGCACGGTGAAGCCCTGCCGGACCATCTGCTGGTCGTCGGCGATCACTACCCGGATGGGGCTGTTGCTGCTCGTCATGCGGTGTCGTCCTTCGGGTCGGTGGCGGGGGCGTCGGGCAGGTCCGGGCCGTCGGCGCGCGGGTCGACCGGCAGGAAGGCGGAGACCTGGTAGCCGCCGTTCGGCCGGGGGCGTGCGGACAGGTCGCCGCCGAGCATCGCCGCCCGTTCCCGCATACCCAGCAGACCGTGCCCCGCGCCCGGTGACGCCGGAGCCTCATGCAGTGGACGGGAGTTGACGACTTCCACGCGCAACCCGTAGGGGACGTAGGCGACTTCGACACTCGCGCTCGCGCCGGGCGCGTGGCGCAGCACGTTGCTGAGCGCCTCCTGCACGATCCGGTACGCCGACAGCTCCACGCCCGAGGGCAGCGGGCGCCGCTCCCCCGTGGTCCGTGTGGTCACGGCCAGACCGGCGGCCCGGGTGTTCTCGACGAGCGCGTCGAGCCGGTCCAGGGTGGGCTGCGGGCTGTGCGGGTCGTTGCCGCCGTCGGCCGGTGCGTCCGTGCCGGGGTCCTCCGAGCGCAGCACGCCCAGCACCCGGCGCAGTTCGGTCAGCGCCTCCAGCGCGTTGTTCCGTATGCCCTCGAGGTTCTCCCTGAGCTCGTCGGGCGGGTTCTCGACGAGATGCGGGGCGACCTGGGCCTGGATGGAGATGACGGACATGTGGTGGGCGACCACGTCGTGCAGTTCGCGCGCGATGCGGTTGCGCTCCTCCAGGAGGGTGCGCCGGGCCCGCTCCTCGGCGGTGAGGGTGGTCAGCCGTCCGACCTCCGCGCGTGTCTCGCGGCGGCTGCGCAGCGCGATGCCGAGCAGGACGGCGAGCGCGGACAGGGCGATCGCGAGCGGGCCCGTCGACTGCTGGGGGCCGTCGGACACCGGGTGCGGCGCCTCCCACACACCCTGCAGGACCAGGGTGGCTAGCACCGTCAGGGCCAGCGCCTCCACGGACACACGGGTACGCACGCGCAGGGCGAGCAGCAGCAGCACCAGCAGCTGGGCGATGATCCCGGCCGCGGTCCAGGGCCAGGTGAAGTCGTGCGCCGCGCCGCCGGTCAGGCTGAAGTGCACCGCAACGGCCCCGAGGACCGAACCCGTCGTCGACAGCCACCAGGCCGGGATCGGCCGCCACAGCGCCAGCGCCACCGCGCCGCCCTGCGCGAGCGCGATCAGGAAGCCGTAGCCGAAGCCCAGATGTCCGTTGTCCGTGAGCTGCGCGACACCGCCGAACGTGATCCAGAACGCGGTGACACACAGCACGCCGTGCGGAAACCGCCGCAGCCGCCCGAAGGCGGGCAACGGATCCGCGCGGGCCGTCCACAGGTCGTCCCGGAGCCCGCGCAACCAGCGCAGGACGCGGCCGCCGAACCGCCGCTGGATCCCCGTTTCCGTCACGCCGCAACCCTAAGCGGATCAGGCGAAGTCGGCCGCGGTCCGGCAGCGCCCCGAAGGGGCGGGCGGGCCGTGTCGCCGGGCGGCTCAGGCACGATGGGCGACCCTCGTCCCCGCCCCGTCCGGGCCTGGGTGGCGACGGACCACCCGGGAGGAGCCGGTGCTTCTGCCGCGCGGGCCCCGGTGCTCGTAGGAGTGGAAGGCCGCCCAGCAGACCGTGAGCGCGAGGGCGAACACGGGGAGCCAGGCCAGGCGGAACGCCACCCAGTCGAGGCCGTCGGGGGTGGTGTGCAGGCCGGGCAGCCGGCCTGCCGGGAGGGCGGTGGCCGTGGTCGCCATCATGGCCGTCTGGTGCCAGAGGAAGATCGTCATCGCGGAGAGGTTCACAAAGGCCACCGCGGCCCAGGCCAGGGGCCGGCGCATCGTGCGACGCAGCCGGTCGCGCAGGAGCAGGGCCAGGCCGCACTGGGCCAGGCCGAAGGTGACCGCGGCCAGGGTCGGCGGATTGAGGTTCGAGATGGTCTGCCCCGGGACGCCGACCATCGAGGCGGGGTAGCCCGCGAAGGCGACCAGCAGGGCCGTCGCCACCGCACCACCGGCGAACAGGATCCAGCCCGCGCGGGCGCGGTCCAGTTCGCCGCGCGTCCAGGCCGCGCCCAGGGTGTACGGCACCAGCCAGCCGGCCGCCAGGTTCACCCAGCCGAGGCCCTGCGGGGCGCCGAGGCCGAAACGGAGAAGGTCCACATGGAGGACGACGGCCAGCGGCCACAGGGGGTTGAGCCGGGTCAGGAGCGGGGTCGCCGCGGTCAGCGCCGCGAGGACCAGCAGGAACCAGAGGGGAGAGAGGGCGAGTTTGACCAGGGTGTGGATCGTGTCGGGTTGCGCGCCCGAGACGAACAGGGCCGTCGCGGCGATCGTCCAGAGGACCAGTACGGCGGCCACCGGCTGGAACAGCCGCGACAGACGGGCGGTCAGCCACTGCCGGTACGGGGTGCCCTTGGCGCGGGACGCCGAGTAACCACGGGTCGCCACATGGCCGCCCACCAGGAAGAACACGGCCAGGGTCTGGAAGACCCAGGAGATCGGGGCCAACCACGGCAGGTGCTGGAGGGGGCTGGAGGCGTGCAGGGAGCCGCCGTCCGCCACCAGGGCCGTGACCAGCCAGTGGCCGAGGACCACACCGAGGATCGCGAAGGCGCGCAGGGCGTCCACCGCGCGGTCGCGGTCGGCGGGGGTGGCGGCGTCGATCCGGCCGGCGGCCCTCCGCAGGGCGCCCTGTCGTACGGCGCCCTCTCGCTCCCGGGCGGCGCTGTCTCGTACGACGCCCTCTCGTACAGCGTCCTGTCCTGCGGCGCTCCGTATCGCTCCGCCGTGTCGTATGCCGTCCCACGCGTGGCGCACGCTCGACTCACGCACGGGTCACCTCCTTGGTGTCGTCCAGGACGATGCGGGTGAGGTTGGCCAGGGAGACCGAGCCCGGCCTGAAGTAGTCGCTGTGGCCGCCGGGGCCCGCCGCGAAGACGCGGGCGCCGAAGGCCGGGGACACGGGATCCGTGCCGAAGCCGACGGTCCAGCCGAACAGGTCCGCCCTCACGTGCGGGACCTCCTCGACCCAGTCGTCGGCGCCGCGGGCCGCCCATATGCGGGCCCTTGTGTGCAGGGCCGCCGCCGTGTCCGCGCCGGTGCCGGGGCTGCCGAGGAAGGCGATGTCCTGCACGTCGAGGCCGGGGGCGGAGCGGGCGCAGACGACCGTGCCGTAGGAGTGGCAGAGGAGGGAGATGCCGGCCTTCCGGCCTGCTATGTGGCGCAGTTCGGCGATGAACTCGCGCAGGTGCGGGGCTGCTTGGTCGGCGCGGTCCGTGGTGAGGACCGTGGTGCTGACCGTGCCGGGGGTTGTGTAGCCGAGCCAGGCGACGACGGCGGTGGTGCCTTGCGGGGCCTCCTGGACGAGGCGGTCGTGCAGGGCGACTGCCGTCGCGCGGAAGCGGTCGTAGGTGTCGAGGGAGGTGTCCGAGCCCGGGATCAGGACGGCGATGCGGGTGGCGTGGGCGAGGTCGCCGAAGACCTCCGTGGCCTGGCCCTCGCCTCGGCCGTCGTAGGCGAGGAGGTGGCGGGTGGGGGCGGCCATGGCTCGGTCTGCCGCGGCGCGCTCGTGGTCGCCGTGGGCTGCGGCCATACGGGCGGCTTGGGCGGCGTTGGTGCGGTTGGCTCTGTAGGCGGCGTCGAGGGTGGTGGGCGTGAGGGGGGCGGGGGTTGCCGGGGGTGGGGCGGGGATCTCCGGTCGGGCTGCGCCCGAGAGTGGGGCGACTATGGCGGCGGTGATGAGGGCTGCGAGGGCGGCCCGGCGCCACCTTTGGGTGCGGCGGCGTTTGGGCTGGGGTGACGGGGCGTCGCTCGCCGGTGCATGCCGGGTGCCGCTGCACGATTGGCCGCAGCTGTCGCGGCTGCCGGTTGCGTGCCCCACCGCCACCCGCGCGTCCGTCTTCAGCCCCATGGTCGTCCCCCTCCAGTTCGCCCGGCCATCGGGCTTGTCTGGAAGGGAAGTTACGGAGCGTCACGTGTCGTCCGCGTCACGCCAGGGAGCTGTCCTGCGGCGTAGCTCTCAGGTATTACGGGTATGAAAGGGGCCCGCTCACGGACGCCTCACCAGGCCAGTTGGGCGATTTCCTCCGCGACGACCGCGCAGGCGTCCGCCGCCGGGTCGATGAGGGGGAAGTGGCCGACCTCCTCCAGGAGTGTGAGGCCCACGACCTCGCCGGCCTTCGCCGCCGCGTCGGCGTACGACTCGGCGACCGCCTGCGGGACGGTGCGGTCCGTGCGGCCCTGCACCAGGGTGGTCGCGATGCCCGTCGGGAGCAGGAGCGAGGGGTCGGCGTACGGACGGCGTTCGGCGAACTTCTCGTCGCCGCCCAGCAGTTGACGCGAAGCACCCCCGCACACGTCCAGTTTCTCGGCGACCTCGAAGTCGGCGATCGGGGCCAGGGCGACGACCCCGCGCAGCGGTGCGGGGCGGTCGATGCGCCAAGGGGCGTCGGCGGGCAGCAGATGGCGGGCCGCCCCCCACAGGGCGAGGTGACCGCCGGCCGAGTGCCCGGTGACCACCATGCGGCGCGGGTCGGCCTCCGGAAGGGTCTCGCGTACGAGAGCGGGCAGCGCGTCCAGCGCGGCCGCGACGTCGTCGAAGGTCTCCGGCCAGCGGCCCGCGACAGGGCCGACGCCCTGGGCCGGGACCGCGCTCCCCCGCCGGTACTCGACACTGGCCACCGCGAAACCCCGCCGGGCCAGGAAGTCCGCGAACGGGGAGATGTGCAGGCGGTCGTACGGCGCCCGCCACGCGCCGCCGTGCAGCACGACGATCAGCGGGGCGAGGGCGCCGGGCACCACCTCGGTGCGCGGGGCGTAGAAATCGATCAGCTGGTCGGGGTGGTCACCGTACGCGGCGGTGGAGTCGGGATCGACCGCCGGGTGCGAGAACGCCGACTCCTCTTCGGCGGCGGCCCGGGCAGCTGCGGCGTCGTCCGGCATGCTCCAACCTCTCAGCGACGTAACGTTATTGACGTGGCGGACCAGGGTGGAAAACCGGCCGTTGGCGGGGACGGTATCAGGCCGATGACGTGGGCCGACACGGGGATGTCACGCTCGGTGAGGGGAAACGGTTCTGTAGACCGCGGGCCGGGCAGTTCCGCGGCCACCGAAGCCACCGCGGACCGCCCGGCACCAACCCCCTGGGTCTATCCCGCGAGTTCGCCGAGCGTCTCCGCCAGCACCCGCGCCGCGCGCTCCACGTCCCCGAACCCGACGTACAGCGGTGTGAACCCGAACCGCAGGACGTCCGGTCGCCGAAAGTCCCCGACCACCCCGCGCTCGATCAGCCGTTTCATCACGTCCCCGGCGTCGTCGCAGCGCAGCGCCACCTGGCTGCCGCGCTCCCGGTGGGCGAGGGGGGTCAGTGACTCCACCCGCCCCTCGGGGACGTACGCCGAGACGCACTCCAGGAAGAAGTCCGTCAGCGCCAGGGACTTGGTCCGCACCGCCTCGATCGGGACACCGTCCCAGACCTCCAGTGCCGCCTCCAGGGCGAGCATGGACAGGATGTCCGGCGTGCCGACCCGGCCGCGCAGGGCACCGGACGCCGGTTCGTACCCGGGCCGCATCCCGAACGGCTCCGCATGGGAGTTCCAGCCGGGGAGCGGCGAGTCGAAGCGGTCCTGGAGGTCCCGGCGGACGTACAGGTACGCCGGGGAGCCCGGGCCGCCGTTGAGGTACTTGTAGGTGCAGCCGACCGCCAGGTCGACGCCGTGCTCGTCGAGCCCGACCGGCAGCGCGCCCGCGCTGTGGCACAGGTCCCAGACGGCCACCGCGCCCGCCTCGTGCACGGCGGCGGTCAGCGAGGGCAGGTCGTGCAGGCGGCCCGTGCGGTAGTCGACATGGTTCAGCAGGACGGCGGCCGTACGACCGGACAGCGCGTCCGGCACCTCCGCCGGGGCCACCGGACGCAGCGTGCATCCGGTCATGCGGGCCGCCGACTCGGCGATGTAGCCGTCGGTGGGGAAGGTCGTCGCGTCCACCAGGATCTCGTCCCGGCCCGTCCCGGACACCAGCCGTACCGCTGCCACAAGTGCCTTGAAAACATTGACACTTGTCGAGTCGCCCACGACGATCTGCCCGGCCGCCGCCCCGACCAGCGGGGCGATCCGGTCGCCGATCCGCTCGGGCGCCGTCCACCAGCCGCTCTCGTCCCAGGACCGTATGCGGAGCTCACCCCACTGCCTGCGGACGACGTCGTCCACCCGCCCCGGGACCGCGGCCGGCAGGGCGCCGAGCGAGTTCCCGTCCAGGTAGACCACCTCGTCCAGCACGAACTGCTTGCGCGTACCGGCCAGTTCGTCGGCGGCGTCGAGTTCCTGTGCGCGTGCCGTCAGCTCAGACATGAGACCTCGCCGTCCACAGCTCGGGGAACACGTTCTTCTGCGCGCGCTTCTCCAGCCAGGCGACGCCCGCCGAGCCGCCCGTGCCGGGCTTGGAGCCCATCGCGCGGCGGGTGGCGACCAGGTGGTCATTGCGCCATCGCCACACCAGTTCGGCGACGTCGGTCAGCGCCTCGCCGAGGCGGGCGAGTTCGGTGTTCTCGTCGCCCGCGTAGACGGCGGTCCAGGCGGCCTCGACGGCCTCCGACGGCTCGTACCGCCGTGAGACGTCGCGGCGCAGCACGGAAGCGGGGATCGCGCATCCGCGCCGCGCCATCAGCCGCAGCACCTCGTCGTAGAGGCTCGGCTCGGCGAGGGCCTTCTCCAGTTCGGCGTGGACGCGGGGTGCGCCGCGGTGCGGGACCAGCATGGACGCGGACTTCTCGCCGAGCAGGAACTCCATCCGGCGGTACATCGCCGACTGGAAGCCGGAACCCTCGCCCAGCGCGCTCCGGTACGAGTTGAACTGCGTCGGGGTCAGCTGGCCGAGCGGCTTCCAGGAGGCGTTCAGCGCCTCCAGCTCCCGTACCGAACGCTTCAGCGCGGCGATGGCGGTCGGCACGTCGTCGGAGCGCAGGGCGTGCGCCGCGGTCTCCCACTCGTGGACGATCACCGTGAACCACAGCTCCATCACCTGGGTCGTGACCAGGAAGACCATCTCTCCGGGGTCGTCGGAGAGGGTGTGCTGGAGGTGGGTGAGCACGTCCGCCCTGACGTAGTCCTCATAGGGCGTCGTGCCTGCGAAGTCGAGATGCGGGGTCTCGGGCTCCGAAGCCTCGTGGGGCTGAGCCTGGTGGGACATCGCTGTCTCCTGTTGTTGCTCCGGGTAGCGGTCCGCCCCTGCCGTTACCGACACGGGGGCCCCGGTCCCCGCCGGGCATCTTCTTCGATGGTCCGCCCGGAACGCAAGGCCCGCCTGGTCACCGGCCCGTCGAGCCGCCGGATGACCTGGACTACGCTCGGGCGCCGCACAGAACCCGTTGTCGAACTTCGACGAAAGGCACGGCAGATGTCTGAGAAGAGCACCTCGTCCGAGGTGGTCTCCGTCCCGGTGGGCCGGGTGGTCGGCGGACGTGCGGAGGTCCGTGACGACGACTGGGGGAAGGTCGAGGCCGTCATCCGCCTGGACGGCGAGCAGTTCGACGCGGACGCGCTGGCGGGTCTGGACGCCTTCTCCCACCTGGAGATCGTCTACCACTTCGACCGCGTGCCCGTGGCGAAGATCGAGACCGGTGCCCGCCATCCGCGCGGCAACACCGACTGGCCGATGGTCGGCATCTTCGCGCAGCGCGGCAAGAACCGCCCCAACCGCCTCGGCGTCTCCCGCTGCCGCCTGGTGCGCACCGACGGGCTCGACCTGCACGTCCAGGGCCTCGACGCCGTCGACGGCACCCCCGTCCTCGACATCAAGCCCTACATGAGCGAGTTCGGCCCCCAGGGCACCACCAGCCAGCCGGACTGGGCCACCGACATCATGAGCCGCTACTACTGACCGGACGGCCCCCTCCGCGGACCACCGCTCAGCGCAGCGCAAGGCCCGCCCGATCGCACCGGGCGGGCCCGAGAGGAAACAGCGGCGGACCGCTAGCCGAGGGTCTGGGCCGCCGTCGGCGAGGAGTCCTTCAGGAACTGGGTGCAGCGCTCGTACTCCTCCTGCTCGCCGATGGAGCCGGCGGCGCGGGCGAGGGCGTGCAGGGCGCGCAGGAAGCCGCGGTTCGGCTCGTGCTCCCAGGGCACCGGGCCGTGCCCCTTCCAGCCGCTGCGGCGCAGGGCGTCCAGGCCGCGGTGGTAGCCGGTCCGGGCGTAGGCGTACGACTCCACGACACTGCCCCGCTCGAACGCGTCGTCGGCCAGCTGGGCCCAGGCCAGCGAGGACGTGGGGTACTTGGCGGCGACGTCCGCGGGGGCGGTGCCGTTTGCCAGGAGCTCGCGGGGCGCGGGGTCGTCGGGGAGGTGGGTCGGGGGCGGGCCCCCGAGGAGGTTTTCGTGAATCGACATGTGAACCAGTGTCGCCCCTGCTGGGGGCTGCCGCCCCCAGACCCCCGCTGTCGGCCCTTGAGGGGCCTCGTCCTCAAAGGCCGGACGGGCTGAAATGCCCTGACCAGCGCTTCATGCGATCCGCTTCCTCGCCCGCTCCCCTTCCAGCGGCGGCGCCGTGACGGAGCCGTGGGTGCGGCACTCGGGCCGACGGCATCCCGGCGGCAGGGGACGTACCGTCGCGAAGGCGACGACCGCGCCGAGCACCAGGACGCCCGCGCAGATCAGCATCGCCCGGTGGAAGGCGTCGTCGAAGGCGCTCGGGGAGAGGTACGCGTCCGGGCCCATCCCGGCGAGCAGCGGCAGGGCGGCCACCGCGATCAGGCCGGCCGCGCGGGCCGCCGCGTTGTTGATGCCGCTGGCCAGGCCCGCCCGCGCGGTGTCCACGGAGGCGAGGACGGTGGCCGTCAGCGGTGCCACCAGGGTGACCATGCCGGCGCCGAGGACCAGCACGGCGGGCAGGACGTCGAGCACGTACGAGGCGCCCGGCCCGACCCTCAGCATGAGCAGCATGCCGGCCGCGCACAGGAGCGGTCCGACGGTGAGCGGGATGCGCGGCCCGATGCGGTCGGCGAGGGCGCCCGAGCGGGCGGAGAACAGCAGCATCAGGACGGTGGTCGGAAGCAGGGCCGTACCGGCGGCGACGGGGGACCAGCCAACCGCGACCTGGAGCTGGAGGGCGGTGAGGAAGAAGAATCCGCCGAAGGCAGCGTAGACGCAGAGTGTGACCAGGTTGACGGCCGTGAACTCGCGGGACGTGAAGATGTCCAGCGGCATCATCGGGTCCGGGCGCCGCTTCTCGACCTGGACGAAGGCCACGCCCGCGGCCAGCCCGGCCACCGCGGTGACGGCGACCACGAGGGAGCCCTGCCGGGCCTCGATCAGGGCGTACGTCACCAGGGCGAGCGCGAGGGCGCCGAGGACCGCGCCGAGCACGTCGAAGCGGCCGTGCGTGCGCCCGTCGGCCGACTCGGGGACGTGGCGTACGGCGATGGGGGCGCACAGCAGCGCCAGCGGGACGTTGAGGAGAAAGACCCAGCGCCAGCCGGGGCCGTCCACCAGCCAGCCGCCCAGGAACGGGCCGACCGCCGCGCCGATCCCGCCGAAGCCGGACCACAGGCCCACCGCCCGGCCCCGGTCGTCGGGGTGGAAGGACGCCTGGATCAGCGCGAGGGAACCGGGGGTGAGGAGCGCCCCGCCGACCCCCTGCAACGCGCGGGCCGCGACGAGCACGCCCGCGTTCGGCGCGAGGCCGCACAGCAGGGAGGCCGACGCGAACCACACCACCCCGATCACGAAGATCTTGCGGCGGCCGTAGTGGTCACCTAGGGAACCGCCGAGCAGGATCAGCCCGGCCAGGGTGAGCATGTACGCGTTGACCGTCCACTGGAGGGCGGCGAGGTTCGCGTCCAGGTCGCGGCCGATACGCGGCAGGGCGACATTGACGACGGTCGAGTCCAGCATGGCCATGCTGGAGCCGAGCACGGTGGTCAGCAGGATCCACTTGCCCTGCGGGGTGGCGATCCGGACGTCGGGCATGCCCCCAGGTATACGCCGAGCCCGGCGTCGTGGCACAGACGCCGGGCTCCTGAGTTCCCGAGAGGTTCCCCGGGGTTACTTGATCTTCGTGCCGGCCGAGCGCAGGTTCTGCGTGGCCTCGACGACACGGGCGGCCATGCTCGCCTCGGCCAGCTTGCCCCAGGTGCGCGGGTCGTAGGTCTTCTTGGAGCCGACCTCGCCGTCGACCTTCAGGACGCCGTCGTAGTTGCGGAACATGTGGTCGGCGACGGGACGCGTGAAGGCGTACTGGGTGTCCGTGTCGATGTTCATCTTGACCACGCCGTTCTCCAGCGCGGTGCGGATCTCCTCCTCCGTGGAGCCGGAGCCGCCGTGGAAGACGAAGTCGAAGGGCTGGGACCCGGCCGGCTTGCCGAACTTGGCCGCCACGCCGTCGTTCAGCTCCTTCAGCAGGTCGGGACGGAGGACGACGTTGCCCGGCTTGTACACACCGTGGACGTTGCCGAAGGAGGCGGCCAGCAGGTAGCGCCCCTTCTCGCCCAGGCCGAGGGCCTCCGCCGTACGGATCGCGTCGTCGACCGTCGTGTACAGGGAGTCGTTGATCTCGTGCGAGACGCCGTCCTCCTCGCCGCCGGTCGGGGTGATCTCGACCTCAAGGATGATCTTCGCGGCGCGGGCGCGCTCCAGGAGCTCCTGGGCGATGGCCAGGTTGTCGGCGAGGGTCTCCGCGGAGCCGTCCCACATGTGCGACTGGAAGAGCGGGTTGCCGCCGGCCTTCACGCGCTCCTCGGAGATGGCGAGCAGCGGACGTACGTACCCGTCGAGCTTGTCCTTGGGGCAGTGGTCCGTGTGCAGGGCGACGGTGACCGGGTACTTCTCGGCCACGATGTGCGCGAACTCGGCGAGGGCGACCGCGCCGGTCACCATCTCCTTGCTGTACTGACCACCCAGGAACTCGGCGCCACCCGTCGAGATCTGGATGATGCCGTCGCTCTCCGCCTCCGCGAAACCGCGCAGGGCCGCGTGCAGGGTCTGGGTCGAGGTCACGTTGATCGCCGGGTAGGCGAACTTGCCTGCCTTCGCCCGGTCCAGCATCTCGTTGTAGACCTCGGGAGTTGCGATGGGCATCTGTCCGCTCCTTGGTATGTGCGGGTTGGCGTGCTGCGTACTACGGCCCTGACCTAGACCTTGGGGGCTGACGTCGTCGTCGCGCCCATCTTTCCAGACTTGGCCTGATGCTTTGCCCGCCGTGTCCGGCTTGTGGACAACGCGGTCGGGGTACCCGGGAGTAGCTCAGTCGAGTCCGAGTTCGTCCTTGGAGTAGGCGTAGAGGTAGGGCACTCCGGCACCCTCCTGGATCTTCTCGGCGGCACCGGTCGCGCGATCGACGATCGTGGCGACGGCGACGACCTCCGCGCCCGCCTCACGCACCGCCTCGACGGCGGTCAGCGGGGAGCCGCCGGTGGTGGAGGTGTCCTCGACGACCAGCACCCGGCGGCCCTTGATCTCCGGCCCCTCGACCCGCCGCTGCAGCCCGTGCGCCTTGGCCGCCTTGCGCACGACGAACGCGTCGACGCGCTTGCCGCGGGCGGCGGCCGCGTGCAGGACGGCCGCCGCGACCGGGTCGGCGCCCATGGTCAGACCGCCCACCGCGTCGAAGTCGAGGTCCGCGGTCAGGTCCAGGAGCACCTGCCCGACCAGGGGGGCGGCTTCACCGTCAAGGGTGATGCGGCGCAGGTCGACGTAGTAGTCGGCCTCCAGACCCGAGGAGAGGGTCACCTTGCCGTGCACCACGGCCTTGTCCTTGATCTGCTGCAGCAGCTCGCCACGTACGTCCGTCATGCCGCCCAGCTTAAAGGCGGTGCCAAGTCCAGGTGGTCGAGGCCTCGAGCGGCTCCAGCGGGGTGACCAGGCGGGGCAGGGTGTTCAGGCCGTTGGGCGGGCCGGTCTGGGGTTCCACGCACACCGCCTCCTCCTGCTCGTCGTAGACGACGACCCACTCCTCGCGGCTGGTGACCTTCAGCTCCAGCTGCCCGGGCCAGGTGAGGGTGACGTCGACTCCGCCGGGCATGCCGAAGCAGTCGTCCCAGGGGCCGGGGCGGGGGTCGACGCGGCTGCCGGTGGGCAGGTGGTCGTCGCCGCGCTCCTCCTGCCAGGCAGGGGTGAAGTCCAGTTGTACGTCCTTGCCGCCGAGGTTCCGGTTGAACCACGGGTGCCAGCCGATCTGGGCCGGGAAGGAGGAGTCGATCGTCTCGACGGACATCGTCAGGGTCAGGGCGTCGGGCGTGAGCGCGAACTGCTGGGTGACCCGGCCGGCGTAGGGCCAGGGCTCGACCAGGTCGTACGTGAGGACGGCCTCGTCGGCGTTCACGCGCGCGGTGTGCCAGGCGCCGTCGCGGACCGTGCCGTGGATGGCGTGCGGCGGGGAGTTGAGCGGCATCTGGTGGACGGTGGCGCCGTCCCGGAAGCGGCCCTCGCGGATCCGCCCGCACCAGGGGACCATCGGGAAGCAGCCGAAACGTTCGCCCTGGCGGAGCAGTTCCGTGCCGCCGACGCGCAGTCCTCCGACCCGGCCGCCGTTGCCCGGCTGCACGGTCACCTCCGCGTCGCCCGCGGTCAGCGTGATGTCTTCGTTACTCACGGGACGACCCTACTGGGGCGATCAAGACCGCCGTCAGTGACGCTTGCGCAACAGCCGGCCCACGACGATCGCGGACGCGACGACGAGGGCCGCCGCGGGGGCCGCCCAGCGCAGGGAGGAGCCGGCCGAGACCGTCTGCGGGGCGGGGACCGGGGCGTAGCGGCCGCGGGGCGGGGCGTGGTCGACCTCCTCCGCGCTGCGGCCGATCATCGTGCGGCGGGCGTGGGCCGCTTCGGCGGGGGGCGCGCCCTCGACCACGTCGTCGGTGTCGTCCGTGTCCTCGGCGAGCGGGTCGAGGGCCGGCGGGGGGACCTCGGTGTCGTGGACGGAGGTGTGCTCCGTGGGCTCGGCGGCGGGGGCGGGCGGGTCGTCCGCGTCCGGGGTCGTCTCGAAGTCGCTGGTCGCCTTGGGCTCGAACTCCTGGGTGACGAGGGGCTCGGGCTCCTCTGCCTCCTCGGGTTCCTGGGGCGTCTCGGGCTGCTCCAGAGTGCCCTCGGTTCCCGCGCCCGCCGCCAGGCTCTCCGCGAAACGGTTCAGCAGGCGGGTCGCGGCCGACGCGACCTGCTCGGCCGGCAGTTCGGTGAGGCGGCCGTCGGCGGAGGCCGTGCCCTCGAAGGTCAGCCGGGAGCCGCCGTCGGCCTCCTCGACGCGGAGGGTGAGGGCCAGCTTGACCGAGCCGGTGCCCCGGGTCTCGGCGGCGTCGCCCTCGGCGGCGTACGAGCCGTCGTCCTGCGCGGTGATGCGGACGGTGCCGCGGTAGGTGACGGAGTGGCTGCCGACGCGCATTTTCAGCCGTCCGGTGACCGGCTCGGCGCCCGCGTCCTGCTGGAGGCCGGGAACCGCCCGGGCCACCTGCGCGGGGTCGGCGAGGGTTTCTTTCAGCCGTGCGGCCGGAACCGGAACGAACACCTCATGCTCCATGTCGGCCGAGCCTACCTAGATGGCCGGGTCATGCACCCCTGTTGGTCGAAAGTGACCGCGCGTCGGTGTCGGGCCTGCTGGGGGCTGCCTTCTTCGGGACGGGTGCTTCGGCCTGAACGGCCTCGTCCTCGAACTCCTCTACTCGGGCTGAAAAATGCCGGCTGGCGCCAAGCCGTACTGCCAGGCGTCACCAGCCCGTCTCGTAGGCCACGACCACCACCTCAGTAGCGGGGGTGGACCAGCGTCGACGGCGGCAGGTCCGTGATCCCGGCGTGGGTCGCCGCCCTGCCGTCCGCCGCCAGGGACGCCGGGGCCAGGGTCCGCGGTCGCGGGGCGTGCGGGTCGAGGCCGAGGGGCGGGGCCGTACGAGCGGACGCCAGGACGAACCCCCAGTCGCGTGCCGCGCGGGATGCGTCGGCCGTGCGGTCGGGGCCCGCGGCGAAGCCGGAGTCGCGGCCGCCCACCCGGTAGGGGGTGGTGTGCAGGCCGGCGGCGCGCAGGGTCGCGACGACGGTCCAGAACACCCGCGGGCGGGTGGCGAACGGCCCGGCGTGCACCACCAGGCGGCCACCGGGTGCGAGGGCGCGCCGGGTGAGGCCGTAGAACTCCTGGGAGTACAGCTTGGTGCTGGCCGTGATGCCCGGGTCGGGGAGGTCGGAGATCACCACGTCGTACGTCGAGGTGGGCGCCGTGCGCAGCCAGCGGAAGGCGTCGTCGGTCGTCACGCGCACCCGCGGGTCGTCGTAGGCGTGACGGTTCAGCTTCGACAGGGCCGGGTCGCGGCGGGCCAACCGGACGACTCCGGCGTCGAGTTCGACGACGTCCACCCGCCGCACGCCCGCGTGGCGCAGCACTTCGCGGGCGGCGAGGCCGTCACCGCCGCCGAGGATCAGCACGCGCGCGTGCGGGCCGTTCATCGCGGGGTGCACCAGGGCTTCGTGGTACCGGAGTTCGTCGCCGCCCACCCTGAGGCGGCCGTCGAGGAAGAGGGCGAGGGGGCGGCCGCCGGTGCCGCCGGTGAGGACGATCTCCTGGGTGCCGGTCTGCAGCGCCACGCGTACGTCGTGGCCGTACACCGCGTGCCGGGCCGCCTGTTCGAAGTCGTCGACCAGGACGGCGGCGGCCGCGAGGAGGCCGAGCACGGCGAGGTTGGCGATCAGCAGCAGCCAGCGGGTACGGCGGGTGAGGTCGCGGCGGAACAGGCCGAGGACGAGGGTGCCGCCCGCGACCGCGTTGACCGCGCCGGTGATCAGCACGCCGGTCAACTGGCCCAGCAGGGGCAGCAGGAGGAACGGGAAGGCGAGACCGCCGACCAGCGCGCCGACGTAGTCCGCGGCGAACAGGTCGGCCACCGCGCCGCCCGCGTCCTGCCGCCGGATGCGCTGGATCAGCTCCATGAGGAGAGGGACCTCGGCGCCGATCAGCAGGCCGATGGTGAGGGAGAACGCGACGAGCAGCCAGCGCGGCCCGCTCGCCCACAGGCCGCCCCAGTCGCCGGTCCACGCGAACACCGCGTACAGGGCCATCGCGCTGCAGCCGCCGACGAGCGCGAGCGTCGCCTCGATCGCGCCGAAGGCGGCCGCGGCCCGCCAGCGCAGGCGCTTCGCGGCGAGCGAGCCGATGCCCATCGCGAACACCATGACCGACAGGACGACCGAGGCCTGGGTGACCGAGTCGCCGATCAAGTACGAGGCCAGGGCGACGAGTTCGAGCTCGTACACGAGTCCGCAGGCCGCGCATACGAAGACGCATGCGAGCACCAGGAACCGGCCGGTGCTCGGCTGGACGGGCAGCCGCGCCGGGCCCGCCCAGGGGGGCGGGGAGCCGGGTGGCGCCGGCGCGTGCGGTTCGATCACAACTGCGACGTTACGTCACTGCAACTTCACGCTTCGTCACCCACACGTGTGGAACCGCCGGACAGTTCCACAGCGCGTGTTTGAGACCGCGTGATCGGGTCAGGCGCCCAGCGGACTGATCTGCGGTGCCGGAACCCGGGCGCCCACCCGCGTCCGCGTCGCCACCAGCTGCCCGTCCTGCGGGTACGCGTGCCAGGTCCGCCAGTGGACCTGACCCTCGTGCCACTGGGCCAGCAGCGCGGTGAAGGCGTGCGGGCTGCCGGGGAAGACGCCCGCAAGTCCGTGCGGATGGTCGGAGACCAGCGCGAGCAACTCCTGCGCGCGCCCCGCGAACGACCCCGGTGACAGGACCTCCACGCGGGCCGCGAACTCGTACTCCCAGTCGCCCATCCGCTTGGCGACGCCCAGCGGCAGCGGTGTGCTGCTGCCCGGCATGCAGGCCACCGTCTCCGAACAAGTGCCCCGCTGTTCCTCCAGGAGCACCTGGTGGGACGCGCCGAGAAGTCTCAACTGGAGCTTGGACCCGGCCAGTTCGAGGTCGAGCGTGGCCAGGGCGGGAAGCGGCTCACGCCCGAGGGCCCAGGCGAGGTCGGCCGCGCGCGTGTCGGTGTATGAGGTGTTCAGGGTCGTGAGCATGGGTCGGCTCTCCGCTGGCACACAAAGAAAGGTAAGGAGGAAGGCGTGGGGGTCCGGCACACCGGGCGACACCGGGGGATCGGCCCGGACGGCCCGGTCGGCCCAGTCGGGAGATCAGGCAGGTCAGGAAGGTCTCAGCAGGACATCCGAGGACCGCACCGGTGTTTTAGAGGGAATCATGAACGGTGGCGCCGTCACAGCGTTTTTACCCATCTTCGTGGGGTTTCCATCCCTCAGAGGGCTCCACTGCTCAACTGTTCAACCACGGCGTGCGCCACGGCGGCCATGGCGTACGCCGGAGCACAGGAGCACCCGCCGGGGCGTGGGCTCCGGCGGGTGCTCGACGGGTGTGACAGGCGAGTATGCGGTTGCCCCGTGGAGCTCGGCTGCCCCGTGTCAGCTGCCTCCGCCGCATCCACCACCGCCACCGCAGGACGACCCCCCGCCACAGGACGACCCGCCACAGGAGGAGTGACCGCCCCCGCAGGAGTGGTGCCCCCCGGAGTGATGACCGCCCGAAGAGCCGCCGTCTCCCCCGCCGGCCCACCAGCTGCTGCTCCCGGTGCTGTCCCCGCTGTGCGAGCCGCTCCGGCTCCCCCCGCCGAACGACTTCGCCCCGCCCTTGCCCGCTGCCTTCGCGACGATCGCCACGAACGCGATCACGACCGCCACCACGATGAAGCCGATGACCATGGCGCCACCGTCCTTTCGATATCCCCCGAAGCAGCCCCCCGTGGGTGCCTCGCCTCTTGCGTGAACGGGGGATGCCCGGCGGCCTCGGCGGTCAAAGCAGAGTTGAGGAACTTCAGAGGGTTCTGACGCGCAGACGGCCCCTGACCTGCATAGAAGGGCAGGTCAGGGCAGCGACGGCGGCCAGGAGCGCGGTGCGGACGACTCCGCCGACGAGCACGACCGCGACGGTGTTCTTGTCGATCGGGACCGACGGGAGTGAGCGCGATGCGAGTGCCGGGTCGGTCGGGGCGTGGGTGTGCGCGGGGTCGGGTTGTCGGGGTAGACGCCGAGGAACTTCACCGCTCCCCAGGCGAAGAGGGCGAGGACGAACACGAGCGGCAGGCTGACGGTCACGGTCTTCTGGGTCCTTTCAGCGGACGGGGCAGCGAGGAGTGCGGGCAGCCAGTTCGGCGGCGGCACGGCTGTCGTGGTCGGCGGCACAGCAGGTTTCCTTGTTCGCTTGCCTGCGGCGCGCGGACGTGCGTAGATGAGCGGCATGTCACCAGGGGTGCGGCGGCTGGCCGCCTTCGGTTCGTCCGCGTTGGTACTCGGGCTTGCGGCTGTGGGGGGAAGGTGGTGGGTGGGCGAGTCCTGGACCACCGTGATCACCATGTGCTGCCTTGAGGTACTGATCATTTCGACGGCTATCGGCACCCGGCGACTGTTGCGGAAGCGGTAAGGCCTCCCGCCGGGGCCCGCTTTCAGAGCTGGGCGGCGATGGCTTCGGCCAGGGGAGCCGGAACCCCGGGCTGAGAGTCTGGCCACGCGCACGACCGGCGAACGTAGTGTGAGCGCGTCCAACGCGCTGACCTCACGAGACTCCAGCAGATCTCAGGACGCACCCCGAGCTACGCTCACGACCTTGCCGTGGATCTGCCATCCATCTTGAAGGTGTGGGAATGTCCGTCCTCCTTTCCGTACCACGCAGAGTGACAAGCGTGGCGTTCGTGGCCGTACTGCTCGCAGGGGGATCAGTTGCCTGCGGAGGGGGCGCCACGAGTGATTCAGCGGGGGCAGGCCGACCTGAAGTGACTCCTGCGGCGGCCGTGGCGAGGGCGGAGAAGAACGCCAAGGACATCACGTCGCTTCGCTATCGGATCAGCGGGACCGTGCCGGGGAAAGGCCGTCTGGAGGCCGAGGCCTCCATGAACACGCAACCGCTGGCCATGAGTATGAAGATGACGTCTGCGGCCGCCCAGGGTGGGAACGGCCGGGGCAGGCGAGGCCAGTTGGAGATCCGGTTCGTCGGCAAGGTGATGTACGTCGGCGGGAGTGCAGTGCGTCCCGAGACGCTGAAAGGCAGGACTTGGCTCAGCGCTGCGCCGGCCATATGGGGGCGCGGCGGAGGGGAAAACCAGTCCTACGGCGTACTGCCCAGTCAGCTGCAGGTAAACCCCACGGGACAGGCAACGCTTCTGACCGGGTCCAAAGATCTGCGTCTGATCGCGACCGAGACGGTCGACGGCGCCAAGACCACGCACTACGAGGGGACGGTCAACAGCAAGGGGCTGATCGGAGGGCGCCTCGATCAGTTCATGCAGTTGGAAGTCTCCGACCCGCTCACCATGGACCTGTGGATAGACGGCGACGGCCGCCCCAAACAGTTCCGTATGCGGGCCGAGCACAACGACATGCTTTCCGGCACCGGAGACGGACGGCTCGACCTGACCATCACCTTCCTCGACATCAACCAGCCCATGGCCATCAAAGCGCCGCCGGCCAAGGACACCACCCCGCTCGCGGACGACGCCTCGCCCAGGACAGATGAGCGACACCTGGCAGAGGAGAACGTCTGAGACGGCGGCCCCGTCTCAGTTTCCGTCCAGCCCCAGACCCCACCACCACAGTCGGAAGGCGTGCGCGCGGCCGGCGCTGGCAGGGCACTCTTGGCCATCGGCGGAGCCTGGCCGTCGGTTGGGTCCCGGGCTGCCCCGGGCCGCCCCCGGACAGAACCAGGGATGCAGCTGCACTACAGAGCTGGACACCTCGGAAGCCGGCCGCGCGCAGGCGGACACTACCTCGGGGTACTGACAGACGGCAGCGGTGCGAGGCCGAGCCACCCGCTGCGCCGCCACAGTCGTTCAACCGCGAAGCGGAGTCGAGGAACTTCACAGGGTGCGTGTACAGGGCCCTTCCCGGGGCAGCAGGACTCAGAGCCCAGTCCCCGCCCCTCTCGCGAAGGGTGAGCCACCCATGGCCTTCTTTGCGGTCTCCCGATCGCAGCCCCTGAAGTTCCTGTCCGCCACCGATCTGGCCATGGAACACGAGCGCCTCGAAGCGGAGTGCGCCCAGCTGGAGCAGGCGGTCACCTCGCACGCCATCGTCGACCAGGCCATCGGCGCCGTCGTCGTCTTCGGACGGATGGCGCCGGAGGAAGCCTGGCGGGTTCTGCGCGACGTGTCGCAGCGCACCAACACCAAGCTGCGCGTGGTCGCCGAGCATGTCATGGAGTTCACGCAGGGTACCGAGCTGCCGCAGGCCGAGCGGATCGAACTGCGGAAGGCGATCGCCCGGTACCAGTCGTGGAAGCGGTGAGTTGAGGAACTCCGCAGCCTGAGCGCAGGATGACCGGCATGACCTCCAGCACCCGACCCCTCCTCAACCGCCGCCTCGCCGAGTTCGGGACGACGATCTTCGCCGAGATGTCGGCCCTGGCCGTGCAGACCGGCTCCATCAACCTGGGCCAGGGCTTCCCCGACACGGACGGCCCCGAGGAGATCCGCGAGGCCGCCGTACGGGCACTGCGCGACGGGCGCGGCAACCAGTACCCGCCGGGCCCCGGCATCCCCGAGCTGCGCACGGCGATCGCCGCACACCAGGAGCGCCGCTACGGGCTGGCGTACGACCCCGACACCGAGGTCCTGGTCACCGCCGGCGCCACCGAGGCCATCGCCGCCACCCTCCTCGCCCTGCTGGAGCCCGGCGACGAGGTGATCGCCCTGGAGCCGTACTACGACTCGTACGCGGCCTGCATCGCCATGGCGGGCGGGACCCGCGTGCCGGTCACTCTGCGTCCGCATGAGGATTCCTTCCGCCTCGACCTCGACGAACTGCGCGCCGCCGTCACCGACCGCACCCGCCTGCTGCTCGTCAACACCCCGCACAACCCCACCGGCACGGTCCTCACCCGTGCGGAGCTCACCGCGATCGCCGAGCTGGCCGCCGAGCGCGATCTGCTCGTCGTCACGGACGAGGTCTACGAGCACCTGGTCTTCGACGAGGCCGAGCACCTGCCGCTCGCCACCTTCCCGGGCATGCGCGACCGGACGGTCACCATCGGCTCGGCCGGCAAGACCTTCTCCTTCACCGGCTGGAAGGTGGGCTGGGTGACGGCGGCCCCGGGACTGGTCTCGGCGGTCCGCTCCGCGAAGCAGTTCCTGACCTACGTCTCCTCCGGGCCCTTCCAGTACGCCGTCGCCGAGGCGCTGGCGCTCCCCGACAGCTACTTCACCGCCTTCCGCGAGGACATGCTCGCCAAGCGGGACCTGCTGGCGGCGGGCCTCGCGGACGCGGGCTTCAAGGTCTTCCAGCCGGCCGGCACCTACTTCGTCACCACCGACATCCGCCCCCTCGGCACCGTGCTGTCCGAAGAGGGCGACGGCTTCGCCTTCTGCCGCGCCCTCCCGGAGCGCGCCGGGGTCGTCGCCATCCCGAACGCCGTGTTCTACGACCACCGGGAGGCGGGCGCACCGTTCGTGCGGTTCGCGTTCTGCAAGCAGACGGCGGTGCTGGAGGAGGCGGTGAAGCGGCTCAAGGCACTGGCGGGCTGATCCGGGGCCTGTCACGCCGCCACGCCGAGGGTCGCGAGACCATACCCGGCCGGACGCCCAGCGCTCGCGCGCTCCCCGTTCACGCTGCACTGTGCCGGTGTGACCCACGCCAGCACCCTCACTCGTTCCGCCGTCGCGGAGCCTGCCGCCCAGGGTCGTGTCCATGCGACCCGGGTGGCAGCCATGGCCACCGCGCTCGGTCTGTTCCTCGCCGTACGGCTGCTCGGTGTCGCCACGCTCGCCCTGGTGGCCCGGGCGACGACCGGCCGGGACGCCCTCGGGCTGCTCGGGCGGTCCTGGGACTCCGTGTGGTACCTGGGCATCGCATCCCACGGGTACGGCCGCATCCAGCACCTCCGGACGGGTGTCATGTTCAGCGACATGGCGTTCTTCCCGCTCTACCCGGCACTGGTGCGGGCCGTGCGCGCCGTGAGCCCGCTGGGCGGGGGCGCGTCCGGGCTGGTGGTGTCCTGGGCCGCGGCCGCCGTGGCCGCCTGCGGGATCTACGCGATCGGCGCCCGGCTGCACGGCCGGGCCGTCGCGTTCGCACTGGTGCTGCTGTGGGCGCTGCTGCCGCATTCCGTCGTGCTGTCCATGGCGTACACCGAGCCCCTGCTGACCGCGTTCGCCGCCTGGTCGCTGTACGCGGTGCTCACCGGGCGCTGGGTGTGGGCGGGGTCGCTGGCGGCGCTCGCGGGGCTGGCCCGGCCCAACGGGTTCGCGGTCGCCGCCGCGGTGCTCGCGGCGGCGGCCTGCGAGGTGTGGCGGTGCCTTCGTGAGCGCCGCAAGGTTTCCCACAGGCTGTGGACGGGCGCCGCGCTCGCCCCGACCGGATGGACGGCGTACATCCTGTGGGTCGGGCGGCACGAGAGGAATCTGCTCGGCGGGTACTTCGCGGTGCAGCGGCAGTGGGGCTCCCGGTTCGACTTCGGGCGGGGCTCGCTCCGGTTCGTCAAGCACCTGCTGCTGCACGGGGACCGGTTCGTCTTCCCGATGACGATGGTGATCGTGGCGGCGGGCGTCGTGCTGTACGCCCTTCTCCTCGCCGACCGCGCCCCGCTCCCGCTCCTCGTCCACAGCGGTGTGCTGCTGCTGATCGCCCTCGGCGGCTCCGGCTTCTTCGAGTCGAAGCCACGCTTTCTGCTCCCCGCCTTCCCGCTCCTGCTGCCCCTCGCCCAGGCCCTCGTGCGCACGGCGAGAGCCCGGCCGTGGCACGCGACCGTGGTGGTCGCCGCCCTGGCCGGGCTCTCGTTCGTATACGGGGCGTATCTGGTCGTGATCGCCCAGATGCCCCTGTAGAGCTGTCGCTCTGTGGAAGCGGGCGGGAGGACTACTCCTCGTCGTCCCCGGGCTTCTCGTCCGCCTCGTTGATCTCCTCTTCGAGACCGAGCTGCTCGACGAGCCACTTGTCGAACTCGATGGCGGCCCGCACCCAGCTGACCGTGGACGACACGAAGTGCTCCAGGCTGACGCCGGTGCCGATCAGCATCTGCGCCTCGCCGATCAGCCGGACGGTGCCGTCGTCGTGAGTGTGGCTGTAGACCTTGGGCCACAGGGTGCGGCGGTTCCAGTCGTCGATCGACTCGAGCAGCTGCGGCTTCTCGTCGATCTGGTGGGGCCGGTCGTAGAACGTCCGCACCGAGAAGACCTGCTGGTCGCCCTCACCGCGGAACATGAAGTACGTACGGAACTGCTCCCACGGCGCCGCGAGGTCACCCTCGTCGTCGACGACATACTTGAGCTCCATCTGGTCGAGGAGCTGCTTCACGAGGTCCTGATCCGGGACGACGGGGCCCGCCGGTCCTTGGGGCTGCGGCTCGGGCTGGCCCCCGAAGTTCGGAATCGAGGACGGGTCGATGCTCACCGTGATTTTCCCTTCGTACGGATGCCGCCATCCTCCCCCATGCGGGGAGGGGGGTGGCAAGCCGGTGCGATGATCCCTCCGTGCGTCTACCGAGAGCGTTGCGCTGGTTGCTGTGGGTCCTGTGGCTGGGATGCCTGGTGTTCGCCGTCTGGTTCTTCGTCACCGTGTACCTCGCCATGACCGAGGTATGACATGCGGCGGGCCCGCCACCGGAAGGCGGCGGGCCCGTGCGGCGGCACCTGGCCGGTCACAGCGTCTTGCCGGTCGCGGGCCCCACGATCAGTCCCTCCCCGAAGGCGTCCACCCGGACCGTGTCGCCGTCCTTGACCTCGCCGGAGAGGATCTCCTTGGCGAGGCGGTCGCCGATGGCGGTCTGGACCAGGCGGCGCAGGGGGCGGGCGCCGTAGGCCGGGTCCAGGCCCTCCGTGGCGAGCCAGTCCAGCGCCTCGTCGGTGATCTCCAGGGTGAGACGCCGCTCCGCCAGGCGCTTGGCCAGACGGTCGATCTGGAGCTTGGCGATGCGCTCCAGCTCGGGCTTGGTCAGCGCCGAGAAGACCACCAGGTCGTCGAGGCGGTTGAGGAACTCCGGCTTGAAGGAGGTGCGGACCACCTCCAGGACCTGTTCCTTCTTCTCCTCCTCGCCGGACAGGGGGTCGACCAGGAACTGGCTGCCCAGGTTGGAGGTGAGGACCAGGATCGTGTTGCGGAAGTCGACCGTGCGGCCCTGGCCGTCGGTCAGGCGGCCGTCGTCCAGGACCTGGAGGAGGACGTCGAAGACCTCGGGGTGGGCCTTCTCGACCTCGTCCAGCAGGACCACGGAGTACGGGCGGCGGCGGACGGCCTCCGTCAGCTGGCCGCCCTCCTCGTAGCCGACATAGCCGGGCGGGGCGCCGACCAGGCGGGCCACGCTGTGCTTCTCGCCGTACTCCGACATGTCGATGCGGACCATCGCCCGCTCGTCGTCGAAGAGGAAGTCGGCGAGTGCCTTGGCGAGTTCGGTCTTGCCCACGCCCGTCGGGCCGAGGAAGAGGAAGGAGCCGGTCGGGCGGTCGGGGTCGGCGATGCCCGCGCGGGTGCGGCGGACGGCGTCGGAGACCGCCTGTACGGCCTCCTGCTGGCCGATCAGGCGCTTGCCCAGCTCCTCCTCCATGCGCAGGAGCTTCTGCGTCTCGCCCTCCAGGAGGCGGCCGGCGGGGATGCCGGTCCAGGCGGCGACGACGTCCGCGATGTCGTCGGAGCCGACCTCTTCCTTGACCATGGTGTCCTTGGACGCCTCCTCCTCGGCCTCCGAGGCGGCCTCCAGGTCCCTTTCCAGGGTGGGGATCTCGCCGTAGAGGAGCTTGGAGGCGGTGTCGAAGTCGCCGTCGCGCTGGGCCCGTTCGGCCTGTCCGCGCAGTTCGTCGAGCTTCTCCTTCAGCTCGCCGACGCGGTTGAGGGACTGCTTCTCCTTCTCCCAGCGGGCGGTCAGGCCGCGCAGCTCCTCCTCCTTGTCGGCGAGGTCGCGGCGCAGCCGCTCCAGGCGTTCGCGGGAGGCCGGGTCGGTCTCCTTCTCCAGCGCCAGCTCCTCCATCTTCAACCGGTCCACGGCGCGCTGGAGTTCGTCGATCTCGACGGGGGAGGAGTCGATCTCCATGCGCAGGCGGGAGGCCGCCTCGTCGACGAGGTCGATGGCCTTGTCGGGAAGGAAGCGGGAGGTGATGTAGCGGTCGGAGAGGGTGGCGGCGGCGACGAGTGCGCTGTCGGCGATCTGGACCTTGTGGTGGGCCTCGTAGCGGCCCTTGAGTCCGCGCAGGATCGCGATGGTGTCCTCGACCGTGGGCTCGGCGACCAGGACCTGCTGGAAGCGGCGCTCCAGGGCGGGGTCCTTCTCGATGCGCTCGCGGTACTCGTCGAGGGTCGTCGCGCCGACCATGCGCAGCTCGCCGCGCGCGAGCATCGGCTTCAGCATGTTGCCGGCGTCCATGGCGGAGTCGCCGCCGGCGCCCGCGCCGACGACGGTGTGCAGCTCGTCGATGAAGGTGATGATCTGGCCGTCGGAGTCCTTGATCTCCGCGAGGACGGTCTTCAGGCGCTCCTCGAACTCGCCACGGTACTTCGCGCCCGCGACCATCGCGCCGAGGTCCAGCGCGACGAGCCGCTTGTCCTTGAGGGACTCCGGTACGTCGCCCTTGACGATCCGCTGGGCGAGTCCTTCGACGACGGCGGTCTTGCCGACGCCGGGCTCGCCGATGAGGACCGGGTTGTTCTTGGTACGGCGGGACAGCACCTGCACGACACGGCGGATCTCCTGGTCCCGGCCGATCACCGGGTCGAGCCGGCCCTCGCGTGCCGCGGCCGTGAAGTCCGTGCCGAACTTCTCCAGGGCCTTGTACTGGCCCTCCGGGTCGGCTGTGGTCACCCGACGTCCTCCCCTCGCCTGCTGGAAGGCCTCCTGCAGCTTCTTCGCACCGGCCCCCTGCCCGGACAGTACGTCACCGGCGGCGCCGCCCCTGGCGGCGATGCCGATGAGCAGGTGCTCGGTGGAGAGGTACTCGTCGCCGAGGTCCCGGGCGCGCTCGGCGGCGTCCGCGATCACGGCGAGCAGCTCGCGGTTGGCCTGCGGCGGCGCGACGGTCGAGCCGGTCACGCTGGGCAGCCCGGCGAGGATCTTCTCCGCGCCGGCCCGTACGGCCGCCTGGTCGGCGTCGACGGCGGCCAGCAGGTCGGTGATGTTCTCGTTGTCCTGACCCTGGAGCAGGGCCAGGAGCAGGTGTGCCGGGGTCAGGTCGGCGTGCCCCTCGGTCAGGGCCCGCTGCTCGGCCGCCCTGAGGGCGTCCCGGCTCCGGTTGGTCAGCTCGGCGTCCACTGTCGCGTTCTCCTCCTGAGGTCAGCCGTCCGCCACAAGTCCAGTACTGACTCGGTCAGCGTACACAAAGTTGAGTCTATTCCACTCAAGGAGGCGTCGGGGAGGGTACGGAGGCTAAGTTCCGGGGCCATGGCGACCTATGCGCAGGACCCGGGTGCCCCCGACGCCGCGTACCTCGACTTCTGGCGGGAAAGGCACCTGTGCACGCTGACCACCCCGCGCCCGGACGGCAGCCCGCACGTGGTGCCGGTCGGGGTCACCTACGATCCGGGCGCCGGTCTGGCCCGGGTGATCACGAACCGGACGAGCGCCAAGGTGCTGAACGTGCTGGCCGCCGGCGACGGGGGTGCCCGGGTCGCGGTGTGCCAGGTGGACGGCCGGCGCTGGGCGACGCTGGAGGGCCTGGCCGTCGTAAGGGCCGAGCCGGAGCGGGTCGCGGAGGCGGTGCGGCGGTACGCGGAGCGCTACCGGCGCACGCCCGGCCCGAACCCGTCACGTGTGGTGATCGAGATCGAGCTGACGCGGGCGATGGGCCTGGTATGACGGCTGTGGCCGCCGTGACGGCAGGGACCGTTTTCGGCCAGTGCTCATCGGCGGCCCACTCTGCCGATACCCGGAAATGTCCCGCAAAACTGCAGCGGCGTCACCGTGTTCAGGTCACGGTGACGCCGCTGCGGGGGGAAGCGCCTGAGCGAACTGTTACGACGGGGGATTCGCGTCAGGCACTGCGGGGGGTGGCTGAGATGGTCCGAACATCGGGGGTTTCCGGTTCCACCAGCCGGTGGTCTCGTTGGTCGAGATTCACAAAGATCATTCCGTACCGAATGGCACATCGCACTGGCTGCGGCGCCCCCCGAGGCCGTCGCAGACACCGGTACGCCCGTACGTCCTCGTCCTCGTCCCGCGTGACGACGACCGGCTCACCGAAGACGGTCACCATCAGCGAGTCACCGGCGTGGGGGATCGCGGTGACAAGGTCGATGAAGTGCCAGCCGGAGCGGTAGGCCGTGGCCATTTCGCGGCGGAAGGAGCGGTCGTCCGGTGGGATAGTCACGTCGTCAGCTCCCGGCGCTGTCTTCAGTGCTGGACTCGACTACCGCCGGCCAATGGGAGTCCGCAAGCGTGACGGACTGGGCGGCCGCCGGCCAATGGGAGTCCGCTCGAGTGTTCTCCCTCACGTGGGAGGTACCGCCCAGTACTCCGAGTCCCACGACGGCGGAGAGGGCGGCAACAAGCACCGAGCGAAGCATTCTGTTCCGCATAGTCGGCTTCGTCCTCACTTGAAAGTCTCCTCTTCCCCCGTCGGATAAGACGATGGCTCATTCGAACACGTCATGGCCACAGGATCGATGCATCATGTTCCTGCATGTTCAGGACCCTGGGGGGTGGAGATTTCGTGGCAAATCAGACTAAGGCGGCGCATCCCCATGCGGTGACCGAAATCTGTGAGGAGGGTGGCCGACTTTATGCGAACGCCCTGCGCATGGGACGGATCGCCCGAGCAGAGGTGGAGTCCGCCCCCTGCCTGATGGAGTTCGCCCTTCTCCACCCCGACCCGGACGATGCGGACTGGCTGCGGCCCGTGCCGCCGTTCGCCGCCCTGGCCGAGCGGCTGCACCCCATCGAGCGCGAGATCACAGAGCGCCGCCGGCTGTCCATCGAGCTCGCGCACGCATTCGAGCCGTTCTTGGCGCTCAGCACCCAGGCCGCGGTGACCGACAACTCGATCACCGTGCTGGAGGGGGGAAAGCGGATCAACGCGGCACTCAACCTGGCCACCGCCCAGTGCCAGAGCGAGATGCTCACCATCCAGCCGAGCGACGACCGCTTCTCCGAGCGCAGCCTCATGCAGGGGCTGGAACGAGACAAGCCGCTGATCGAACGCGGCGTGCGAATCCGGACGCTGTACCAGCACACGGCCCGCTACAGCCCGGAGAAGCTGGCCTACGTGGCCCAGCTCTCCAACGGCAAGGTGGAGTACCGCACCATCGACGAGGTGGTGGAACGCCTCATCGTCTGCGACGAGACCGTCGCCTTCATCCCCGCCCGCGACGACCAGCAGGTCGCCCTGGAGCTCCGCCATCCCGGCCTGATCCGCTACCTGGTCAGAGTCTTCGAGTTCATGTGGGGCCGGTCCGTCCCGCTGAGCGCGGGCGCCCCCTACGAGCCCGCGGCCGGCGGCATCACCGACATCCAGCACTCCATAGCCAAGCTGCTCGTGGAAGGCCACGTCGACGAGGCGATCGCCCGCCGCCTGGGCATGAACGTCCGCACCTGCCGCGCCCACATAGCCAAGCTGGCCACGGCCCTGGGCAGCGGCAGTCGGGCCCAACTCGGCTTCCTGATAGCACAGTCAGGAATCCTGAACCCCGAGAAGTGACCCGAGCGAAAGGAAGTGCGGTGCCCCCGGCGAGGCATCCGGAACACGGACCCGAGGACCTGTGCCCGGCAGGCACTGAGTTGTACGAACGCGCCCTACGTGAAGGCCACGTCACCGGCACCGACGCCGAAGCCGTCCCCTGCCTGGTCGACTTCGGCCTCCTGCACCCTGCTGTGGCCGACCTGAACAGGCTGGAGCCGGTCGCACCCGCCGTGGCGCTCCACCGGTTGCTGCGGACCACGGGGGAACGTATCGCCCTGGAGCGGCGCCGCGAACAGCGGCTGGCCGACACGTTCGAGCCGCTCCTGCGGATCGGCGGTCGCTATACGAGAGCGGCCGAAGCCCCTACCGTCACCGTCCTCAGTGGGTACGGCCGCATCGGGCGGGCCATAGACGAAGCCATGGCCGACTCCGGCGAGTTGCTGACCATTCAGCCTCACGGTCACCGACCGCCCAAGATGAATGCCGAGGCGCTGGCCCGCGACCAGGCCCTCCTCGACCGCGGCGGCCGTATCCGCACCCTCTACCAGCACACCCTCCGCCACTCGCCCACCATCATGGCCCGGTACGAGCAGCTGGACGGCGATGTGGAGGCCCGCACACTCGACGAAGTCACGGACCGCCTCATCGTCGTCGACCGCACCACGGCCTTCATCCCCGCCAGCGAGGACCGTGCGCTGGCTCTGGAATTGCGCCACCCCGTCATCGTCGCTTTCCTCGGCACGGTTTTCGACCGCCTCTGGCGCCTCGCCACGCCCATGCACCCTGAGGCTGTCCGCCACCCCACCCTGAACGGCGTCACCCCCCGCCAACGCGCCATCGCCGCCCTCCTCGTCGAAGGCCTCACCGACGCCGTCATCGCCGACCGCCTCGGCATGAACATCCGCACCGCCCGCGTCCACATCGCCAAACTGGCCGCCACCCTGGGCAGCCAGAGCCGGGCGCAGCTCGGCTATCTCATCGGACAGTCGGGGATTCTTGACCAGGAAGGGTGACGGAGGGGGCGGCGTCCGCCGGGTGGCGGGGCCCGTCGAGGCCCACCTGGGCGATACGGACGCCGAGTTGGGTGCGGCTGGCCGCGCCCAGAGTCTCGGAGAGCCGCGCGATATGGGCACGGCAGGTGCGCACGCTTATGCCGAGCCGCTCCGCGATCACCGCGTCCTGGTGGCCCTCCGCGAGGAGCGCCGCGATGGACCGCTCCCGGTGTGAGATGCCCTCGATGCCGGTGTCGGGCAGCGGCGCGGTCAGCGGGATCGCCAGGCGCCACAGCCGGTCGAAGACCGTGACCAGGTACTCGACCAGCGCCGGGTGGCGCAGCTCCAGCGCCAGGGTGCGGTCCGCGTTCGCCGGGATGAACGCCACCGTGCGGTCGAAGAGGATCAGCCGGTCGATGACCTCGTCGAGGGTGCGGGCCTCGACCGAACCGCCCATCAGCTCAAGGTAGTTGAGCAGGCCCTGCCCGTGCCGGGCCACATGGGTGTACAGGTCGCGCATCCGCACGCCCCGCCCGCGCAGCGCGAGCGCCCGGTGCAGGCCCTCGGTGAGTTCGTGCTCGGGGCGGATGCCGCCGGGCTGGACGGTGAGGACCTCCGTGGTGCAGGCCTCCGTCGCCTTGTCCATGGCGTCCTGGATGCGGGAGAGCCCGTCGAGGACGCGGATCGCCGCGCCCTCCCCGGCGCCCGGGCCCGCCTGCGTGGCGGGGCCCAGGCCCGCGTACCGCTCGACGGCGGAGACCGCCGCGCCCACCCGCCGCTGGCTCGCGCTGACCTCGTCGTACACCCCGCGCAGCAGTCTGGTCATGACCTCCTGCGGAGACGTCGGGACCAGCCAGTCCATGTCGTCGGGGTCCGGGTGCAGCAGGGCCAGCTCCAGCAGGCACGGCACCGGTTCGGCGTCCCGGCGCGCCACCCGGCCCCGCCGTACGGCCCGGGAGTACACGCGGTCCCCGGCGTCGCACAGCCGGTCGGCACCGTGCGGATGCTCATCCGTCCCGTGCCCGGCCATCGCCCATCCCACCCCCGGTTCCACCGTCTGTCGCAGCGCAACTATGCGCGGCCCGGACCAGCTCCGCAACACGGCTCGGCCCGAACCGAGCGCCCCGTAAGGGGATGGGCCGTGTCGGTTTGCCGCTTCGCCGCACGGGCGCGGGCAACCACGACGCGGCCGCGGAAAACCGGCGCGGCAGGCCGGCGACAACCCGCGAAGAGCCGCGCAAGCTCCCGGAAATGAGCCAGTGATCACCCCGTTACACCCCGCCTCTAACGTCCCCTCATGGCGGACATATTTGACGCATACGCGTTGGCCGACGCGTGGGACGAGATGTTTGAGCGGCCGGGTGAGGTCAGGACCGCCTACGAGCCGGTGCTGGCGGCACTACAGCCCATCGAGCCGAGCGAACTCCGGTTCCGGGCCGACCAGATGGCCCGGGCGTTCACGGACCGCGGCGTGACCTACGCCTTCGCGGGCGAGGAGCGGCCCTGGCCGCTCGACCTGGTGCCCCGCATCCTCGACGCCCTCGAATGGGATCTCATACAACGCGGGGTGAGCCAGAGAGTCAGGGCCCTTGAGGCCTATCTCGCCGACGCCTACGGGCACTGCCGCGCCTTCGAGGACGGCGTGGTGCCCTGGCGGCTGCTGCTCAACTCCCCGCACTTCCACCGGGCGGCCCAGGGCGTCGAGCCACCGGGCGGTGTCCGCATCCACGTCGCGGGCATCGATCTCGTGCGCGACGAGGCCGGGGACTTCCGGGTGCTGGAGGACAACGTACGGGTGCCCAGCGGGGTCAGTTACGTCATCGAGAACCGCCGGGCGATGACCCGGATCTTCCCGTCCCTGTTCGCGGAACAGCACGTGGTGCCGGTCGACGGGTACGCGCAGAAGCTGCTCGCCGCGCTGCGGGCCGCCGCTCCCGGCGGGGTGCAGGACCCGCGGGTCGTGGTCCTCACGCCGGGCCCCAGCAACGCCGCCTACTTCGAACACGCCCTGCTCGCCCGGCTGATGGGCGTGCAGCTGGTCGAGGGGCACGACCTGGTCTGCCGGAACAACCGCGTGTGGATGCGCACCACGCGCGGCGAGGTGCCCGTCCATGTCGTATACCGGCGCCTGGACGACGACTTCCTCGACCCGCTCCACTTCCGCCCCGACTCGGTGATCGGCTGCCCCGGCATCATGGGCGCCGCCATGGCGGGCAACGTCACACTCGCGAACGCCGTGGGCAACGGGATCGCCGACGACAAGCTGCTCTACACCTATGTCCCTGACCTGATCCGCTACTACCTCTCCGAAGAACCGATTCTCCCCAATGTCGAGTCCTACCGGCCCGATGAGCCCGGGCAGTTGGAAGCGGTCCTCGACCAGATCGACCAGCTGGTCATCAAGCCCGTCGACGGCGCCGGAGGGCAGGGCATCGTGATCGGCCCCAAGTCCGACAAGGACACCATCGAACGCACTCGCAAAGCCGTCATCGCCGACCCGCGCGGCTTCATCGCCCAGCGGCCCGTCGCCCTGTCCACCTCCCCCACCCTCGCGGGCGAGCGCCTGGCGCCCCGTCACATCGACCTCAGGCCGTTCGCCGTGAACGACGGCAACGATGTCTGGGTGCTGCCCGGCGGGCTGACCCGTGTCGCCCTCCAGGAGGGCAACCTGATCGTCAACTCCAGCCAGGGCGGCGGCTCCAAGGACACCTGGGTGATCGCGGAGGGCCCCGCCGAGCAGCCGGCGCCCGAACCGGCCGCCGTGCTCCCCTCCGTCGCCCCGCGCCGGCTCGGACCCGACGGCTCCCACGCCGTCGTACAGGAAGGGGCCCAGCAGCAGTGAACGACGTGATCCTGTCCCGGATAGCCGAGGCCCTGACCTGGACCGGGCGCTATGTCGAGCGCGCCGACGCCACGGGCCGCATCCTCGACGCGTATCTGCACCGCCTGCTGGAGGACCCCTGGCGCGACGAGGACGCGGCCTGCCGGTCGCTGTACGCGATCCTCGGCATGGACGCGGGAGCAGGGCCCTGCGACATGCAGCAGGTCCTGGACCAGCTGGCCTTCGACGCCCACTCGACGGGCTCCATCGAGGGGGCGCTGGGCGCCGCCCGGCTGAACGCGCGCAGCGCCCGTGAGGCCATCTCCTCCGAGATGTGGGAGTGCCTCAACTCCACCTGGCACGCGCTGGCCGACCAGCGGATGGCGGCCCGCCGTACCGGCCCGTACGCCTATCTGGAGCTGGTGCGCCGCCGGGCCGCGCTCTTCTTCGGGCTCGCCGACTCGACCATGAGCCGGGACGACAGCTGGCGGTTCGTGGTCCTGGGGCGCAGCCTGGAACGGGTGGACATGACCGTACGGCTGCTGTCGGTGCGTGTCCTTGACGCCGCGCACGCGCCCGACTGGCCGACGCTGCTGAGCGCTTCGGGGGCCGATGAGGCGTATGCCCGGGTGTACGGCGGTTTCGGCGACACCCCGCGGGTGGCCGAATTCCTGCTCCTGGACCGGGACTTCCCGCGCTCGGCGCTGCACGCGCTGACCACGGCGGAGGAGTGCCTCACCGCGCTCGGCCGCCCCCGCCAGGACCCCGCGCGCCGCCCCATCGGGCGGCTGCGCACCCGTCTCGAGTATCTGGACACGCACGCTCTGGAGAACCAGCTGCCCGTGCTCCTCGGCGACCTGCAGCAGGCCTGCATGGCGTCCGCGGACGCGGTGGCCGAGCGGTTCTTCCCGTACCAGGGGCCCATCGAGTGGGCCCAGGAAGGAGCGTGAGATGACCGCCGAACGCGCACGCCGCCTCCGTATCGAGCACACCACCCGGGTCTCCTACGCCCAGCCCGCGGCCTCCTCGCACAACGAGGTCCGCATGACCCCGCTGACGCTCCCGGGCCAGACCACCCTGGACGCGCGGGTCACCGTCAACCCCACGGCCTCCACCTGGTCGTACTGGGACTACTGGGGCACCCAGGTCACCGGCTTCGACCTGATGGACCCGCACGGCGACCTCACCATCACCGCCTCCAGCCTGGTCGAGACGTCCCCGCCGGAGGCGCTGCCGCCCGCGCCCACCTGGGCCGAGGTGGCCGAACGCATCGCGAACTCGCGTCTGTTGGAGTTCGCGAGCCCCACCGGCCGTACGACGGTCCCGGCGAAGCTGGTGAAGAAGGCCCGGAAGGCGGCGGCCGGCCTCGATCCGCACGAGACGGCGGTCGCGGTCTCCGCCCTGGTCGCCGACCGGGTGTCGTACCTGCCCGGCGCCACCAGCGTGAACACCTCGCCCGCGGAGGCCTGGGAGCAGGGTGCGGGCGTCTGCCAGGACATCACCCATCTCACCGTCGCGCTGCTGCGGGGCGTGGGCCTGCCCGCCCGTTACGTCTCCGGCTATCTCCACCCGGAGCGCGAGGCCGAGCTCCACCGGCCCGTCGCCGGGCAGAGCCACGCCTGGATCGAGTACTGGGCGGGCGACTGGTGCGGTTACGACCCCACCAACCGCACCCGTGCCGACGAGTCCCATGTCGTGGTGGCCCGCGGCCGCGACTACGACGACGTCACCCCGCACAAGGGCATCTACCGGGGCGTGGCGGGCGGCCCGCCGGACGTGTCGGTGGTGTTCACGCGGGTGGGGTGACCACCACTCACGGCAAAGGGCCGGGGCGCAGCCGCCCCGGCCCTTTCGAGTACCGCCCGCCCCTGGCTACTTGAGGCCGATGGCCGCGCACTCCGAGGCGAACTTCGACGTGCAGATCTGGGAGACCTTGTAGATGCCGTCCGCGACGACCGTCGACTTGATGTTCTTCCTCGTCAGCGCGGTCACGGTGACGAGCTGCGCGGGGATGCCCTTGTCGGTGGGGCTGTCGACGGTGTCCTGGGTGAGGGCGTCGAACTCGATCTCCTTGCCCTGCACCTTGGCCACCGCCATCTGCGCGGCCGCCGCGGCCTCCTGCGGGTACGACTTGTACACGCTCATGTACTGCTCGCCCGAGACGATCCGCTGCACGGCCGCGAGTTCCGCGTCCTGCCCGGTGAGCGGCGGCAGCTTGGTGACACCGGCGTCCTCCAGGGCCTTGACGATGCCGCCGGCCATGCCGTCGTTGGCGGAGTAGACGGCGGCGATGTTGTTCTTGCCCATCGCCTCGATGGCCGCCTTCATGTTGGCCTGGGCGTTCTTCGGGTCCCAGTCCGTGGTGTCGTACGACTTGGCGATCGTCACCTTGCCGTTGAGCTCGGACAGGGCGCCCGCCTTGAACTGCTTGGCGTTCGGGTCGGTGGGCGAGCCGTTCATCATGACGATCTTGTCGGACGTGTCGACCCCGCTGCCCAGCGCCTCCAGCAGGGTGCGGCCCTGGACCTCGCCCACGAGTTCGTTGTCGAAGGAGATGTACGCGTCGATCGGGCCCTCGGCCAGCCGGTCGTAGGCGATGACCGGGATACCGGCGTCCTTCGCCTTCTTCACCTCACCGGCGATGGCGTGCGAGTCCACGGCGTCCAGCAGGATGATGTCGACCTTGTTGTCGATCATCTTCTGCATCTGGGCCGCCTGCTTGGCCGCGTTCTGCCCGGCGTTCTGGTAGTCGACCTTGCCCAGCTGCTTGGTGAGCGAGGCGACCTGCTTCTTGATGATGGGGTAGTCGAAGTCCTCGTACCGCGTGTTGGCCGTCTCCGGCAGCAGCAGCCCGACGGTGACGTCGTTGCCCTTCGTGGGACTCGCCGAGCTGCTGTCCCCCGACACGTTCAGCACGCCGCAGGCGGAGAGCGACAGAGTCATCGTGGACGCTGCCACAACGAGGGCGGTACGACGCGTGGAACGCATGGAGGAGCTCACTTCTGGTGTCTTCCGGACGCGGGCGCAACGTGCGACCCAGGTGACTGAAAAGACAACGCGGAGCGGCCCCCAGGCGTCAAGCGCAACTACTTAACGAGTGCGCAACGCAACACTCCGCCGACCGTGTAAAGACCTGACGGAAACGCCTCCAAAGGTTCTTTACGGACTCTCCATGCAACCGCAGGCAATCGGCAGGCAAAGATCCGTACAACCAACGTGATTCCTCACGAGTCGTGATCACGGCAGCCTGCATCAGCCGTTCCCATCCCGACCAGAGGACCGAATGAACCCAGCCAGACCCACGACCGCCGCGGCCACGACCGCCGTCGTGCTCGCCACCGCGGCCGGTCTGCTCTCCGCGACGGCCGCTCCGGCCACCGCCGCGACCACCTGCGCCTCGCCCGTCTACACGCGGCAGTTCTTCGCGAACACGTCGTTCTCCGGCACCCCGAAGAAGACGGACTGCGACGGGGCGATCGACCAGAACTGGGGGACCGGCGCCCCGGCCTCCGGTCTGCCGAGGGACAACTTCGGCGTCCGCTGGACGGTGACGAGGGACTTCGGCTCGGGCGGCCCCTTCGCCCTGCCGGTCGCCGCCCAGGACGGCATCCGCGTCTACCTGGACGGCGTACGCAAGGTCGACCTCTGGAAGAACGTGTCCACGACGGTGAAGAAGACCGTCGACATCACGATTCCCTCCGGCCGGCACACCCTGCGCGTCGACTACGTCAACTGGACGGGCACGGCGAACGTCTCCTTCGCCTACAAGCCGCGCACCTCCGCCGACGTCGACAAGGTGAGGCCCCTCACCCCGACCGGGGCGTCGGTGTCGTACGACACCACGACCCGCAAGGCCAAGGTCTCCTGGGCGAAGAACAAGGAGATGGACCTCGCCGGGTACAAGGTCTACCGCCGGCTCAAGGGCAGCAGCACCTGGACACGGCTGACCACGACCACGGGCACCTCGTACACCGACGCCCCGCCCCCGACCGGCGCGACGTACTCCTACGAGGTCCGCGCCTACGACAAGGCAGGCAACACCTCCACCGGCAGCGCCGACCAGCCCGTCACCACCGTCGACAAGACGCCGCCCGCCGCGCCGTTCGTCGAGATGGACGTCTGCCCGGCCGACCAGCCCTACGCGGGCCCGGAGCTGGTCACCACCGCGCAGAACGCGGCCGACATCGCGCTGTACGAGCTCCAGCGGCTCGACCCGGCCACCCATGCCTGGTCCACCGTCTACACCGGCACCAAGGGCGCGACCTGCGACACCGGTCAGCGCGCCGACGGCAGCAAGGTCACCTATCGGGGCCGGGCCAGGGACGCCGTCGGGAACTGGTCCGTGTACTCGGCGGCCACCACGTTCACCACGTTCGACATGACCCCGCCGGCGACCGCCGCCGACGCCCGGGTCGAGTACCGCGCCGGCGTCCCGCACCTGGTGTGGTCCGCCGTCGACGGGGCCGCGCGGTACGAACTCCTCCAGTACGACCCGGCGTCCGGCGGCTGGCGCGACGCGCTGCCCGGCGCCTCGGGCACCACCACGGTGACCGATGTCGTGCCGCGCCAGCTGCTCGCCGCCGCCGACTCCTACCGGTACGCGGTCCGCACCCAGGACGCCAAGGGCAACGCCTCCGCACCGGTGGAGGTCGCCCTGCGCATGGCGGACCGGCCGGAGGCGATCGCCCCGTACCAGACCACCGCGACCCGCTCCGCCAAGGGCGTGTACGTCTCCTGGGCGAGCGCCGACCCGTGGACCCACGACACCGCCCCGCTGCTCACCTACCGGATCGAGCGGACCGACCCGGTGACCGGCGAGACGACCGTCGTGGACAGGTGCGGGCCCGACGGCACGGTTCCCTCGGTGAGCTGGTGGTGGGCGAGCGACGACGCCCCGTCCTACGCCGGCCGCCAGGTGCTGCGCGGCAGCTGCGAGGACGTCTCCGGCGCCTCCGAAACGAGGTACGAGTACCGGGTCGTCACCGTCGACCCGTACGGACACGCCTCCCGGCCCGGTCCGGCGGCCACCGAGACGACCCCGGACACCAAGCGTCCTGACCCGGTGCAGAACCTGACCGCCGAACAGGTCCCGCTCGGCGTACGCCTGTCCTGGACCCCGCCCGCCGACGACGACGTCTTCACGTACTACGTGTGGCAGGGCACCACCGACCCGGAGACCGGCGAGACCGTCTGGAAGCGGAACTGCTGGAGGGGGCAGTCGCTCGCCGAGACCGAGATCCTCTGCCCGACCGTGCCGGACGGCGCGGCGCACGTCTACCGGGTGGCCGCCGTGGACGCCCTCTGGGACGAGGGGCCGGACTTCTGGCACACGGCCGACATCACGGTCACCCTGCCCGACACCCGGCCGCCGGGCTGGACGGGCACGGAGGTCCGTGGGGACAACTACCCGGAGCTGTACGTCGGCTGCAACGAGAGCAACGGCCTCGGTGACTGCTCCCAGTACGCCTCCTACCGCGTGGAGCGCTGGGACCCGGCCACGTCCGCCTATGTCACCCTGTCCGAGGGCACGACGGGCGACGCCACGTTCTACATGGACACCACGGTCCACGAGGACGCGCTGAGCCTGTACTACTACCGCGTGATCCGTCTGGACGCCTCGGGCGCGGAGGCGGACACACGGTCGGCCGCGTACGGCATCTGGGAGAACTGACCCTGCCCGCCCGGACCGTGACATGAGAAGGGGCCCGGAGGTTCTCAGCGAACCTCCGGGCCCCTTCTCATCTGCTCAGTCCTGGCGCCCCTTCGGCCGCCACACCACCAGCGCGCTGGTCTGCTGGACCTCCTGGTACGGGACCAGATCGCGGCGGTACGACGCGTGCACCGCCGCCTCGCGCTGCTGCATGGCCGCGGCGGCGCCCTCGACCGCCGCCTGGAGTTCGGCGACCCGCTGCTGGAGCGCGGCGACCTGGTTCTCCAGTTCGATGATGCGCTTGATGCCCGCCAGGTTGATGCCCTCGTCCTGCGACAACTGCTGGACGGTGCGCAGCAGTTCGATGTCACGGGCCGAGTAGCGGCGGCCGCGGCCGGGGGTGCGGTCGGGCGAGACCAGGCCGAGGCGGTCGTACTGGCGCAGGGTCTGCGGGTGCAGGCCGGAGAGCTGGGCCGCCACCGAGATGACGTAGACCGGGGTTTCCTCGGTCAGCTCGTACGGGTTGCGTCGACGGCCGTCCATCTTGGTCATGCTCCCTTCGCGGCCTTGAACAGCTCCGCCCGCGGGTCCTCGCCCGCGGTCGCCTCGCGATACGCCTCGAGTGCGTCACGAGCCTTCCCCGTCAGGTCCGCCGGGACACTCACCTCGACGGTGACCAGGAGGTCGCCGCGGGTGCCGTCCTTGCGGACCGCGCCCTTGCCGCGGGCGCGCATGGTGCGGCCGTTGGGCGTGCCGGGCGGCAGCTTCAGGGTGACGGGCGGGCCGCCCAGGGTGGGGACCCTGACCTCGCCGCCGAGCGCCGCCTCCGCGAACGTCACGGGGACGGTGACGGTGAGATTGTCGTCCTTGCGGCCGAACACGGGGTGCGCGTCGACATGCACCGTGACGTACAGGTCGCCCGCGGGGCCGCCGCGCTCGCCCGGTGCGCCCTTGCCGCGCAGCCGGATGCGCTGGCCGTCCGACACCCCGGCCGGGATGCGGACCTGCATGGTGCGCGAGGACTTGGCACGCCCCGAGCCCTTGCAGACCTCGCAGGGGTTCTCCGCGATCAGGCCGCGGCCCTTGCAGTCCGGGCAGGGGTCGGTGAGCGAGAAGCCGCCGCCGGAACCCCGCGCGACCTGGCCGGTGCCGACGCACGTCGGGCACACCCGCGGGTTGCCGTTGGCGTCGCCGGTGCCCGAGCAGGCCTTGCAGGGCGCCTGCGAGGACATGCGCAGCGGGACCGTCGCCCCCTCGATCGCCTCGGTGAAGCTGAGGCTGACCTCGGTGTCGATGTCCTGGCCGCGCCTGGGCTGCACCCGGGTCGTACCGGAGCTGCCCCGGTTGAACAGGCCCCCGAAGACGTCACCGATTCCGCCGCCGAAGCCTCCGGAACCCCCGCCCTGGGCGCCGCCTCCGAAGAGGTCGCCCAGGTCGAAGTTGAAGGAGCCGCCTGCGCCGCCCGGCCCGGGGCGACCCCCCCTATCAAAGAGGGCGCCGTTGCCGAAGAGGGCGCGTGCCTCGTCGTACTCCTTGCGCTTCTTGGGGTCGCCGAGTATGTCGTTGGCCTCGGAGATCTCCTTGAAGCGCTCCTCGGCCTTGGCGTTGCCCTTGTTGGCGTCCGGGTGGTTCTCGCGGGCCAGCTTCCGGTAGGCCTTCTTGATCTCGGCCTCGGTGGCGTCCTTGGGGACGCCGAGGACCTTGTAGTAGTCCTTCTCGATGAAGTCCTTGGTGCTCATCCTCGACGCCCCTCCTTTCTCATCGGTTCAAGCTCAGCCCTCGTCCGGGCCACCGCTCTCCTTGTCGTCGGCCGCCTCGGTCGCTTCTTCGGCCTTGACGGTCTGGGCGCCGGGCTGCGGTTCGGCGACGGCCACCCGCGCGGGGCGGATGGTGCGCTCGCCGATGCGATACCCGGGCTGCAGAATCGCCACGCAGGTCGTCTCCGTGACGTCCGGCGCGTACGAGTGCATCAGGGCCTCGTGGATCGTCGGGTCGAAGGGCTCGCCCTCCTTGCCGAACGCCTGCAGTCCCATCTTCGCCGCCACGGTCTCCAGCGACTCCGCGACGGACTTGAATCCGCCGACGAGTTCGCCGTGGTCCCGCGCGCGGCCGATGTCGTCGATCACGGGCAGGAGCTCGGTCAGGAGGTTCGCGACGGCGATCTCCTTGACCGTGATCCGGTCCCGCTCGACCCGGCGGCGGTAGTTCTGGAACTCGGCCTGGAGCCGCTGGAGGTCGGTGGTGCGCTCTTCGAGCGCCTTGCGCACCTGGTCCAGCTGGGCCGTCAGACCGGCGATCTGTGCACTTGCGTCCCCGGCCGGGGCCGCCCCCTCCCCCGAGGAGGGGGAGGCGGCCTGCGGCTCGGCGTCGTCGGGGGTGGCGCCGGAGGGGACGTCGGGCTTCTCGTCGAAGCCCGGGGTCTCCTCCGTCACGCGGCACCGTCCTTGCGCTCGTCGTCCACGATCTCGGCGTCCACCACGTCGTCGTCGGCCTTCGGGGCCTCGGCGCCCGCGGCACCGCCGGCGGCCTGCGAGGCCTGGGCGTCGGCGTACATGGCCTGGCCCAGCTTCTGCGAGACGGCCGCGACCTTCTCGGTGGCGGTGCGGATCTCGGCGGTGTCCTCGCCCTTGAGCGCGGTCTTCAGCTCCTCGACGGAGGCCTCGACCTCGGTCTTGATCTCGCCGGGGACCTTGTCCTCGTTGTCCTTGAGGAACTTCTCCGTCTGGTAGACGAGCTGCTCGCCCTGGTTGCGGGTCTCGGCGGCCTCGCGGCGGGCGTGGTCCTCCTCCGCGTACTTCTCGGCCTCCTGGCGCATCCGGTCGACCTCGTCCTTCGGCAGCGAGGAGCCGCCGGTGACGGTCATCTTCTGCTCCTTGCCCGTGCCCAGGTCCTTCGCGGTCACGTGCATGATGCCGTTGGCGTCGATGTCGAAGGCGACCTCGATCTGCGGGACACCGCGCGGGGCCGGCGGCAGACCGGTCAGCTCGAACATCCCGAGCTTCTTGTTGTACGCCGCGATCTCGCGCTCGCCCTGGTAGACCTGGATCTGCACGGAGGGCTGGTTGTCCTCGGCGGTGGTGAAGATCTCGGACCGCTTGGTCGGGATCGTCGTGTTCCGCTCGATGAGCTTCGTCATGATGCCGCCCTTGGTCTCGATGCCGAGGGACAGCGGGGTCACGTCGAGGAGCAGGACGTCCTTGACCTCACCCTTGAGGACACCGGCCTGCAGGGCGGCGCCGATGGCGACGACCTCGTCCGGGTTGACGCCCTTGTTGGCGTCCTTGCCGCTGGTCAGCTCGCGGACGAGCTCGGCGACGGCGGGCATACGGGTGGAGCCACCGACGAGGACGACGTGGTCGATCTCGTTGATGGAGATGCCGGCGTCCTTGATGACGTTGTGGAACGGCGTCTTGCAGCGCTCCAGCAGGTCGGCCGTCAGCTGCTGGAACTGGGCCCGGGTGAGCTTCTCGTCCAGGTGCAGCGGGCCCTCGGCGGACGCCGTGATGTAGGGCAGGTTGATCGAGGTCTCGGTGGACGAGGACAGCTCGATCTTGGCCTTCTCGGCAGCCTCGCGCAGACGCTGCAGGGCCATCTTGTCCTTGCCGAGGTCCACGCCGTGACCGCCGGCGAACTGCTTGACCAGGTAGTCGACGATGCGCTGGTCCCAGTCGTCACCACCGAGGTGGTTGTCGCCGTTGGTGGCCTTCACCTCGACGACGCCGTCACCGATCTCCAGGAGGGACACGTCGAAGGTGCCGCCACCGAGGTCGAAGACGAGGATCGTCTGGTCGTCCTTGTCGAGGCCGTACGCGAGCGCGGCCGCGGTCGGCTCGTTCACGATGCGCAGGACGTTCAGACCGGCGATCTCGCCGGCCTCCTTCGTCGCCTGGCGCTCGGAGTCGTTGAAGTAGGCCGGGACGGTGATGACCGCGTCGGTCACCTTCTCGCCCAGGTAGGCCTCGGCGTCCCGCTTCAGCTTCTGCAGGATGAACGCGGAGATCTGCTGCGGGTTGAAGGGCTTCCCGTCGAGCTCGATCTTCCAGTCCGTGCCCATGTGGCGCTTCACGGAACGGATGGTCCGGTCCACGTTCGTGACCGCCTGGCGCTTGGCGACCTCGCCGACGAGCACCTCACCGTTCTTCGCGAAGGCGACGACGGACGGCGTGGTCCTGGCACCCTCGGCGTTGGTGATGACGGTGGGCTCGCCGCCCTCCAGAACGCTGACGACGGAGTTAGTCGTGCCCAGGTCGATGCCGACCGCACGTGCCATGGTGAATTCCTCCAGCTGACTTGAGTGGAACGGACTCAAGTGTGCACGACACCCGGCGATGGGTCAACAGACCTGAGTCGGCCCGACTCAACTCTTATCCGTTCCTTACACGCAACGGGCCGCTGACCTGCGTCGCTTGCGTGGGCACGGGCCGTCGGAGCCCGTACACAGGCACCCGAAGGAGCATGAGGACGACGACGAGCGCCACCGCCCCCACCCAGTAGACGGCGGACAGCGCGGTCCACCCGATGTGCATGAGCACCCCGACGAACACCCCGGCGAAGGCCCCGATTCCGGGCAGCACGGTCGCCCCCTGCGGGGTCAGCCCCAACCGCCGCAGCCGGTGGGCGACATGGTCGGGTCCGCCGCGCAGCAGCGGCCGCCCGGCCAGCCGCCGGGACAGGACCACGAGGAGCACGTCGGCGCTCGCCAGGGCGGTGAGCGAGAACAGCACTCCCGCACTGGGGGCGAGCCCGTAGCCCGCCCGGGTGAACACCGCCGACGCGGCGAGCAGGAACCCCGTGAACAGCGAACCGCAGGCGCCGAGCCCCACGCGCGCGGGCGGCCAGTTGTGCATGAGGAACCCGGTCAGCGCGGCGGCCAGCACGCTCAGCAGCACCGCGAGCCCGTCCATCAGCTCGGCCGCCGCACAGGCCCCCACCCCGAAGGCGGTGAGCACCCCGACGGTCCCCGCGAGCGCGTCCGCATGGTCGAGCGCCTTGAACCCGACGGCGACGAAGACGATCCACGCGACGGCGAGCAGCCCGACCGGCACCCCGGTCTCCTCGTACGGCACGACACCGGCCGCGGCCACGGCCGTACCGGCCACGAGGACCCGCGCCTTGACCCGCCCGATGTCCGCGACGAGCCCGAGCAGGGCGACGGCACCGCCCGCGACCAGCAGCCGCCCCACCCCGGCACCCAGGGGCGCGACGCCGGTGCGGTCCATGGCCACCGCCACCGCGCAGGTGGCGAGCACCACGGCCGTACCGCCGAGCAGCGGCACGGGCCGCTGCCGCTGCCGTCTCCGCTCGACGATCCCGAGGCGCAGCGCGGGCACCCGCAGCAGTGCGGTGAGCACGGCGGCGAGCAGCAGGGCGGTGGTGGCGGCGGCGATCCCGTATAGCACGGGTCTAAGTTAGGCGCAAATGTACCAATTTGGCATGAATAACACGATCGCATCGTCACAAGCCCGGCAGCAGGCCTGTTCGCGGACCCTTAAGGCAACCCTCAGCGACGCAGATCACCGCACGCCCGACTACAGTGCGACGGATGATGGGGGTACTCTCAAGCGGACTACATAAGTTACCGCTTAGTAATGACCCTCGCAGTCCCGAGGAGCCCCCAAATGCAACTCGCCGCGATCATCGTGTCGCTGGTCCTGACCGTGGTCGGCGTTGCGCTGCTCGCCCGCGCCATCGGTCAGTTCGTCCGGTACTTCAAACTGGGCCAGCCGGTGCCCGTCGGCACCCGGACCGACAACCCGTACGCGCGCAGCGTGACTCTTGTCAGGGAGTTCCTCGGCCACACGCGGATGAACCGCTGGGGCATCGTGGGCTTCGCCCACTGGTTCGTGGCGGTCGGCTTCCTGACCCTGCCGCCGACCCTGGCGCAGGCCTTCGGGCAGCTCTTCCAGGCCGACTGGACGCTGCCGGTCGTCGGCGACTGGCTGCCGCTGGAGATGTACACCGAGTTCATCGGCGTGATGACGGTCCTCGGCATCCTCGTACTGATCGCGATCCGCCTGTCGAACCTGCCCTCCCGCCCCGGCCGCAAGTCCCGCTTCGCGGGCTCCAAGTCGGGCCAGGCGTACTTCGTCGAGTACGTCATCCTCACCATCGGTCTCGCCATCTACGTGCTGCGCGGCCTGGAGGGCGCGATCCACCACGTGGACGGCTACGAGGCGTCGTACTTCGCGTCGTACCCGCTGGTGGTGGCCTTCAAGGGGCTGGGCGTCAGCACGCTGCAGAACCTGGTCTACCTGGTCGCGATGATCAAGATCAGCACCTCGTTCATCTGGATGATCGTGGTCTCGCTGAACACCAACATGGGTGTGGCCTGGCACCGCTTCCTGGCCTTCCCGAACATCTGGTTCAAGCGCAACGCCGACGGCTCCACCGCGCTCGGCGCCCTGCAGCCGATGACCTCGGGCGGCAAGCCGATCGACTTCACCGACCCCGGTGACGACGACGTCTTCGGCGTCTCCCAGGTCGAGCAGTTCTCCTGGAAGGGCCTGCTGGACTTCTCCACCTGCACCGAGTGCGGCCGCTGCCAGTCGCAGTGCCCCGCCTGGAACACGGGCAAGCCCCTCTCCCCCAAGCTGCTGATCATGTCGCTGCGCGACCACGCGCACGCCAAGGCGCCCTACCTGCTGGCCGGCGGCGGCAAGAGCATGGAGGGCGAGGAGAAGGCCTCCGAGGAGCAGCTCAAGGACGTCCCGGCCGCCGCGCTCGCGGAGGCCGAGCGCCCGCTGATCGGCACCGCCGAGGAGAACGGCGTCATCGACCCGGACGTCCTGTGGTCCTGCACCACCTGCGGCGCCTGCGTCGAGCAGTGCCCGGTGGACATCGAGCACATCGACCACATCGTCGACATGCGCCGCTACCAGGTGATGATCGAGTCCGCGTTCCCGTCCGAGGCGGGCACGATGCTCAAGAACCTGGAGAAGAAGGGCAACCCCTGGGGCCTGGCCAAGAAGCAGCGCCTGGAGTGGCTCAAGGAGGTCGAGTTCGAGGTCCCGGTCGTCGGCCAGGACATCGAGGACCTCACCGAGGTCGAGTACCTGTACTGGGTCGGCTGCGCGGGCTCCCTGGAAGACCGCGCGAAGAAGACCACCAAGGCCTTCGCCGAACTCCTCCACATCGCGGGCGTCAAGTTCGCGATCATGGGCGGCGACGAGAAGTGCACCGGCGACTCCGCCCGCCGCCTGGGCAACGAGCCCCTGTTCCAGGAGCTCGGCATGGAGAACGTCATGGCCCTGAACATGGCGTTCGGCGAGGAGCTCGACGACGACGGCAAGGTGGTCCCCGAGTCCGCCAAGCCCAGGTCGGCCAAGAAGATCGTCGCCACCTGCCCGCACTGCCTCAACACCATCGGCAACGAGTACCCGCAGCTCGGCGGCGACTACGAGGTCATCCACCACACCCAGCTGCTCCAGCACCTCGTCGACGAGGGCAAGCTGGTCCCGGTCACCCCGGTCGAGGGCATCATCACCTACCACGACCCCTGCTACCTGGGCCGCCACAACAAGATCTACACGCCCCCGCGCGAGATCATCGCCAACGTCCCGGGCCTCAGGAACGAGGAGATGCACCGCCACAAGGAGCGCGGCTTCTGCTGCGGCGCCGGTGGCGCGCGGATGTGGATGGAGGAGCGGATCGGCAAGCGCATCAACAACGAGCGCGTCGACGAAGCTCTCTCGCTCAACCCGGACATCGTCTCGACGGCCTGCCCGTTCTGCCTGGTCATGCTCACGGACTCGGTGAACGGCAAGAAGAACGACGGCAAGGCGAAGGAGTCGATCCAGGTGGTCGACGTCGCCCAGCTGCTCCTGGAGTCCGTCAAGACCCCGGTCGACCCGGCCGGCGAGGAGGAGACGGAAACCGCTCCGGAGCCGGAGCCGGTGAAGTAGTCCGCCAGGCGACACGACGGCGCCCCCTGTCCGCACAAGGACAGGGGGCGCCGTCGTGTCTGCCACAGCGGAACGCCTACGCCCCCTTGGGCCCCGCCGACTGCACGACGTCGAAGGACCACAGGGTCGAGCCGGAGGCCGCCGGCTTCGGGCGCTCGGCCCCCTCGCCGCCGCCCTGGTGGGCGGACTTCATCGGCCCCTCCATCCACGCCTGGAAGGACGCCTCGTCACGCCACCGCGTGTACACGAGGTACTGGTCGGTCCCCTCGACCGGCCGCAGCAGCTCGAACCACTCGAACCCGTCCGAGTTCTCCACGGCGTGGGCCCGCGAGGCGAACCGCTTCTCCAGCACCTCGCGCTGCTCGGCGGGCACGGTCAGTACATTGATCTTGACTACGCTCATGCCTCCATCTTGAACCCCGACCCGCTCCGCGCGACTGTCGCCCCACCCCGAACATGTGCATCATTACCGAGGCGTTGTCGACGGTGCTGACGAGGTGGACGGTGCGCGTGCCCAGAGGCGGAATGTGTACGGCGGCGGCCCTCTGCGGCAGCCTTCTGCTCGCCGCCTGCGGCCCCGGCGGGGACGCCGGAGCCGCCCGCCCCACCCCCGTCCGGGTCGCGGACGCCCCGGCCAAGCTGCCGATACCCCGCGGCAAGGGCAGCAGGACCCCCGACGACTTCAACGGCGACGGCCACCGTGACCTCGTCCTCGACACGCTCGTCAAGGCCCACAGCCACGCCGACGACGCGGGCATCGGCGTCGTCTACGGCAGCGCGCGCGGACTCACCCCGGGGGCACGGCAGTTGCTCAGCCCCGCCAGGTACGCGGCCCGTACGAAAGGCCGGCTCCCCGCGGTCTTCGACGCGGAGGCGAGCTGCGACCTCGACAAGGACGGCTTCACCGACCTGATCGTCTCGACCGACCCGCCCTACGACGGCCAGGGCCGCCCCCCGGTCCCCCTCCAGGTCCTCTTCGGCGCCCCCGGCGGCCTGACCCGCGCCGTCAAGCTCACCGTCCCCGCCGCCGCCCGCTTCGGCAACGACTGGCCCGACCAGCCGGTGTGCGGCGACTTCGACGGCGACGGCGCCCAGGACCTGGTCCTGCACGCGTCCGGGGAGCAACTGAGCTATCTGCGCGGCCCGTTCACCCGCAAGGGCACCCCGCGCGCGGCCGGCGCCCCCGTCCCGTCACCGGGCGAGGTCCCCACGGGCCCCGCGGCCGACGTCAACCGCGACGGCTACGACGACCTGGTGGTCCGTGCGGCGGAGGGCGAGAGCAAGGCGTCCGTCGTCCTCGGCGGTCCCGCCGGCCCCACCCGCACCGGCACCGTCCTGCCCGAGGGCCTCGATGTCGCGCTCGGCCGCTTCGGCAGGGGCGCCGCCCTCGACGCGGCGGTCGGCACCCTGGACGAAACGTTGCTGCGCTACGACCTCCCGACCGCCACCCGCGCCGTCCTCCACTCCCCCGGCTCCCTGCTCGACGCCGCCGACTTCGACGGCGACGGCCTGAGCGACCTCGTCTCCAGCGGGTCGGGGGTCCGGGTGTTCCGAGGCCGTACGACGGGCTTGTCCACGGCAGGCACGGTGACCGTGGAGCCATCGGCCCGGGGGACGACAGGGGTCCTGGCGGTGGGCGACTTCGACGGCGACGGGCGGGCGGACCTCGCGCTGCGGACGTACCTGGGCGAGACGAAGGACACCGTCGCCGTCCATCCCGGCGTGAAGAAGGGGCTCGTGACGGCGAAGCCCACGGTCACCTTCTCGACCTCGGAGTTCCTGGCGGACAACTGACGTCACAGCGGCACCGGAAGTTCACCGAACTCCCCTACAACTCAGCGCCCTTGCCGGGAGTCTCCTCATCGCGACCCCATGCGATTCCGGGATCGCCACGACCCTTGGAGCCCCCTTGAGCCGCCGTACCCACGTCGCCCTCCTGGCCGCCGCCCTGCTCGCCGGCGGTCTGACCCCCCTCGCCCTGGCCGCCCCCGCCGGCGCCGCGGCCGCGAAGTACGCGGACGACTTCAACGGCGACGGTTATCGCGACCTCGTCCTCGGCGACCGCACCGCCACCGTGGGCGGAAAGTCGGAGGCGGGCGCGGTCGTCGTCGTGTGGGGCACCTCGAAGGGGCTGGACCTCACCAGGCGCACGGTCGTCACGCAGAACAGCCCGGGCGTCGAGGGCGCCGCGGAGGCCAGGGACTTCTTCGGCGCGAAGGTCACCACGGCCGATCTCAACAAGGACGGGTACGCGGACGTCATCGCCACCGCACCCGGTGAGAAGGCGGGCTCCCGCTACGGCATGTTCACCGTGCTGTGGGGCTCCGGGGCCGGCCTGACGAAGGGGACTTCCTACACCGCGCCGGGCGGCGACGACCTGTTCGCCAAGGACGTCGCGGTCGGCGACTTCAACGCCGACGGCAAGCCGGACGTGGTCGCGGCCGGGGACGAGTACGTCTGGTACCTGCGCGGCCCGTTCACCGAGTCCGGCTCGCGCGGCACCGCCACCAACCTCGACCCGATCGACGGCGAGGACATCAACCCCGAGCTGGTCGTCTCCGGCAAGGTCACCAAGGACGGCACGGCCGACTTCGCGGTCGTCGGCTACGACGCGGACACCGACAGCAACCGCGTCTGGTTCTACCGCGGCGGCACGAGCGGCCCGGTCAGGCCGCCCAAGAAGTACGGCCTGCCCGCCTCCTCCGAGCTCGTCGGTTCCAGCGCGGTGATCGCCGACTTCGACAAGGACGGCTACGGCGACCTGGCGCTCGGTGTCTCCCGGTCCGGCAAGGGCGGCGCAGTCCACGTCCTCAAGGGCACCGCCACCGGCTTCGGCGCCGTGAAGTCGCTCAGCCAGGACACCGCGGGCGTGCCCGGCGTCCGCGAGTCCGGGGACTACTTCGGCTACGACGTCTCGGCCGGCGACACCGACGGCGACGGCTACCCGGACCTCGCGGTGGGCGTCCCGAACGAGACGCTCGGCCGCGAGGTCTGGCGCTCCGGTGCCGTCACCGTCCTGCGCGGCGGCGCCTCCGGTCTCACCGGCGCGAACTCCCGCCAGATCGACTACACGACGTCCGGCTTCCAGCGCCCGGCCGACGAGAGCGACTCCTGGTTCGGCGCCTCGGTGCTGCTGCGCGACTACAACCGCGACGGCCGCCCCGAACTGGTCGCCGCCGCACCGGAGATCGGCCGTCTGCACTTCTTCCCCGGCACCTCGTCCGGCCCGACGGGCACGGGCTCGACCACGCTCACCGTGAGCGGCCTGGGCCTGGGCTCACGCGGGTACTTCGGGGCCGTACTCGCCGACTGACCGCCCTCGTTCAGCCCCCGAACCACACCGATCACAGCAGCCTCAAAAATTTACCGAACACACGTACAACCCTTACGGCCCGATGCGGGTCTCCTGATCGCCGACCGGCCCATGAACGCGAGGACAACTCCCGGCGAACACGGGCCGGCGCACCCCACCGACTGCGGATGCCCGCCAGGCATCCCCGCATGCCGCAGGAGAAGACCCGCATGCACAAGCCTCTGCGACTCGCCCTCGCGACGGCCACCGCCGTCGCTCTCACGGGCGGTCTGCTCACGTTCTCGGCCGTGAACGCCACGGCCGCGGACTCCACCCACGTCCCGCAGGCCGACTTCAACGGCGACGGGATCGGCGACGTGGCCTTCTCGGCCGCCGGCGCCTACGTCAGCGGGCACAAGACCGCCGGACAGGTGGTCGTCCTCTACGGCACCGCCACCGGCGTCTCCTCCGCCAAGCGCTCCACGATCAGCCAGAACACCACGGGCAACCCCGGCACCGCCGAGGCCGGCGACGCCTTCGGCTCGGAGACCGCGTACGCCGACTTCAACGGCGACGGCTACGACGACCTCGCGGTCGGCTCGCCCGGCGAGGACGTCGGCAGCGACACCGACGGCGGCGGCCTGGTGATCCTGTGGGGCTCGGCCTCGGGCATCACCGGCAAGGGCACCGGCATCGCCGACCCGGCCCCCTCCAGCCACGACTACTGGGGCAAGAACCTCGCCGCCGGCGACTTCGACGGCGACGGCAAGGCCGATCTGGCCGTCGGCAGCTCCGCCTCCACCCTCTACGTCTACAAGGGCGGCTTCACCACCTCCGGCACCCCGGGCGGCCGCTACACCATCAAGCCGCCCATCCAGTCGGGCGGCGACGCGAACGGCCCGCTCAACCTCACCGCCGGTGACGTCAACGGCGACCAGCGCACGGACCTGGTCGTCGACGGCTACGAGACCCAGACCGACTACGGCTGGAACCGCAACTACTACATTCCCGGCACCGCGAGCGGCCTGAGCGTCGCCTCCGCCCAGGCCCTCAAGCCCGGTGTGATCACCGCGATCGGCGACATCAACGCCGACGGCTACGGCGACATCGTCAGCGGCGCCTACTGGGACACCACCACCAGCGACGGCACGACGATCCCGGACTCCGGCAAGGGCGGCAAGGTCTGGGTCACCTACGGCTCCGGCGGCGGTCCCGGCAACTCCACCGGCATCACCCAGGACACCGGCAACGTCCCCGGAGGCGCCGAGAACAAGGACTGGTTCGGCTCCGAGCTCGACCTCGGCGACATCAACGGCGACGGCTTCCTCGACCTCGCGATCGGCGTAGCCGGCGAGGACTTCGGCAGCGCCGCCAACACCGGCGCGGTCACCGTCCTCTACGGCACCTCGACCGGCCTGAACACCACCTCCGGTGCCCAGTCCTTCGCCCAGAGCACCCCGGGCGTGCCCGGCAACGACGAGGACGACGACGAGTTCGGCCTCGACGTCAAGCTGGACGACGTCACCGGCGACGGCAAGGCCGACCTGGTCGTGGGCTCGTACGAGAACGCGGGCAACGGCGCGGTGACCTACCTGCCCTCCGACGGCACCGTGATCACCACGACCGGCTCGCGCGCGATCTCGCCGAGCACCTCGGGCGTCTCGACGACGGGAACGCCGGCCTTCGGCGCCAACTTCGCGGACTGACCCGCCCGTACCGGAGCCGGGCCCTCACCCTCGGGCCCGGCTCCTTTCCGCGCGGCGGGACCGGCCGCCCCGCAGGGCTTCCCTAGGGGTTCCTTTACCGTCCCCTTAAGGGATGTCACAGCTCGGCAGCAAAGCCGGGCCCAGACGCCGGGCCCGCCACGTCACTCTCCGGGACCAGGTACGTTCGAAGGCGTGGCTGGATTCAGGATCGGACGCGGCGCCCGGAACAACGGCGCTCCGCAAACGCGACCGCAACAACCCCCGTACGGACAGCAGGCGCCGCACGGCCGCCCGTCGTACGGCAGGCCCCCGGCGCCGCAGCCCCACCCCGGGCAGCAGCAGTACGGGAACGGCGGCGGCCCATGGCCGCAGGGCAACGGCGGCGGGTACGGCGAGCCGGAGTACTTCGGTGACGGCGGCGCCTACGCACCGCAGGGCAACCCGGACCCGTACGCGGCCAACAACCCGGGCCACACCCAGGCGTTCACGGTCGGCGAGGACCCGTACAACCAGGGCGGCACCTACCGCGCGGGCTCGGCCCCGGCGGCCCCCGCGGGCCCCCGCCTGCACTGGAAGGACCTGCTGAGGGGCATCGTCCTCTCGCCCACCCAGACCTTCCTCCAGATGCGGGACTACACGATGTGGGGCCCGGCCCTCATCGTGACCTTCCTCTACGGCCTGCTCGCGGTCTTCGGCTTCGACGGCGCCCGCTCGGACGCGATCAACGCCACCCTGGCGAACGCGGTGCCCATCGTCCTGATCACGGCCGTCGCACTGGTCCTGTCGTCCTTCATCCTGGGCGTGGTCACCCACACCCTGGCCCGCCAGCTCGGCGGTGACGGCGCCTGGCAGCCCACGGTCGGCCTCTCCATGCTGATCATGTCCCTGACGGACGCGCCGCGTCTGGTGTTCGCCGTGTTCTTCGGCGGCAACGCGACCTTCGTCCAGGCCCTGGGCTGGGCGACCTGGGTCGCGGCGGGCGCGCTGCTGACGATGATGGTCAGCCGCTCCCACGACCTGCCCTGGCCGAAGGCCCTGGGCGCCTCGGCGATCCAGCTGATCGCCCTGCTGTCGATCGTGAAGCTGGGCACGTTCTGACCTGTTCCGACAGGCCCCCGTACGGCACAAAGGGCTCCCGGCGCACTGCCGGGAGCCCTTTTCAGTACATGGCCACAGGTGCCTACTGGACGTCCACGTAGTCCCCGGCCGCGCTGACCGCCGGAGTGGTCGCCGTGCCCGCGAAGCTGTAGCGGAAGTAGCCGTCGGTGGCGGCGGTGACGGTCGTCTTGAGGGCGCCCGTCGAGTTGGTCCTGATCGTCTTCACCGTGGTGTAGGTGCTGCTGCCCTTCTTGCGGAACTGCAGCTTCACCGGCTGGTTCGCGTAGCCGTGGTACAGGTTGTCCTCCCAGTTGGCCCGGGAGAGCTTGCCGGTGACCGTGAGGGTCTTGCCCTTCCGCACCGGCTCCGGGGAGGCGTTGACCGTCAGCTTCGAGGCGCGCTGCACCTTGAACGTGGTGGCCGCGTCCCGGTGGATGTAGTCGAAGTCATTGGCGGAGACCAGCGTGCGGAGGTTCCAGGTGGCCGCCGCGTTGTTGTCCACGAAGCCCGTGGCCGCCTGCGGGTCGAAGGTCAGCGTGCCCGTGCAGGTCGAGGTGGTGGCACTCACCTCCACGCAGGTGATGTCGCCGTCGTCGTACCAGATCTGCGCGTAGTTCGGGTTCGGGCCCTGGGCGTGGATGTACGTGGTCTCCTTGATGCCCGAGTCGTCCGAGGCGGTTACGGACACCTTGAAGCTCACCGCCTTGGTGGTTCCGACCACGACCGGCTTGCCGCCGTTGACGACGACCTTGTCGATCGTGATGTTGCCCGAGCCGCCGTCGTCCGCCTGCGCGGCGGTGGCACCGGCCACCCCGGCGAGCAGCGCAAAACTGGTCCCGAGCAGGGCAAGGCGCGCGGTTGTGCGCATGGATGGTTCCCCCCACATGAATCTTTGATCGGTCAGAGGGAGCCTACGGTGTTGGCCAAAGCTTTTACCACGCGATTGTTTGAGAAACTCCAGACTCAGAGGGCTTCCTTGTTCTCCTTGGCCACATCTCCCGACCGGTGCACCGGAGGCAGAACACTCCAGGCGTAGTCGACTGGATGAGCGTCGTCACTCACAGTGATTCCTCGCCGGTCAGCGCCGACGCGGTCGGGACTGCTGATAGAACACCGTCATGACCTACAGGTTCGTTGCCCGCGCAGCCGGGGCGGAGATAGACCTCGACTACGACTGCTTCATCGAGGCAGGCATCTCCGAGGGGGAAGACGGCAGCGGCTTCATCATGCTGTTCCAGTGCGGCTCCGACGAACCGGACGAGCAAGACGTCTCGCTGGGACTCGACACGCACTGCGTGGTCACGGCCGGCCAGGGCACGGCATACGGATGCGTACGGTCGGTCGAGCTCACGGGGAACGTCCTGCGCATCTCCCTGGCCTCTGAGGCTCTGCCCGCGCTGGGCCTGGACGACGCGGAGGTCGAGGCGGTACTGGAGGCGCCGGCCGAGGACATCGCCCGCTTCCGCGAGGTGCTTCCTCGCGTACTGGCCTACGGCCGTGAGAACGCGCGCCCTGCTCGCGTAGCCGTCTGAGCAACGAAAGACGCACGATGGGGCGAGGTCGGGGATGGGGCCGGTGGCCATGAGCCGATCACCGCATAGCGCGGCCCGGTCAAGAACATGCATCCGGCGGGGGATCGGCCGGCACCGGGCTGGAGGGGGCTACCGTGACCGCCGGTCGTCGGGCAGCGGATCCAACGTCGTCCAGACCCTCACAGTGGCAACAGCAGGTGCCATGGTGCCGGCCGGTGGTTCTTGGTGAGCGATCACCGCATGTCGCGGCAACTGCTGGTCCAAGTTGTAGTAGCCCAGGAACAGCCCCAGGTCACGGCATAATGCGTGGGCTTCCCGCGTGGTCATCCCGACGACGTCAGGGACCTCGATGTGCGCCGGTGTCTCCTCCATGCCAAACACCGTAGGGCAGGGTTGACCTGCCACACCCATGCGCGCGTGGGTGTCGGGCGGGGCACCATTCCACCGACCTAGCCCTGAATCGGCAGGTCTGGATGCGTGAACACAAAGGTCATGTACGCGACTGCCGCCACCGTTCCTACCGTCCCCAGCGCCAAGCCGATCAAGGGCTGGGCACGGCTGACGCCCTGACGGGAGGCGGCTCGGCACTCGATGATTCCCCGGACGACGCCGGTAAGCCCGATGGGCAGAGCAAGCGGCCACACCACCATCCAGAAGGGGCAGCAGAACCAGCACACGACAGAAGCCGCGCCGAAAACGACGGCCAGTCCCGCTCTACCGCCTGTCACATCATCAGTACGGGTCACGCGCTGATCAAAGCAGCTCGGGGGGACGGCTCGACAAACGCCCCGACCATTGGCTCACCAATCTTGGTCTTCAGCGAGCAGCCAGGCATGAGCGCAGGTCACAGAGCTTCCTTGGACGGAGTGACCGGCTCGCCCGACTTACGTACTACGGGCAGAACACTCCACGGGAAGTTGATCCAGTCGTCGGTCCGCTTCCACACGTACTCGCACTTCACCAGCGACTGCGACTTCTCGTAGATGACGGCGGAGCGGACCTCGGCGACGGTGTCGAGACAGAAGTCGCGTACCAGCTTCAGTGTCTTGCCCGTGTCGGCGACGTCGTCGGTGATGAGCACCTTCTTGTCGGAGAAGTCGATGACGTTGGGAACGGGAGCGAGCATGACGGGCATCTCGAGGGTGGTGCCCACGCCCGTGTAGAACTCGACGTTCACCAGGTGGAGGTTCTTGCAGTCGAGGGCGTAGGCGAGCCCGCCTGCGACGAACACGCCCCCGCGGGCGATGCTGAGCACGATGTCCGGCTCGTACCCGTCGTCGGCGATGGCCTGCGCGAGCTCACGCACGGCGTGCCCGAAGGCCTCGTAGGTCAGGTTCTCCCGCTCACCGCTCACCGCACTCGCTCCGCTCACACCTGGGTCCGGTGGAAGTTGAGGTAGGACCGGGAGGCGGTGGGACCGCGCTGGCCCTGGTACCGGGAGCCGTACCGCTCGCTCCCGTACGGGAACTCGGCCGGCGAGCTCAGCCGGAACATGCACAGCTGGCCGATCTTCATGCCGGGCCAGAGCTTGATGGGCAGGGTGGCGAGGTTGGAGAGCTCCAGCGTCACATGCCCGGAGAAGCCGGGGTCGATGAACCCGGCGGTGGAGTGGGTGACCAGTCCGAGCCGCCCGAGCGAGCTCTTCCCCTCGAGCCGCGAGGCAAGATCGTCGGGAAGCGTGATGACCTCGTACGTGCTGGCGAGGACGAACTCCCCGGGGTGCAGGATGAACGGCTCCTCGCCCTCGGGCTCCACGAGCCGCGTCAGATCGGCCTGCTCGACGGAGGGATCGATGTGCGGGTAGCGGTGGTTCTCGAACACCCGGAAGAAACGGTCCAGCCGCACGTCGACACTCGAGGGCTGCACCATGGATTTGTCGTAGGGATCGATCACCACCCGCCCGGCGTCGATCTCGGCCCGGATGTCCTTGTCTGAGAGAAGCACGCCCTGAGGATACGCAAGGCGCGCGGACCGGCCACAATCCAGCCACCCGCGCGCCCGCTACCGCTCTGTCCCGCCCCTAGTACTTCTGCCTCTCCAGGCTGACCGGCACCACACTGCGGAGCCGGGCACACCGTGGACACCGGAGGAGCCGGCCAGGGCCGAGCCGCTCGGCCTGCTGCATCGGGAACGAAGCGGTGCTGAACACGTGCCCATCGGCACAACGGACGACGGTGCGCTCCATCAAGTCCAAGAGTCCCTTCCCCAAGAGCCGCGCCCGGCTACTGCTCACCTGACGACAAATGCCACATTACGGGATCAACGGAACGACTCTCCAGGGGGCTCTCCGACCTCCCCCGGACCCTCACGCACCCCCACACCGTACGCCCCAACTCCGGCCCCCCGCAGCCTCATCGCCCCCCGAAACGCACGCCGACCCCACGGCTTCAGCGCCGGGGGCCGGGGATGAGGTAAGGTGACGATGCGTTCGGACACCGACTCCGGTCGGCGTCTTACGCGGGTGTAGTTTAATGGTAGAACATCAGCTTCCCAAGCTGAGAGCGCGAGTTCGATTCTCGTCACCCGCTCTGTGATGAAACCCCAGGTCAGTGGCCTGGGGTTTGTTTCATTGGGGAGCCGTTGCCGCGTGGAGGCGAGCCCTCAGCTCACCGTCCCTGGGCGATGGCGGACACCCGTCCTGCACGTGCTTCGTCGTGGGCGGCGCACAAGTCCCTGGCAGGAGCAGGCACTTGACTCCCCAGGAGCCTGTGTCAGAGCGGGAGGTCGTCGGGGAGTACCCGGAACGCCTTGTGGCGGCCCAACGGGCGTACAGCCCGGAAGTCCCGTCGGTCGAGGGTGAGAATCACGTCCGTGTCGTAGTCGGCGGCAAGCGCCACATTCACCGCGTCGGCGAGGTCGAGGTCCAGCGCGCGGTAGCGGACACGGACGGACTGAGCGGCACCCAGGTGGTCCTCCGTGATCTCCGGCAGGACGACACGCCCCCGGCTCATCCAGCGCCGCAGGTCGTCGACCGCGCTGAGGGCAGCCTCCCTGCCGAGCTCACGCGTCGCCACATGATCCAGCTCGGCCAGCAGGAGCGGGGACATGACCAGCAGGCCCGCCGCCATGATCGCCTCGTTCGCCGCCCGGTGTTCCGGATGAGCCGAGTCCAGGGCCGCCAGAAGGCCGGACGTATCGGCGAGGACAGAGGACCGCCACCAACGGAACACTCCGGTCCGGCGGGGCTGGAGCGACCGGGGCAGGGACGTCCCCGGGAGCCGGTGGCAGATGCCCGGGCGGAAGGCCCAGAAGCAGGAACCCCGCGCCGGTGAGGTCGAGGATCCGCCCCAGTGACTGCGGCGGGTTGTGCAGTCGCAGGATCCCGCCGGCCTCCCTCGTCCGCTGCCCGGCGCAGAGGAAGACATTGAGGCCACTGCAGTCGCAGAAGGTCACAGAGGTGAGGTCGACATCGACGATGCGGATGCCGTCACTTCGCGGCCTACCTGACCGCCTTGCTCTGGCTGCTGCCGCCCGGCATGGCGATCGCCTTCCTCGCCGTCCACCAGTGCCTGTTCGGCGTCTACCTCGGCTCCCTCTTCGCGCCCAACCACAAAGGCATGCCGATCCTGACGGGCGAAGACCGTCCGGACTTCCTCCGCCGCCAGGTGCTCACCTCACGCAACGTGCGCGGCGGCTGGTTCACGGACATCGCACTGGGCGGGCTGAACCACCAGATCGAGCACCACCTGTTCCCCAGCATGCCCAGCCCCAACCTGCGCAAGGCCCGGACCATCGTCCGCCGCTACTGCGAGGAACTGGGCGTGGACTACGTCGAGACCGGGCTGATCACCTCCTACCGGCAGGCCCTCACCAGCCTCCATCACGCTGGAGCACCGCTCAGGCACCCCGGCGTCCCCGCCTAGAGGTACTGCCGATGCCCCGCGCCGATGCGGCGCTCATGCACGCCCCGTTCAAGTCCCTCGCCGGGTTCGACAGCGAGGAACTGATGACCGAGGGGCAGATCGCCATCCTGCCCGCCAGGCACCCACTCGCCGCGCGCAGGACTCTGTCCCTGGCCGACGTCAGCGACATCGCCGACCTTCCGCTCGCCCGCTGGCCCCGCCACGGCACGTACCCACCCGGCCCGGGCCCCGAGATCCACGACCAGACGCGGCTGGCCCAGCTGATCGCCCTCGGACGCACCGTGGCCGTCTTCCCCGACTCCGCCCGCGCCTGGCTGTGGGCCGAGCACACCGCCGTCCCCGTGACCGACGCGCCCCCCGTCGTCACCCACATCGCCTGGCTCGCGCACAGCCGCTCCCTGGCCCTCGCCGGGCGATCCCACGGCCGCGCAGCTATGACCCTCTCCTGCCTTCCCTCGACGGCGTACGAGCGCCCGCGTTCTTCCTCGGTCAGGCGGCTACCGCCACGCGCTTGCCGAGTGCGCTGAAGTCGACGTCGAGCTGGGCGTCGTAGTCGTCCGGGGTGATGCCGAGCTCGTAGGTGGAGTTCTCACCGAAGCGCATGATGTGCGTCGCGGCCGTCACCCGGCCGACCTCGTGGAAGGCAATCATGCGCTCTGCCTGTCGGCGAAGCGCGGTCAACAGCGGTGCAGCCGTGTCCTGCGGCTGCGCGCTCGGTCGTTCGAGTGCAGGCAGGCGTGATCCTCAACCAACGCTGGTCGGCGATGAGTTGTACGCGCGGCGGGCCGCTCGTCGGTTGTCAGTCCGGCCGTTGGGTGCGGTTCTCGTGGGCGAGGCCGTCCGGGTGGGCAGCACTGCGCTGCCCGAGGGGAAGGACCAGTGCCCGCAGCAGCACAGGGGCCGTCGACCGGAGGACCGTGGGATCCGACGGTCGACGGACCGTTCCGATGTCCTGCCATCCCCACGACAGGAAGGTGTCGCAGGCCAGGGCGTCGGCTTGGTCGACCAGGGTCGCCCCGAGCGAGGCGTGGTGGTCGGCGAGCAGACGTTGCTGGAGTCGGCGGGCGAGGCCCTGGTCGTCCGTATGGGGATGCACCACGATCTCGGTGATCGCGAAGACGTGTCCGGACACGGTGAGCTGTTCCACGCTCTGCGGCAGGGGCCCGTCGAACCCCCTCCACCATGTTCCCTCGCGCGGTACGGGGAATCCGTACGCGCACCCGGCGAAGGCAGTGTCCTCGGCGATCAGCAGGGCGAATCCGGCCCGCCGGATGTCGCCGGTGAGCCGCCGCAGAAACGCTTCCCGCCCCCGGTACTCCTGGCCTGCCTGCGCCCGGGAGGACTCCACGTACAGATCGGCGAGGTCCTCCCGCAGGGTCTCGGCCTGCCAGCGGTTCAGTCGGCGCAGACGTACCGCGTGGGCGGGAGTCGATCCCTCGCTCCATGGCGGCTCGCGGCGGAGCGGGGCCGTCACGGCGCACCGCCCGCGGCAGCGGGAACCCGACCGGGTGATGGTCGAACGGCGAACGGCTCGTGGAGCAGGAAGCCGGAGCCGGTGATCTCGATGATGCGGGCCATGACCGGCGGCGGACAGTGCAGTCGGAGGGCTGTTCCGGCATCGGTGGCCGTCCGGTGTGCCGCGAGGAAGGCGTTGAGTCCGCCGGCGTCGCAGAAGGTGGCCGCCGTGAGATCGACGTCGACGTAGCGGACGCCGTCGAGCACGCATGCGGCCACTGCGGTGCGTACGAGCGGGGCGGTGGCCGTGTCGATCTCTCCTGCGAGGGTGATCAGGGTGCGGTGGCTGCGGTCGTGCCGGTGGACTTTCAGCTGGGGTAGGGGCATGGCTCCTCGGTTCGGGGTGCCCGTCGCGGCGTACCGCCGATGCGGGGATGTACGTGGTGAGGAGTGAACGGCCGGTCCGGCAGCCCGAGTCGGGGAGGGCGGTGGTGGATCGGCCGTTCGGAGATGTGCCTGGCGATCGGACGGAAGGTCCGCACCCGGCGGGCATCGTGTCCTGAAGGGTTACCGTCCGGGGCGCGGACGGCGCTGTCGGAAGCCTGGTCGGCTCGGAGGGAAGCAGGACACGGAAAGACCCCGGCCTGTCAGGAGCGGTGCGGCGGCCGGGGTCCCGGGCTGCGGGCTGTGCGCATCAGTTGGTTCGGTTCGCCCGTTCGGTGACGGGCGGGGAGTGCCTGCCGGAGACGGGCTCACCCGGCTCCGTCACGGGTGCGGCGCCGGGGCCGGAGCCGCCCGCGTCCGCCGTCGCGATGGTCGCGGCGGCGGCCGGCGCTGCCCGTCTCCACCCCGCCGCGGGCCTTCCGCGGAGCCGACGCGGCCGGTCCCGCGACAGGCGTTCCGGAGCGGCCGTAGTGGAAGGCGGCGATGCGGGCGCCGTGCTGTGCGTCGAGCAGATGGATGAGGAACACCCCGAGAGCGATCATCGCGAGGATCACGAGCACCGTCACGAACGTCTCCACGGCCCTCACCTCCCCATCGACCGGTACGGCAGCGCAGCGGTCACGGCCGGGATCCGTGGAGGTGCGACCGGATCGCGGGCCGCATGTCCTCCTTCGGAGACCCAGACCGCCTCGACGGCCCGGTCGGTCTCGGACACCGTCCGCAGGCGCGCCGCCTCCTCCATCAGCCGGCTCGCGGTCGACGTGCCCAGTGGGTCGCTCGCGGCGGCCATCAACCAGGCGGCCGAGACGGGAGTCGTCTGCGGCGGGACCACGAGGAGGTTCCAGCGGCCCGTGCGGTAGGAGAGCAACAGCAGTTCATGCGGGTCCTGCTCGGCCAGGAACCAGCCCACCTTCACCACATGCCCGGCGACCGGCACCTTGCGCGGGACGACCGGCCAGTGGGTGGGATTCACCGTGACCCGGGTGATCCGCCCCCACAGCGGATCCAGCACGTCGGTCAGGGAGGGGAGTTCCGCCACCAGATCGCGGGAGCGGGGCCACCAGGCGCCGTCCAGCAGAGCCGGTGCGGAACCGACGGGAGCCAGGGACAGACGGACGGAGGACGAGGAGGAACGGTCTTCCGCTTCGGCTGTCGGCGGGAGGGAAGTGGTCGCAGTCATGACGCGAACCCTGCCCCGGGCCGGCGGCAACCGGCCCGGCATATTCGATCGCCGAAAACGTCACAAGCATGGAAGCCGGTGCGCGAAATATCCTCGGTGATTTCAGCGTACTCCTCGGACAGGCTCAACGGACCGTTCGGTCGGCGGAGGAACGACCCGGTGCGCAGCTGGGCCTCGGACGCCGTACTGCCCGCAGAAGCATCCAATGACGGCAGGGTTTTTGGGTCATACGATGACATGTGGGTCAGCCGAGGCCGTCGTACCACCGGCGGAGGGCGGCGCGGTGGAGGGTGCGGGAGGTGAAGGGGCGATCGAGCAGGGTTTCTGGCGGCAGGTCGTCGAGCAGCTGGGCAACGCCCTGATGGTGGTGGATCCGGCCGGACGGATCCTCGTCGCCAACCCGGCCGCCGAACGGCTGCTGGGCCGGACCGCCCGCGCTATGCGCGGGATGGACGCGCACGAGCTGCTGCACCGGGATGCGGACGGCAGCACCCTCCTGAGGGAGCTGTGCCCGCTGCTCCAGGCGCTGGCCGGGAAGGTCGCCGCGCGCGGGGAGGGCGACAGCTATCTGCGCGGTGACGGTCGCCTGGTCACGATCTCCTGGTCCGCTTCTCCCCTGGCGGACGACGGCTCCTTCACGGGCATGGCCGTGCTCTTCACCGACGTCACGGTCGACCACGGCGCGCGTCGGGAACGTGCGGCCTATACGAGTGCCCTGGAGGATCTCAACGAGCGGCTGACGCTGGTCGCGGAGATCACCGACATACTGGGCCAGACCCTGGAGACCGACGAGGCCCTCGCCCGGCTGGGCCGTCTGCTGGTTCCGCGCCTCGCCGACTGGGCGGCGGTGGACCTACGGGCCGGTTCCGGGCAGGTCCACCGGGTGACGGTGACCGGTCCCGCGGGCCGGGACGCCGGACTGGAGGGCGGGCGTGAGCACCTTCCCGAGGCCGCGGAGGGTGACCACTCGCTTCTTGTCCAGGTGCTGAACGGCAGTTCTCCCCTTCTGCAGCAGCAGGAGGAGGCGGAGGCCGCGGCCCCTTCCGGCTCCCCCCTGGCCGCCCTCCACAGCGATTTCCTGCGCACGGTGCACGCGACGTCGGTCATCACTGTGCCGCTGGGCTCAAGACGGCAGATCACCGGCGCGCTGACGCTGGTGCGCACCGATCCGGCGCACCCCTTCGACACCGCCGACCTGGACGTGGTGAGCGACATCGGCCGCCGGGTGGGCCTGGTCGTCGACAACGCCCGCCGGTACGGCCGCCAGCGCGCCGTCGCGGAGGCCATGCAGCGCAACCTGCTCGCCCCGCTGCCCCAGCCGGGCCGCCTGCGGCTGGCCGCCCGCTACCAGCCCGCTCCGGTCGGCTCCCAGGTCGGCGGCGACTGGTACGACGCGTTCGAGCTGAAGGACGGCGCGCTCGCGCTGGTCATCGGGGACGTCGTGGGACACGATCTGACCGCGGCGGCCGGGATGGCCCAACTGCACGGCATCCTGCGGTCCCTGGCCTGGGACCACACCGAACCGCCGGGCGCGATCGTCGACCGCCTCGACGACGCCATGCCCGCCATCACCACCGTCCCGATGGCCACCCTCGTCCTCGCGCGGGTCGAAGGCCACCCGGACACCGGCCCCTGGACACTGAGGTGGACCAGCGCCGGACATCCGCCGCCTCTGCTTCTGGCCCCCGGCGGACAGGCCCAGTACCTCGAAGCCGGACAGGGACTCGTCCTCGGCGCTCCCCCGGCCACGGGCGCGAGCAGGCCCGACGCCACCCTGCCCCTGCCGCCGGCCGCCACCCTCCTCCTCTACACCGACGGGCTGATCGAGATCCCCGGCAGCGACCTCGACACCGGCCTGGGCCGGCTGCGCCGCCACGCCCTCGCGCTCGCCACCGCACCGCTGGACACGCTGTGCGACGAACTGCTGGCCCGGATGCCGCCCGGCAGCACCGACGACGTGGCCCTCCTCGCCCTGCGTCTGCCTGATTCCTGATCGCGAAAAGACACGAGTGAACCGCTCCGCGGAGGTGTGCGCTCGGCCGGGCAGGGGACTTGGTGTACAAGGCGGGTTTCAGCAGCGTTCCCCTGGGGATTGGCCCCGCCCAGGCTTCTCCGGTTCAGCCAACGTGCTGGGGGAGCCGAACGGCCGGGGTGACGAGAGAGTGCGGAAAACCGGGCCCGGCCCCCGCCCCGCCGCGCGTGTGCGCGGCAGTACGCTGGGTGCACGGCCGCCCGTGACCCCGGCCCTCTCCGTGCAGCCCCGTTCCGCGCAACAGAGGCCCTGCGCAAGGCGAAAGCCACTCCACCGACAGAGGAGATGGGCGCGAATGAGCCCGTATCCCGATCTGTTCGACGAGTGCCATGTGGTCCGGGCCGGCGGTGAGCTGGACGTGACGACCGCGCCGGCCTTCGCGCACGACCTGGAGGCCGCCCGGTGCGACGGCGGGCCGCCCTTCCTCATCGTCGACCTGCGCGGCGTGACCTTCATGGACGGCAGCGTCCTGGATCCGCTGTGCGCGGCGTGGCACGACTGCCGCCGGCGGGGCGGATGGGTGCGCGTCGTCCACGTCCGGCCGGGCACGACCCTCCTGTTCCAGGCCTGCGGCCTGCTGGCCCGTTTCCCCCGGTACGCCAACCCAGGGGACGCCTGGCGGGGCATACCCGCCGGCCGCACGGCACCGGACCGGCCCACATGAGGTGCGACGACGGCCGCGCGGTGCCCCGCGGCACGGAGCCCCGCCCGTGGCAGAATCGGGCACCGTGATCAGCGACGGCATGGCCGAGGTGCTGCGCCGACTGCACCTGGACGCGCCCGGTGATCCGGCGGCGGCCTGGGCGCGGGTCCTCGGCGCCGAGGGCGTCGCGCTGACCCTGCTCGTCGGCGCCGAGCGGACGCCGGAGCCACTGTGGTGTCACCCCGAGCTGAGCGCGCGGTTCGAGGAGCTCCAGTTCACGCTGGGCGAGGGCCCGGCACCGGACGCGGTCCGCACCGGCTCGCCCGTCCTGGAGCCGGACCTGGACCGCGTTCGCCCCGAGCGCTGGCCCGCGCTGCTGTCCGCCGCGGAGGAGCTGGGGGTCCACGGTGTCTGTTGTTTCCCGCTCGGCATCGGCGCCATCCGGGTCGGCGTACTGACCGTGCTGTGCGACGGGGACCGGCGGATGGGCGAGCAGCAGTACGCGGACGCCGGCGCCCTGGCGGCGGCGCTGACCGGCGCGTTCCTGGGCGGGGACCTGCGCCGGGGCGGGGACGGTTCGCCGCTCGGAATTCCGGAGCCACCGTCGGTGCTGCACCGCCCGGCCGTGCACCAGGCCACGGGAATGATCAGCGTCCAGCTCGATGTGTCCATGCAGGAAGCGCTCCTGCGCCTGCGGGCCCACGCCTACGGCAGCGAACGCCCCCTCGGGGAGGTGGCCGAGGACGTGGTCGCCCGCAGGCTCCGTTTCCGCAACGACCCCACCGACGACTTCACCGACGATTTCGACGACGATGGAAGCGGGCCGAATTCGCCCGACGGAGGAAAGGGATGATCGGCATGGCCCGCGAACGACGTCTGGCCGAGATCTTCGTGGAGGTCGCCGACTCCCTCGTCGACGACTTCGACGTCATCGACCTGCTGCAACGGCTGTCCACACGCTGCGTCGAGCTGCTCGACGTGTCGGCCGCCGGCATCCTGCTCGCCGACGCGCACGGCGAACTGCAGATCATCGCCGCCTCGGACGAACACACCCGGCTGCTGGAGCTGTTCGCGCTCCAGCAGGACCAGGGCCCGTGCGTGGAGTGCTACCGCACCGGCAACGCCCGCACCAACATCGACCTGACGCGCCCGGAGACGACCGTGCCCTGGCCGCGCTTCGCGACCCGCGCCCGCGAGACCGGGTACGTGGCCACCCACGCCATACCGCTGCGCCTGCGCAGCAGGATCGTCGGCGCGCTCAACCTCTTCCAGACCACACCGCAACGCCTCGGCGACGACGACATCGCGCTCGCCCGCGCCCTCGCCGACGTGGCCACCATCGCGATCCTGCAGCAGCGCACACTGGAGCAGTCGCACGTCGAGAACAGCCAGCTGGAGACCGCGCTGAGCAGCCGCATCCTGATCGAACAGGTCAAGGGCGTGCTGGCGGAACGCTGGAACACCTCCGTCGACGACGCCTTCGCCGCGTTCCGGTCGTACGCCCGCGCCCGTCACCTGCGTCTGTCGGAGTTCGCCACGCAGATCATCTCGGGCGGCTTCGACACCGCGGACATCCCGCCACCGGCACCGGACCGTTCCGTGGACCGCGGCGGCTGACCTCTCTCACGTCCCGGTGTCGATGAGGATCTGTGCGGCCTGGGTGACGTTGTCGGCGCGTACCGCTTCGGCCATCGCGGCGCGTGCCGCCTCGGGCGTCGCGTGCGGCGGGACCACGAGGAGGGAGAAGTGGTCCTGATCGCCCCGGGTGACCAGGACGGTGTCGTCGCCGACCGGGAAGGAGTCGATGCGGACCACGCGGTCGCCGACGACCAGCCGCGTCGGCAGCGCGTCCCACGCGGTGGCGTCCAGGCCGACCCGTGTGACGGGACCCAGGAGCTCGGTCAACGCCGTGACCAGGGCGGGGAGTTCGGCCGCGATGTCACGGGAGCGCGGCCACCACGCCCCGTCGAGAACGCCCCGCCGGTCATCCGTCGTCTCCAGCCGCACGACGGCCGTACCGGGCTTCACGGCCCGGTGGACGGCGTCCGGCGGGAGCGGGGTCACCCGCGGGGAACCGGGTCCGGTACCCATGGCGAACCTCCCTCGATGTCGGCCACCGCGGCCGCCATGAGCGGTTCTGCGGCCTCTGCGGTCGTGTCCGGGGGCACGACCAGCAGGTCCCAGCGCCCCCGGCCGGGGGCGAGCAGGACGACGGTGGGCGGGGCGGACGCGGCCAGGGTCCTGTGCAGTCGTACGACCTGGTTGGACACGAACATCCGGCCGGCCGTCACGGGCCAGGCCGCCCCGTTGACGGTGACGCTGGCGACATGACCCCACTCCCGTGGCAACCCGGCGAGCAGGCGCGGGAGTTCGACGAGGAGGTCGTAGGAGCGCGGCCACCACGCCCCGTCGATGGCCCGGGGCAGGTCGCCGTGGGGTGCCAGGCGCAGGCGCAGGACAGGGTGGGAGGGAAGCGGGGGTTGCAGTGCGGTGGTCATGGGCCGGGCTCCTGTCGACTGGCCGTGCGCGAGTGGGTGGTTGACGTCAGGCGCGACGGGCCGCGACCCGCTCCGGCGTCGGCCAGCGCACGTCGTGCACCCAGCCGAGGCGTTCGAGGAGGCGGATGACGGCGGCGGACGGGTCGAGCTGACCGCGGTCGACGCCGTGCCGGGCGCTGGTGGGGTCGGCGTGGTGGAGGTTGTGCCAGCTCTCGCCGAAGGAGAGCAGGGCGAGCGGCCACAGGTTGGTGGCCCGGTCGTGGCGCCTGGTGCGGAAGGGACGCTCACCGATCAGGTGGCAGAGGGAGTTGACGCTCCAGGTGACGTGGTGGAGCAGGGCGATGCGGACCAGTCCCGCCCACAGCAGGGCGGTCACGCCGTACAGCCAGCTGCCGCCGATCGCCCAGCCCAGCCCGAACGGCAGCGCGAGCGTGAGGACACACAGCAGCGGGAAGGCGCGGGCGACGGCCCGGATGTCGCGGTCGGCCAGCAGGTCGGGGGCGTAACGCTCCGGAGGCGTACGGTCGTTGCGGAACAGCCAGCCGACATGGGCATGCAGCAGCCCGCGCAACTGGCCGCGCAGATGCGTGCCGTAGCGGTACGGCGAGTGCGGGTCGCCGGGCCGGTCGGTGAAGGCGTGGTGGCGGCGGTGGGTGGCGACCCAGCCGATGACGTCGCCCTGGAAGCTCATCGAACCGGCCACCGCGAGCGCGATGCGCACGGGACGGGCGGCACGGTAGCCGCCGTGGGTGAGTCCGCGGTGGAAGCCGACCGTGACGCCGAGGCCCGTGATCGTGTAGAGGACGGCGGCGAGCACGATGTCGGCCGGGTGGATCAGGCTGCCCCACAGCAGCCGGCCGGCCAGGCCGAGGGCCACGAACGGCAGGACGACGATCACCGCGGTCACGGCCACGTACAGCCGCTCCCCGCCGTCGCGCGCGGGCAACGGGCCGTCCGAGGGGAAGGGGGAGGTGCCGTCGTAGGTCTGCGGCGGCGGGACGGTGTCCGGCGGGGGTGCCGGGACAGACGTGACAGGCGTGGTGGGACTGAGTGACATGGGACGGGGCTCCTGCCCTCGATGAGGCCGCTCTGACGGAAGTGCGGCCGGGGTCACGGGCTGCCCATGGGGCGGGTGGTGTGCTGGAGACGACCTGTCGGATCGGCACGACACACCCTCGTTCTGCCCACCGTACTCCTCGTGCGGGGGAACGCCCGGACACCGCTGGTCAGCACCCTCCGGCAGGTACCTCCGGGCCGGCGGCGCCTTGACGCCCACCAACCGTCGCCGGACGGTGACCGGCAGCACGGCGCAGGGCCAGGAAGGGCAGGGCCGACCGGGTCTCCGGAAGCCTGCGGCAGGCCGTCCAGGAGGCGAACGGCGCCTTCGCACGGTGACACCCGTCCCCATGGAAGCGGTACACACGACGATGTACGACCGGACACGCGCCCAGCAGCCCGCGGACCGGCCCTCGGGCCCCGTCGGACGCCGTGCCACGGGCCCGGAGCCGCTGCTCCCCTCGGACGGACGGGAGGAGATCGTGCGCCGCCTCGGACATGCCGTCAACACCTTCGCGGACAGCCCGCGCGAGGCACTGGAGGAGGCAGCGGGCGCGTGCGACGAAGCCGCCGCCCAGCTGGTGAACGCCCTCGCGGAGCGGCGGCGGGCCCTGCGCGCGGACTGGGCGGCCCTGGACCCCGAGACACAGTCCACCCAACTACGGTTCGCGCTGCGGGAGTACCGGGAGATCACCGGACGGCTGCTGCGCGCCTAGGGGGCCACGGGACCGGCGGTGGGTGCGATGTACCGCCGCGCGCCGGGGCGTGCCCGGCACCGCGTCATCCGGCGGCCGCCGCCGGTCACCCGGCTCCGCAGGGGCTGCGAATCGGTCCTTGCCCGGGGTCATGGGGCGCGGGCAGCCTCAGGCCGCCAAACGGTATGCGTTCCCGCGGGATCCCACGGGCGGCCGAACACGGTAGCCCTACGTGCACTCGCCCCGGGTGAGAACCCTCCCATACACCCCGCTGTCCGGCGAGGCTCATCCTGTGCCCACCTGCCTTTCCGCCCGGCCCGGTGAGCGGCGCCTGGTGGCCCACGGAAACACCCCCGGACGGACGCGCCGAGGTACGCATCGTCGCCGCCTCCCCCGAGGTCGCCCGTCGCGTTGCGGAGGTTCTCCGCCATTGCTTCGCGGCCACCGAGCATCGCCGCTTCCCCGCGGGCGCCGGGGGAGGAACGCGGCGTGAGCTCGCCGTGGACACGACGCGGGCGGCGGAACCGGCGCGGTCCTGGTTGGAGACCAGCCGCTCCCCCGGGGAGGACCGCCGACGTAAGTGAGGCGACGTCCGTCCGGCCTCTTCGGGGGGAGCGTGAAGTCATCGGGAGCATTCCGTGCACGCGCCTTCCGACGGCCGCCGTCGGGCGTCCGATCCCCGACGACGGCCGCCCTGGGCTCCCCGCGCGGCCGATTCCCCCCGGTCTCGGTGCGCTTTCGGGAGCCGTGTGCCCCACATCGGACCGTGCCACGGCGAGCGGAAGATCACCGTGCCGGTCACGCGACGAGGGGAAGCAGGGCGAGGCGAGCAAAGGAGCCGACCGGGCGGGCAACGAGAGCCGACTGCTCTGTGGGAGCTGCGAATCGGTCCTTGCCCGGGTTCTCGGGGCACTGGCAGCCGAGGGGCTGCCGAACGTCGTGCGTTCCGAACGAAATCCTGTGCGCGGCGGAATCGTGCAAGCCTATGCGGACTCTCCCCGGGTGGGAACCCATGACGACCCTTGAGAATCCGTCGGTCGGCCCGCCTGTCGACGCACCGGGGCGGAGTAGCGTGGAGCGAACCGGGAGTTTCCCGTGCGCCGTCCCCCGTCGGCGTCGTTCTCGGCGCACCACGACACCGGCCCGTCGCCCGGCGGCCCGGAGACAGGGACCGCGACATGAACGCGCCCACCGGTCGACGCGCCTCGCCCGACCGCAAGCGCTCCTCCCGGAAGCGCCCCTCCTCACTTCGTCCCACCCGGCTCACCCTGCGCCCGCCGACCTTTCCGCCCGGCCCCGTGAGCGGCGCCTGGTGGCCCCGTTCCGACGACCTTCCCGCCGAACTGCCCGCTCTCATCGAGGCGTTCGACACATCGTGGGGGCGTGTGACGCGCATGGCCGCGCACCGCAGTGCCTGGCCGCAGGCGCCGTGCGAGCTGCCCGTCGCCGGTCACACGGTGCGGGCCACGTGGTACACGTCCGGGTTCGACCCGCACGCCATCCGGCTCTTCTCCTACGGCGTCGGACGCCGGGACCTGCTGATCGTCCCGCCCGGGACCGGGGCGGCCACGGCCGGGCGGCTGATGACGGCCGCGGCCGATCCCGCGCTTCACCTCACGGCGAGCGCGCTCCTGGAGGATGCGGGAGGAAGTCCTCCGGCAGAAGACACGTGACCACCGCGCTTGCACCGCCGCACCCGCCCCGACGAGACGATGAGTGACTCGCCTGCTTCCGGTTGGCGATCACCCCCGCGGGGCATCAGGAGGGGACAGGCCCGGCCGGGCAGGACATGCCGCGGCCCGGCGAGTGGCCACGGCCATGGCGGTCGGTGGCCCAGGAGGGGAAGTGATCCGCCATGCGTGCGCATCGGCGTACCCATCGGCGTTCCGTACGAGTCGAGTACCTCCTGCCCGACAAGGCCGAATCGGCGGGCAGGGCACGCAAGTTGACCTCGCAGTTCCTCGCCCGGCCCGAGCGCCGGGCGGCAGGGCTCGACGCCGAGCACATCGACGACGCGACCCTCATCGTCTCCGAACTGGTCACCAACGCCACGCGACACGGCGGCACCTGCCGCCTGCGCCTGCACGCGTCCGACACGCAGGTGACCGTCGAGGTCTACGACGACAGCCCCGGCCGGCCCCGCGTGCGACCGCTGACGACCTCGGGCGAGAGCGGGCGGGGCCTCGCCATGGTGCGATGCCTGGCACAGCGCCTCGACATCGATCCGGTCAGCGGGGGCGGCAACAGAGTGCGCGCGGTCCTGGCCCTGTGACGGCCCGGGCGTCGCTCCCAGGCCAGGCGTAGCCTGAACGTACCCCGAGTTTCCGGCGCTGCTTCGTCTTCAGGGCCCTGCGTGAGCGGAAACGCGCCTACCTGTGGCGGCTTTGTGTGAGACCGCCCTCACCGGATACCCGGGCGGCGTGAGGTACGGCAGTGTGCCTCACGAGTGGGCCGTCTGCCCCGGATGTCTTCATGAGTGCCCGGCAGGCGGTGCGCTCGTTCCGTGGACCCGTCCGCTGCTGCGGGTCGAGGTGGCCGGCGGAGTACGGTGGAGATACCGAGGGCATCACGCACTCCGGCCGTCCTGCCGGGTCGTCCTCGGCGAGAGACCAACCCCGGGTCGTCCGAGCGGCGGTGCGGAGACAGGTCGGCGTCATGGCCGCCGCGATCACAGCAACTCCGTACCTTCCCTTGGTCGTTGTGCTTCCCTGCCGAAGGGCGGGGTGATGGACGTGCAGCGCCTGGACATCCACCGGCGTGACCGGGGGGAGCGGGCCCTCGTCACCCTTGTCGGCGACATCTGGCCGGCCACGGCGCCCCTGCTGCGGGCCGCGCTGGAGCAGTGCCTGCGCGACGGCATGACCGCCATCGACGTGGATCTGACCACGGTCGGCTCGTGTGACGCCAAGGGGCTGGACGTCTTCCTGACGGCGTCACGGCATGCCGGCCGCGTACACGCCGATCTGCACCTGCACCATCCGTGCGCGCAGATCACCAAGCTCCTCGCCGCCACCGGTTCCGCGCCCCTGCTCCTACCGTCCCCGGCACATCCTGTGCCGCCGACCCTGCTCCGCGGTCTGCCGGACACGATCGCGGCGGTTCCGCCGGCGCCCGGGAGACTGCCCCCTGGTGACTGCGCCAGTGCGTCGGTCGTCGCGGACGCGATCCGACTGCGCAGACTTACCCGTCGGCAGGCGGAGGACATACGAGAGGACATCGCCGACCTGGCCGTGGCGTCTGTGGCGGGCTCCTCCGGAAAGGTGTACCGGGCACGGGGCGACCTCCTGCGGCGGCTTGCCGTCAGCGCCCGACGGCCTGGCTTCGCGCTGCTCCTCGCCGAGACGACGGTGCTGGTGGGATGCGTCTTCGGATTCCCGGTGAGCCCCGTGGGCCCGTCCGAGCGGGGCTTGCAGGAAAGCATCCAACGGCTCACCGGCTGTGCCCGGTTCCTGCTCCTCACCCAGGTCGTGGCGCACCGGCACCCACAGCACCGCGACATCGGACGCCGTCTGCAACAGCGTCTGCTGGCCGATGAGCGCACCGAGCTCGGAGTGGCCCTGCTGAGTCCGGCCGACCGGGCCGGGCAGGCCGCCTACGACTCGTGGGGGTGGCGGAACCTCGGGGAGATGGTCGGGCTGCCCGGTCGGAGCGCTCCTTGCGTGTTGACCCTGTTCCGGGGAAGCGGGCCGTCGCTTCCGGCGCCTCGGGCCGCCCGTCCGGGCCGGGCGTAGCCTTGGTGGCACCGAGAGCATGTCGGGCGCACGATCACGGCAGCGCCGTTCCCGGCGAGTGACGGAACGAGGGTGGCTGCGGGCCGCCCGGACGGGATCGCACGATGGACTCCCTCACACCGCCGGCCGGAGGCGTGCCTCCGCATGAGGCCCACACGTACACGATGCCGCTGGCGCGGCTGAGGCTCACGCCGGAGGCCAGCCACGGCCCGCTGGACGGAGCGTGGTGGCCGCGTTGCGACGCCCTGGAACTGGAGCTGCCCGCGCTGGTGGGCTCGCTCGACCCCGGCCGTGGCACGGTCACCCGCGTCACGGTGGGCGCCGCGGCCTGGCCCGACGCGCCACTGACCGTGTCGGCGCCCGACCATGTGATCGAGGTCGTCCTGAGCGACGCCACCGCCGAGGAGCATGCCATCACCCTGGACTGCGGCACCGTGGGGCGCTGGGAGCTGCTGGTCGTCCCGCCCGACGAGCCGGCCGGAACCGCCGAGCGCCTGCTGACCGCCGCCGCCGATCCGCGGAACCCGCTGTCGGCCCAGCGCACCCTGGCACGTGTCGAGGACGGCTTCGGCCGGGAGGGCGCCGGGGAACTGCACGCCCCATGATGAAGCGATGAGACGTGCAGCTCTTTCACCGGCCCGACCCCGCCGCCCGCGTCCATGTGGATCACGGCGGGTGAGCGGATGACGGCCGCACCGGGCACGGACCGCTCCGAGAGCTTCGGGGAAGCCCTTCTGGGGGCGGTTCTCGACCGGGCGCACGAGCTCCCGCCCCATCTCATCGGCCCGCTGGTCGCCGACGTGGTGGAGCGGCTGGGGGGCCGCCGTCCGCAGGTGCTGCTCCAGGACTACGGCCAATTGCTGCTCGTACCTCTGCACGGTGAGGGCCTCGTGGGCGGGGATGCACAGGACATCGATGCCTCCGCCGCGGGCCGGTGCTTTCTCGATGCCCGGCCCGTCGAGGTGCCCGAGGACGACGGTGTACGGATCCACCTGCCGCTGCTGGACGGCGGAGACCAGGTGGGCATCATGTCCGTGACGCTGGACCGGGTCGATGACGACGACCGAAGGCTGCTGGCCAGGCTCTCCGGCCTGGTCGCCGACCTGCTGGTGACCAAGCACGGCTACTCCGACCTGTTCTTCTCCACCCGCCGTGGAGAACCGATGAGCGTCGCCGCCGAGATCCAGTGGTCCCTGCTGCCGCCTCTGGCCATGATCATGCCGCGGGTCGCCGTGGCCGGAATCCTGGAGCCCGCCTACGACGTGGCGGGAGACAGCTTCGACTACGCCCTCAACGGCGATATCCTCCACGTGGCCATGATCGACGCGATGGGGCACGGCCTGGGTGCGGCCACCATGGCCACCGTGGCCATCGGCGCCTACCGTCACGCCCGCCGCCTCGGCACCGGCCTGTCGGAGATCTACGCCGCCATGGACGCAGCCGTGGCACACCAGTTCGGCCCGGACCACTTCGTCACCGCCCAGATGCTGCGGCTGGACACGACGACGGGGCGAGTGCACCTGGTCAATGCGGGCCACCCGCCACCGATCCTCGTACGCGATCACCGCGTCGTGCGTCGGCTGCTCGCCCCCACGACCCTTCCGGTCGGCCTGGGCGGGCCTGCGCCGGAGGTGACCGAGCTGGGATTGGAGCGCGGAGACCGCGTCCTCTGCTTCACCGACGGGCTGATCGAGGAACACACGGCTGGTGAAGAACAGTTCGGGGAGGACCAGCTGATCGACTGGGTGAACCGGCTGGCGAGAACGGGCCGCGGGGTGCGGGCGGTGGCGCGCTCCCTGTCGCACACCCTCAAGCGGGCGCGGGGCGGACACACGACGGACGACGCGACGCTGCTCCTGGTGGAGTGGCGCGGCTGACCGCACCAGCGGCCACGAGGAAGGTCAGCCGGACGGCCTCTCACCGCTTCCCGTGTCGATGAGGATCTGCCCCGCCTCGCTGACGTTGCCGGCCAGGGCAGCCTGTGCCATCGCAGCGCGGGCGGCCTCGGGAGGCGTGTCCGGTGGGACCACCAGCAGCGAGAAGAGGTCACCCTCGCTCCGGGTGATCAGGACCGTGTCGTCACTCACCGGGAAGGAGTCCACGTGTACCACGTGGTCACCGACGACGATCCGTGTCCTGAGCCCCTCCCAGGCCGTGGCATCCAGCCCGACGCGGGTCACAGGCCCCAGGTGCTCGGTGAGGGCGCTCAGCAGCGCGGGCAGCTCGGCACCGATGTCACGCGACCGTGGCCACCACGCCCCGTCGAGGATGCCTTCGCGCGATGCCGACGTCTCCAGCCGGAGCAGTGCACTCCCTGGCCGCACGGCATGGTGCACACCACTCGGCAGCTCCCCGGAACCAGGGGATGCGTCGGAGTCGGCCATCGTGGACCACCCGTTCGGGATCCGATGCAAGCAGAATTCACCTCGCCCTGACCACGCTACTCCAGGTACGGCGTGCGACCCGCGGCGTGTGCGCTCAGGCGGCCGACCGGCCGATTGCCGGACGGCCCCGGGGGACCGGCTTTGCCGAAGCCCCCAACGGGTCGCCGCAAGCGCCCTCCACGACTGTCTCCGCGGGGGCTCTCAGGTGTCACTCGACGGTTGGACGTAGCGGGAGTACGCCGAAGAACGGCGCTCGGAACCATTGCCTGGACTTGGCTGGGCCGGGCAGTCGGCTGTCGGCGACGTAGGCCATCGACTTCGCCGATATGAATGCGGCGAAGGCTTTGATGCGGAGGCGGTAATACGCTGGGCTGCGTACCGTGAGTTGCCCGGGCCGTGGATCCGGTCGTGAGGGGCGGCTCGGACGGTGGACAGGAAACGAGGCGAGATTCGGAGCGTTCCGTCAGCGGGCATGACACGGCTGCCATCAGCCGAACCCTTCAAACGGTGGCCTCTTCGGGTGTGTCTGTACCCCGGCATCTGCTCGCCGTGCGTCCCGGGAGGCGACGGAACGGATCTTTGTGATGTCTGCCGTGCCCCACGATGTTCTGCTGGCCCGGGCCGTGCTCGATCTGGGCTCGCGCACGGACGGTTTCGATGTCCTGGAAATGCTGCACGATCTGACGGCGTATGCGGTGAGGTTCGCGGGCGTGTACGCGGCCGGTGTCACCGTCCTCGACGGGACCGGCCGGGTCGACTACCTGACCGCTTCCGACGAGGCGTGCGGGCGTCTGGAGGAGGCTCAGCTCGACCTGGGTGAGGGCCCCTGCGTGGACAGCGCGCGCACCGGAAGCATGCTCGAACCGGTCTCGCTGCACCCGGGCGGCCCCGGATCGCAGCGCTGGCCCGGCTTCACCCCACGGGCGGCGGCCGCGGGTTTCACCAGTGTCGCCGCCGTACCGCTGCGCGTCGCCCAGCACACACCGGGTGCCCTGAACCTGCTGCATGGCGGGCCCCACCCGATCACACCTGACGGTCTGCAGCGGGCGCAGGTGCTGGCCGATGCCGCCGGGGCCTGTCTGCACCACCGCCACAGCCTGATCTCCAGGGACGAGACCATCGCCCAGCTCGAGACCGCCCTGCAGTCGCGCATCGTGATCGAGCAGGCGAAGGGCGTGCTGGCCGCCCGGCTCGGGATCGACGTCCACGACGCCTTCGGGCGGCTGCGCGGGCACGCCCGCTGCCGACGGCAGAAACTCACCGACCTGGCCCACCAGGTCGTGCGGGGGGACATCCCCGCCGAACTCACTATCATCCAGTGACGTGCCTCGCGACACGGAGGACACTGGATCCCGGAATGTCCCGCGACCCGACGACGCCCTGACCGATCTACTGGCCCGTGCGCACGCCGCGGTCCGCGCCGGAGAGGGACCGTCGCGAGCACTGCCGTCTGGCAGCGCTCGCCTGTTCGGGCTGCACGCCTTCACCCTGAACGCCGTCACCCGGGACGGCCGGCCCGAACTGCTGTGGGCAGACCCGCCGCAGGGCCTGGGTATCGATCTCGACACCCTGCAGTACACCCTCGGCGACGGCCCCACCCTCCAGGCCGCCCGAGAGGGCCGGACGGTGACCGAACCGGATCTGCACGCTGCACACCCGGCCCGCTGGCCGCTGTTCCTGCCGGCCGCCGCCCGCACCCCGGCCCGCACGATCGTGGCGCTGCCCCTGCAGATCGGGGCCACCACCGCAGGGGTCCTCACCGGCTACCGCACCACCCCCGGCCCGCTCACCCCGGCCTGCCTCGACGCCCTGCACGGTCTGGCACAGATCCTGCTGCTTGTACTGGTCACCCAATTCGGCGATCCGACCGGCGACACCGCACCGGGCGCCGACCTGCGGCTCTACCGTGCCGAAGTCCACCAGGCCACGGGCTACCTCGCCGCCGCACTCGACATCCCGATCGACCAGGCCCTGCTGCGGCTGCGCGCACACGCCGCCGCCCACGGCCAGTTGCTGCCCGACCTGGCCCGTTCCTTCCTCACCCACCGTCTGTCCCCCGACGCTCTGCACCGGTGAGGAGCTGCCGAGGTCGTGTCCATCCTCCTCCGCCGGGCCACCCCTTCCCAACGGCAGCCCGGATCGGTGACCAAAACCGGCGACCGCGAGCCGCACTCCCCGGAACCAACGAGGCGGAGCTCCACACTCTGGACCACACCCAGGTAGAGGACGACGGCCGTGGTGGCGACGCCCAGGTCGGGGCTGCCCAGGCCGATCGCCGCCGAGCAGAGCCGCCACTCGTGGCCCATCCGGTGGTAGTCCCGGATCAGCACCGCGTCGTGGAACTGCTCGTCGGTGATCTGGCGCTGCTCGTGCTCCGGCACCGGCACTCCCTGGCTCATCCCTGCTGGTCCTTCCGGATGCCCTCGATGCTGGGCGGCTGAGGGTTCAGCATGTGCTGAAGGGCGACCCCGTTTCCTTCCCGCCATGCTGCCCAGTCGAGGTCAGCGAGCAACCGCCTGCCGATCAAGCGGAGTCCTCGGCTTTCAGGCGATGACCCAACTCGTCATACTGCAGCAGCATTGGCCGGAGCCTCACCCCTGATAGCGAGCCGCCGTGTAGGCGCCTGGGCCCAGGACAGGCTGTTCGCCGGTTTCGTTGACCATCTCAAAGACCTCGAAACCGGCGAGGAGCGCGTGCAGCTCCAGTTCACGAGGGCCGAGAACACGCCGCCGGATGGCATCGTGGCACTCCTCCCCCGAGTCGAACACCCAGTGCCGGCGCATGGTGTTGATCTGTGTCCGCAGGTCCCACTGGTAGCTGATGGTCACCGTGGCGGCTCCGAGGGGGGTCTCTACGCGGGCCTGTTGAGGGCTTGGAGACTCGATCGGGGCTACCGGGGAGCACAGGACGAGCAGGGTGTCCGGGTGCGCGTGTGCGGCGAAGGTCTGGAACGCTGCCCGGATATCAGCGTTGTCGTGCACGTAGGCGAGCGAGTTGCCCAGGCACACCAGGACGTCGGTGGTGTGCCCGAGTCGGACGGTGCGCATGTCCCCGACCCGGAAGTCGAGTTCGGGGCGGGTGCGGCGTGCGTAGTCGACCAGGCCGGGCTGAAGATCAACGCCGATGCAGTCGAAGTGCTGGGCCAGCAGTTCCAGGTCCCTGCCGGTGCCGCAGCCGAAGTCCAACAGTGTGCGGGCTTCGGGGTAGTGCCGGTCGATGAGTTCCCGGCAGAGGCTCGCGCTGTCGCTGTCAGCCTGCGCGTGATCGTACAGCGTGGGGTCCCGGTAGAAGAGGTTCGACGCTTCGAGGCGTTCTGCCTCCACGATGTCCAGGCTGCTCATGCAAGGCTCCGGAGTCCGACTTCCAGGGCGAGTGTGTCGCACAGCAAGTCAGGCACCACGGGGGCTCGCTCGGCGTGCTCCCGGGCTCGGGCCAGGGCGACGGGATCAACGTAGCCGAGGTCGACCAGCAGTGACTCGCGGAGCATGTCGTCCAGGAGGGGAAGGCCGTAGCTTCGCAGGCCCGACTCCATGACCGCGAGGAAGTTCTCCGGTTCGTTCGGGGCCGCGACGGATTCGGGCAGTCCGGCACGCCGCAGGCGGTCGCGGAACATCGCCTTGCCCTCCTTGTGCTCGTGGGGCAGTTGCTCCATGAAACGAACCATTCGGGGGTGGACAAGCGGAGCCACCGGCCAGATTCCGAGTCTCAGATAGGCCGGGTTGTGCAGGCCGAAGGCCATGAGCGTGGGCACCGGGAGCACAGGGATGGGGGCGAGGTTCTCGTCCACCTGAACCAGGGCCTCGACGGCCTTGTCCCCGAGCCAAGGGATGGGCTCTGCAGCGGGGAGTTCGGCGTCCGTACGGGAGTGGCAGGCGTTGACCTCGTCCCCGCCACCGCCCGTGAAGATCACCTCGCAACCGTGGGCGGCCGCGTGCCCGCACAAGACGTCGAACGCCTCCTGGTAGAAGGCTCCTGCCGGGTCGTGCGGCAATCCGCGGCCCCGTACCCCACCGGGCACGAACGGCGGATGCTGCATGGCCGGGATGGCGGTGTCCCGCAGTCCCAGGTGATCCACCAGCATGCGACGTCGGTCTTGCTGAAGCCGACCGATCCGGCCGGCCATGAGCAGGCCGAATGTGTGGACGGAGCCGAAGCCGGCTGCGGCAGTGGAGAGAGTCACGTTGCCCGAGTCGGCCCCGCCGGACACCTCCACGCCGACGCAGCTCGCCGTAGAACGCCACCCGGCCGCAACCTCGGTCAGCAGCACATCGAACGCGTCCACCGGGTCAACACCCGGGCGCAGCCTTCGGGGTTCCAGTACGTGCTGGGCGGGCTCGGGGTAGAGGATCGTGAGTCCCGCGGTCGTGAAGACGGCCGTGGCGCGTTCCGTGAGCCGGTACACACCGTCGAAGAGGGTGTCGGCGCTGTAGCGGTGTCGACGGGTCAAGGTGCGCGCCATGGCCCGGGGATTAAGTCGATCAGGTCGTAGGTGGAGCCGTAGGTCAGCCAAGTCCCAGGAGCCGTACAGGTCTTCTCCGGCCGCGACGAGGTACAGCGGCGCGGTGCCGAACACGCCCGCTGAAACCTGAACCTCGCCCGGGCGTAGGAACAGGGACGTGAAGTCCACCTCCCCGCCCTTGTCCTCCCTCACCAGCGCGTGGACGCCGGATCCATCGCCCGGCACAAGCTCGGCTTCCAGGGCGGCTACGTGAGCGGGTCTGATCCAGCTCTGCCCGCTGACCCACCGGTCTGTGTCCCAGCGCCACGCTGTGCTCCGGGTGTCGGCCAGACGCACACGAAACGAAAGCACCTGCTTCCCCCTCGGTCATGGGGCGGTGGAGCAGGGCGTTCGGCCCTGCTCCACCGCGTTCACGGGCTGATCAGCTGCAGTGGTCGCCGTTGTTGTCACCACCCCCGGGCATCTTGTCGAGCAGCGCCGCGTCCATGCTGGGGACGCCGGTGATCAGGTCGCCGGTGAACAGTTCGTCGATGTTCATGGTCGTTCTTCTCCTTCGAGGTGAGTGGATGAGCCCCGCGAAGTGCGGAGCCCTGGCCCCGTCCCGGCCGCGGGCAGGCCGGCGACCGGGACGGGAGCTCATCGAGGGGACTGCCAAGGCGGCAGGGTGCCGCCGGTGATGCTGCCTGATGGGATCCCGCTCTGGCCGCTGGGGAGTTGTGGAGCCCGCCCCGGCGGGGAACCGGGTCTTCCTGAGGGCTCGCGCGGCCAGAGCGGGAGTCAGTGAGTGCCCGTCGAGGGCTAGGAGCGGTCGAGGTACCAGAAGGCCCAGGCGACCGGTGCGGTGGAGGCGATGATCAGAGCTGACAGCAGCCACTGGGCGGAGGCCGGGTGGACTGATGAAGAGGCGTCGTGCCCACTCCTGTTCAGACAGGGTCGCTCCGGGCTGGCGCATGGGCAGATCGGTGGGGGCTTCGTCAGCCATCGGCTGCATCCTGTTCCTGCGTCTCGCGATAGACGTCGGCGAACCGCCTGGTCAGCAGGCCGACCTCACGCATGTACTGGTAGGCGCCGAAGTGGGTGGACTCCGCGGTGGGCCGGCGCGTCAGGTCGAGGATCCGGTAGCCCTCCCGGAACAGCGCCTGCACGGCTGGGTCCTCGTCGAAGCCGAGGTCCTCGGCCATCAGCGCTCTGAGGTGGCTGACCAGGTTCCGGGTCGTCGCGTCGATGACCGGGCGATCGGGCATCGCCAGCCCGACGGCGAGCGCCGTGGCCACGCTCTCGTCGACCGCCTCCAGGACGATCGGGAGCTGCGCCGCCTCGGACGACGTGGCGCTCTGTGTTCCCATGCCCGCACCCCTTCTCCGGTGTCCACTGTTGTCGTGGCTGACAACGTCCAGAAAACCGGAGCGGGTTGGCGCGGACCACGGCATCCATGAGGCAGTCCTGGGACACTCATGGGACAGATCAGCGCCGCCAGGGTAGACACGGACGGGAACGTGGAAAGGGGGCGGCATGGGGCTTGCGGAGCGGCGCAGGGCGCTGGGCTACAGTCAGGAAGAGCTCGCGCACGCCCTCGGCGTCGACCGGCGCACGATCGGACGCTGGGAGACGCGGACCACCACACCCCAGCCGCCCTTACGGCCACGGCTGGCCGAGCTGCTGCACCTCGACCTTGACGAACTCGACGCCCTGGTGGGACAGCCACAAGCAGCCCGTCCGGCGCCGGCAGGGTCGGCGCCTCGCGACCACCACGGCTCAGGGGACCTCGACGACATGATCCGACGCCAGTTTCTGCGCGCCATAGCCGTCGCCAGCGCCCTCGTGGCCCTGCCCGCCGACGACAGCGCCGCCCTCACCGACGGAGCCCACCGTGGGATGTCGGAGGATTTCCTGCGCATGAACGGCCACCTGTGGCAGGTGTATCAACTCGCCCGCGCCAAGGGCTCCGTGTACCCGATCGTCCGCGACCAGCTCACCACGCTCAACGACACCCTCGACGGCCAGCCGGCAGCTGAATCCCAGGCCCTGTGCGGCGCGGCCGGCGACCTCTTCCAGCTCGCCGGTGAGCTGGCCTTCGACGGCAACCGCTACACCGACGCAGCGGCGTCCTACACGCTCGCCGCCTCCGCGAGCAAGGAAGCCCAGTCGTACGACCTCTGGGCATGCGCCCTGGTCCGACACGCATACGTCGATCTGTACGAACGGCGTTACGCCGAGGCCGCCACCGCACTCTCGGCGGCTGAGCGGGTGGCGCGGCGAGGAGACAGCTCCCTGTCCACCCGCCACTGGGTCGCCTCCGTTCAAGCCGAGGCGTATGCCGGACTCGGGAACCTGTCCGCCTGCGAGCGCGCCCTGGACGAGGCGGAAAAGGTCACGGACCTGGGCGGCTCGTTCCACAACGGCGGCTGGCTGCGCTTCGACGGCTCCCGCCTCGCCGAGGAACGCGGCGCCCGCTACCTCCAACTCGGCCGCCTCGACCTCGCCGAGAAGGCCCTCACCGCTGCTTTGCGCCAGGACGTACTCGCCTCCGGGCAATCCTTCCGGCGCCGCGGCGCCATCCTCACCGACCTCGCCTCCATCGGCGCCAAGCGGCACGACCCGGACCAAGTCCTCACCTACGGCCGCGAGGCCCTGCAACTCGCCCGAGCGACGTCCTCCGGATACGTCGCCCGTAAACTCCAGGGGCTACGAACCGACCTCGGCCCCCTCGCCCGCGACGCCCGTGTGGTCGAGTTGGGCGCCGAGATCGACGCACTGTGCACGACGTGACGAGAGGGGAAGGCATGTCGCAGATCGAGGGCGCACGAGTGTTCCGCGAGGCTTGGATCACCGGCGTTCGAAAGCACTTCCCCGGCGAACCCAAGCCCGGCTACATCACCCCCTGGGAAGACACCCCGGAGTGGGAGCGCCGGGCCGCCGGGGCCGTGTACGACCAGGTGCGACAGTTCCTCGACCTCAGCGACCGCCACGCCTCCAGGCTCACCCGCGAGCAGAAGAGCCGCTTCGTCGCCACCTGCTGGACCGCCCAGATGTACAAGCACTTCGAGGACCCCAAGCCCGGATACGTCGCCGACTGGCCCGACCTGCCCGACTGGCAGAAGGAGACGGACGCCGACATCTTCGAGGCAATCGAAGACGCCTCGAAGTAGCCGCGCACCCGCTGGAGTTGAACGCCCCTGGGTGCGCTGCCTGCGATGGTGCTGGTGCCGACGCTTCGTCGACCCGCACGCGACGGCCGCCGTCCTCTTCTCATGCGCCCGATCAAGGCCGCGCCGGGAGTCGCTGTCGCGGATGCCCCACACCGTGATGCCCGTGCAGCGCGGGACGTTGAGGCAGTCCTGGACGGCGCTGATGTACGCGGTGGCGGACGCTTCGGCGCAGTGAGCCTTGGTCCCGGTCCCGGTTACCCGTCAGTTGCCGCCGTGCGCACAAAAAGGTTGCCGTGATCGGGGAGGAAAACTCCCGTCAAGAAGTTCTCGGCTCGCGGCAACCCTTTGCGGCTCCTGCGACCACAAGGGAGTGGATCCGGCCAGCCCGGTGGCCAGGTCCCCCCCCTCGTGCACAGTCCGCAAGGAGAGCCTTTACCCATGAGCAACCCCACGAACGGCAGGCGCCGCGGGCGTCACCGCCGTCGCTGGACCGCCACCGCTGTGCTGGTCGGCGCGCCCGCCATCGTCGTGCCGTATCTCCTGTTCATGCAGGAGGACTCGCAGGCTGCGACGGTCGACGCCGGCGCCTACTACCGGCTGGTCTCCGTGCGCAGCGGCAAGGTGCTGGACGTCAACGGCTTCTCCACGGCCGACGGCACCCGTATCCAGCAGTGGACCGATCAGAACACCGCCAACCAGCAGTGGAAGCTGAAGTCCACCGGGGACGGCTACTACGAGCTGGTGAACCGCAACAGCGGCAAAGTGCTGGGCATAGCGGGCAATTCCACCGATCAGACGGCCGCCGCCGAGCAGCAGACCGACAGCTCCGCCACCTCCCAGGAGTGGCGGATCAGCGATGTGAGCGGTTCCGACGCCGTCACCTTCACCTCCCGTAGGAGCGGCCAGGTCCTGGACGTCTCCGGAGGCTCCACGGCCGACGGCGCGGCAGTCATCCAGTATCCGGGCACGGGCGGCACCAACCAGCAGTGGAAGCTGGTGAAAACAGCCGAGACCCAGGCGTCCGGGACCGGCAGCGCGCAGACCACGGCCGCGGCCGGACCGTATGTGTGGAAGAACGCCCCGGTGGCGGGCGGCGGTTACGTCACCGGCCTGGTCTTCAACCAGAAGGAGAAGGACCTGCTGTACGCGCGCACCGACATGGGTGGCGCGTACCGTTGGGACACCGGGGCCGAGCAGTGGATCCCGCTGACCGACCAGTTCGGCGAGAAGGACTGGAACCTGCTGGGCATCGAGTCGCTGGCCACCGACCCGGTCGACCCGGAACGGCTCTACCTCGCGGCCGGCACCTACACCAACGAGTGGGCCGGCAACGGGGCGCTCCTGCGCTCCACCGACCGCGGCCGCACCTTCCAGCGCACCGACCTGCCGTTCAAGCTGGGCGGCAACGAGGACGCCCGCGGGGCGGGCGAGCGCCTGGTGATCGACCCCGCGAACCACGACCACCTGCTGCTGGGCACCCGCAAGAACGGCCTGTGGCGCAGCTCCGACGCCGGTAAGACCTGGAGCCAGGTCTCCTCGTTCCCGGTCAAGGACGGCGCGAGCTTCGGCACCGGCATCTCCTTCGTGACGTACGGCCCGGCCGGCAGCAACACGATCTACGTCGGCGTCGCCGACAGGTCCACCAACCTGTACCGGTCCACCGACGGCGGCAACTCCTGGCAGGCGGTCTCCGGGCAGCCCACCGGCCAGGTGCCGCAGCACGGCGTGCTCTCCGGTGACGGCTCGCTATACGTGTCGTACTCCAACAACACCGGCCCGAACAACGTGTCGGGTGGTTCGGTGTGGAAGTACGCCGGCGGGGCGTGGAAGAACATCTCGCCGTCCCAGGGCAACTACGGCTTCGGCGGTCTGGCCGTCGACCCGCAGAAGCCGTCCACGGTGATGGTCACCACGCTGGACCGCTGGTGGCCGCAGGACGAGGTCTACCGCAGCACCGACGGCGGTGCGACCTGGAAGACCCAGTCCGACAAGTCCGTGCGAAACGCCTCCATCGCCCCGTACCTCGGCACCGGCATCGGGCACTGGATGACCGCGCTGAGCATCGACCCGTTCGACTCCGGGCACGTGCTGTACGGGACCGGCAACGGCATCTGGGCCAGCAACGACGCCAACGCGACCGACAACGGCGGCACCAGCCACTGGTTCATCGGAGCCCGCGGGCTGGAGGAGACGGCGTACTACGACGCGGTCTCCCCGCCCGGCGCCGCCGCCCTCATCACCTCGCTGGGCGACCAGGGCGGCTTCGTGTACGACGACCTGACGAAGGAGCCCACCGGGCGGCTGACCAACCCGGAGATGTACAACAGCACCTCCGTCGACTTCGCCCAGTCCAACCCCTCGCTGGTGGTCCGGGTCGGCCGGGGCGGCAAGCAGGACGGCGCCCTCTCCACCGACGGCGGCCACACCTGGAACGGCTTCAAGGGTGAGCCGGTGCCCAGCGCGGACAGCGGCCACATCGCGATCGCGGCGGACGGCTCCACGTTCGTCTGGGCCGAGGCCGGCCTGGCCCCGTACCGCTCCACCGACCGGGGCGCGAGCTGGTCGAGGGTCAGCGGTCTCGGCAACGATGCCGTGGTCGTCGCCGACCGGTCCTCGGCCAACACCTTCTACTCGCTGAACAAGGGCACGCTCTACGCCAGCACCGACGGCGGCGCGACCTTCGGTGCCCGCGCATCCAACCTGCCGAGCGGCAAGCTCAGCGCCGTCCCCGGTGTCGCGGGTGACCTGTGGCTCTCCGGCGGCGGCAAGGGGCTGCTGCATTCCACCGACGGCGGCCGCAGCTTCACCACGCTCTCCTCGGTGCAGTCCGCCTCCGCCCTCGGCTTCGGCAAGGCCGCACCGGGCGCCTCGTACCAGGCGCTGTACATGATCGGCACCGTCAAGGACGTGGCCGGAGTGTTCCGCTCCACCGACAAGGGCGCCACCTGGCTCCGCGTCAACGACGACGCCCACCAGTGGGGCGGCATCAGCGGCATCGGCATCGTCACCGGCGACCCCGACACCTTCGGCCGCGTCTACATCGGCACCAACGGACGCGGTCTCCAGTACGGCGACCCCTCCTGAGATCCCGACCTCCTAAAGGGGCCGCAGGCTCAACGGCCTGCGGCCCCACCGTGGTTGGCGGACCGCCCGTCGCCTTCACCACTCGGCCGGCGGTGCAGGTCAAGCTGTGACGGGTGAACGAGGCTTGGCAAGCCCTACCGGGCAGGGGACGTCGAGAAGACCGTACGGCGGGCGCATGTGCGGCATGCGCATGCGGCCGATCGAGGATGGCGAGCCGTTCGAGCGGGCGGTGTACGCGAGCGAGGCAAGCGGCGGCATCCGCGGCTACGCTCGCCCCCTTCTCAGGACAGCGGTCGGGATGCCCATGCCGTACGCCTCGCACAGGATGCCCAGGGCGAGCGTGTCGCAGATGCCGGCGGCCCACTTGTTGACCGTGTTGAAGGTGGGGTGCTCCCCGCGCCTCCGAGCCGATGGCGTGCCCATAGCGTGCCCATAAGACCGGTGAACCACGGTCAACAGCGGTGCGGTTCTGCGCCCTCGGACGTCACGTCACAGCACATACACCCCGGTCAGAAGCTATTCCCCTCCGCAAGCGCCGTCGCTTCCCAAGCTGAGAGCGCGAGTTCGATTCTCGTCACCCGCTCCATGACGAAACCCCAGGTCAGTGACCTGGGGTTTGTTCATAGAGGGGCCGATGCTGCGTGGGCGGGCACAAGCCCCTTGTAGAAGCGGGCACTTGACCGCCGGGGCCCTGCGTCAGAGCGGGAGGTCGTCGGGGAGTACCCGGAACGCCTTGTAACGGCCCAGCGGGCGTACGGCCCGGAAGTCCCGTCGGTCGAGGGTGAGAATCGCGTCCGTGTCGTAATCGGCGGCAAGCGCCACGTTCACCGCGTCGGCGAGGTCGAGGTCCAGCGCGCGGTAGCGGACACGGACGGACTGGGCGGCGCCCAGGTGGTCCTCCGTGATCTCCGGCAGGACGACACGACCCCGGCTCATCCAGCGCCGCAGGTCGTCGACCGCGCTGACGGCAGCCTCCCTGCCCAGCTCACGCGTCGCCACGTGATCCAGTTCGGCCAGCAGGAGCGGGGACATGACCAGCAGGCCCGCCGCCATGATCGCCTCGTTCGCCGCCCGGTGCTCCGGGTGAGCCGAGTCCAGCGCTGCCAGAAGGCCGGACGTATCGGCGATGACAATGATCACGCGGCGGATCCGGACCCCGAGTCGGTCCCACGCCGGACGGCGTCGGTGACCGTGTCGCGGACCTCCGACTTGGAGAGCGTGCGCCCCGGGCCCTCGAAGGTGCGTGAGAACAGCGGCTCGTCCCAGACCCGGTTCGCCATCGCTGCAAGGTGGATGCCCTGGCGGATGATCTCGGCCTCGCTTATACCCCGGCGCTTGGCGGCCTCCTTGATGATGGCCAGGTCCTCGGGGTCGGCGTAGACGTTGGTGCGCTTCATGGACATGTACCAAGAGTAGTCCATGTACCGGATTGATGTATCCGGTACACCTCCCCATGTCGTGTTGCCGAGGACCTGCCGAGCCGACCTCACACGCCCCTTTCGGGTCCCAGACTGTTTCTGGGGAGAGGGGTACGTCATGGGGTTCGGCTTCCGTGTCGGTGTGCCTGGGGTGAGTGCCTGCTCTTCGGCTGGGTGACTGTCGACGACCGCGCCTGGCAGGTCCAGGAGATCCTCACCCACCGCGGAGAGCACCGCAGCACCGGGGCCGTCGATCTCGTGGTCGCCGCCACGGCCGAACTGCAGGGTCTGACCCTGCTGCACCGCGACCGCGGCTTCGAGTGCATCGCCGCCGTCACAGGCCAGGCACTCCAGTGGTACGGCCCCGAAGCCGGCAAATGAGCCAGGTGGGAGCTGCGCGAGACGAGCCCTTCCGGGACGAGGGCGGTGAGCGGCTCGGGGACGTGCGCGAAGCCGTCCATCCCGCTGGCGACCACTACTGCCTGGGCCTGCAGTTCTTCGCCTGAGGCCAGCTTGAGGTGGAACCCGTCGGCCTGCCGGTCGACGCCCAGGACGCGCACGTTCTCGACTTCGGGCACCAGTTGCTCGGCGAACCACCGCCCGTACCGGACGAACGTCTCGACCGGTACCGGGTCGTGTCCCGTCAGCCGCGGCTCCCCCGTCTGCCGGGCGTTGGCGTCCAGCGTGACGCCGGGCTTCGGCGCGGACAGCACCGACGCGCTCGGCGGAGACTTCAGCAGCATGCCCACGGGCATGCTCTCGGCCCAGCTCGCCATCGATGAGCCCAACACCCTGACGTGCAGACCGCGCGCCTTGAGGTGCGCGGCGGTAGACAGGCCGCACGGGCCCGCCCCGATCACGACGACCGTCGTGGACATGAATTCCCCCAGGTGGCGGCCCGTTGGGCCACCGTGAATGTGGTCTCTCAGGCAATACGTGCGCGAACACGCCAACCGCCGCCCGGCCGTCTACGGCCGTTCAGGCAGCGGTGGGCCATACGCCGAGAGGGGGGCCGCGTCGTACGACACAGTGGACGAGCGACGGTTCTGCGCGGCGAGGCGCGGGCCGGGCCACGGCAGACGGGTGTCGGTATGAGCGCCGCTGTGGTCGCTTCGACACTGACCTGAGGGAAGCAGCAGGCGCAACAACCAGGCGCACGGGCAACGCAGTTCACCCGCCACCCGGTGAAGACCGAACCGGCCGTCCGGCAGGCCGTGCAGGAGCAGGGGGCATGGCGAGATGCGCGATCACGAAAGGCCCGGCCGCGGACAGGTGTTCGTAGGCGAGTTCGGTGGGCGTGGTGAACCAGCAGACTCCGAACGCCTGGCCCAGGAAAGCGACAATCAATTGCCGTGTGGGCGAGCTCTCTTGCCCGGCAGCGGGAAAGGCCACGACGAAGAGAAGGCCGGCCAGGGCCCCACGGGCTCCCCAGGAAGGCAACATGTCGAACACGACGCGGTGCCCCGCGACCGCGAGTACCGTCCCCGTCGCCGCAACACGGCCGCCCGGACAGCCGCAACCCGCATCGCGGCCGGTACGTCACCGGAACGGCACAGGCGGGACCCAAGGGTTGAAGTCACCATGACTTGCCCATCATGAGGGCTGGGCCGGCGCCCTGTCAGTGCCGCGTGCGCTGCGCCTGTACGTAGCACAGCCAGGGCCGCACCTCGCCCTGCCCGGTCACCTCGAAGCCCGCGTCCGTGATGAGCCCTTCCAGGAGGTCCACCCGGTTGTGGGCCATGGCGTGGCCCGCACCGCCGTGCACCAGATGGCGGCCGATCCGGCTCTTCGGCGGCCGGAACTCCACGACCAGCAGCCGCCCGCCGGGTCGCAGGACGCGACGCATCTCACGCAGCGCCGCGGGACGGAGGTCCTCCGGGAGGTGGTGGAGCATCAGGCTGGTGACGACTGTGTCGAAGGAGGCGTCCGGCAGGTCGAGGGCCTCTGCGATGCCTTCCTGGTACGTACAGGCGGCGCTGCCAGGGCGCTGCTTCCTCCGGCGGGCGTAGTCCAGGACCGGCGTCGAGGGGTCCACTCCGGTCGCCGCTCCGTCCGGGCCGACCCGCGCGGCCACGCGCCGGGTCAGGTAGCCGGTGCCGCAGCCGACGTCGAGGACCTGGTGGCCCGGCTCGGCGCCGCTGAGTTCGGCGAGGCGGGTGAAGGCGCGACCGCGGCGGCCGAAGAAGCAGACGTCGCCGAAGAGTTCGTACGCGCGCGGGGTTGCGATGGTGACGCCGGGGGTTTCCGCGTGCTGCTTGCCCTGCATGAGTTGCCCGAGGTTCATGACCCGCTCCATAACTTAGTCACGACTAAGTGCGACTCCTAACTTAGTCCCGACTAAGAAAAGCCGCAAGGGCGCCGCATACGATGGCTGTCGTGACCGAGCACCGCCCCCGCACGCGCACCCGCCTGCCCGCAGCCGAGCGGCGCGCATCGATCCTGACCGCGGCCACCGAGGTCTTCTCCGAGACCGGCTACCAGCGCGGCAAGGTCTCCGACATCGCCAAAAAGGTCGGGGTCAGCGAACCGGTGGTCTTCCAGAACTTCGGCTCCAAGGCCGCGCTGTACCGGGCGGCCCTGGACCATGCCACCGACGCGGTCTCCGCACTCCTGCACCATGCCGCCGACGCGGGCCGCCCGGTCCCCGAAGTGCTGGCGACCTTCCTCGACCCGGCGCACATGGACCGCTTCCACCAGCCCGGCGCGCACGGATTCCTCTTCGCCGACGCCACCGCCCTGGCCCACGACCCTGACCTCGGCGAGGCCCTGCGCCAGGTGCACCAGCACTTCGCCGACACGCTCGCGGAGCTGATTCGCCGCGGTCAGACGGCCGGCGATGTGCGGGACGACCTCGACCCGCACACCGCTGCCTGGTGGCTCGTCTCTCTCCTGGCCGGGCGTGCCTTCCGCGCGAGCGTGGTCCCGGACCGGGTCACCGTGGAGGCCGAGATGACGAAGATGGCATTGAGGGCACTGCGGCCTGAAGCCACTGCCGGCCGCCCCGACAGCCCAGTGACACCTGGCGGCGCGGACATCGGCTCGTCCGCGGCTCCCAGGGTGTCTCGACCATGAAGCTGCCTGTGACAGACCGCGTGAAATGAGTTCTCCGTTCCTCGGGTCGCCCGTTCCTCCTCAACTTCGGTACACGAGGTCGTGAGCGCTCAGGGACCGGGCCATCGACCCCAAAAGCGGCGGCCCCCTCTACTCGTGGGCGGGTACCGGCTATCCGGACTCGTCCTCCTTCGCAGCGGCCACCGGACAGGGCGGCGCCGACATCTCCGCCAGCCCCCAGCTCACCGTGCAATCCGCCTGGGCGCGGCAGTGGTTCACCCCCGCCGTCTCCTCGCCCGTCATCGACTCCGCCGACCCCGGAGCGTCGCCGGCAACGGGTCGCCCGGCACCCTGATTCGGCTGCGTCTGACTGGTCTGTGCGGGCCGGATCAGGGTGAGTGCACCGTCAGTCCTCGAGGCGGACCGGCATAAGGATCGAGAAGGTGCTCTCGTCGTCGGGCCGGCGGATGGCGATCGGCACTGTGGGGGCGCCGAATTCCAGAATCAGTCGGTCCCGGGCCCCGGCGGCCAGTGCGTCCAGCAGGAACGTACGGTTGACGGCGACGCGGTTCGGGTCTTCATCACCGTCAGAGCAGAGGGTCACCGTGCCGCCATCCACCACCTTGAGCACGCTGAGCTCGTGCGCTCCGGCCTCTCCAGAATGGACGGGACCGGTTTCCAGAGCCTCCTGGAAGGCCGCCGCCTCGACGACGGCACGGCGCCCTGCAGCCTGGGGGAGGAGACGGCGGTAGTCGGGGAAGTCGTGGTCGAGGCACTGGCCGGCTGCCTGCCTGTCCCCGGTCTCCAGCGTCACACGGTCACCGTCGACAGAAAGCCGCACGGCTCCCTCGCCGTCCAAGAGCGCCCGCATCGCGTCCGCGAGCGGGGTGGGCACGATGACCTGCACTCGGTTCCCGTCGTACCCGGCGATACCGGCGTGCGCGACAGCCATTCGGTACCGGTCGGTGGCCACGACGTGGAGGCTCTCGCCCTCGATGTCGAACAGGACCCCGCCGAGCATCGGCAGCTCAGGGTCGGTGCTCGCTGCGAAACGGACCGTGTCCAGCGCGGCTGCCAGGTCGGACGCGGCGATGGACAGCCGGACGGTGGCGATGCGGAGCGAAGTCATGACGTTCTCCCTGTGATCGAGTAGTGCTCGGAGCGCGGAGAACTCGCTGCGGGCATCGGACAGTCCCTGTTCGAGGCGGCGCAGGTGTGCCTTGAGCAGTTTCCGGGCCAGATCGGTGTCCGCCCCGAACCAGCTGGCCAGCACCAGCCGGATGTCCGCCAGCGGCATCCCGGCCCGGCGCAAGCGGGCAGCAGCTGCGCCTCTTCGAGTTGCTCGGGTTCGTACCAGCGGTAACCGCTCACCGGATCCACCCAGGCCGGGACCAGCACACCGGCACGGTCGTAGAACCGCAGGGCGCTCACGCCCAGACCGCTGTCACGGGCCATCTCGCCGATGCTGCGCATGTCGTTCTCCACACCCAGCACTCTGGGCCCTGCACAAGGTCGAGGGTCAACCCGGCTCGGGAGCCCATCTCACGACGTACGACCCCACTGGCCTTGAATGCACATGTCCTCATGGTCTGGCCCGGACGAGTCCCGTTCCGGCAAGGCAGCCATCGACTACGGCACTGCGGCACTGGAGCCGATGCAATCCTCGCCGTCCGCGCGGGCGGACGGCAGGCGCGCGGCGGTGATCAGTTCCTGGGGATTTGCGCTGGCGCGATTGGCCAGTGTGGTGCGCCGCACGATAAACGCTTCCAAACCGGACAGCCCCGGCGGTGGGGACCCTCGATGACGTGGCTGTGGCACTTTGCACGCTGGACCGGTCCCGGTCGCTGGTCATGTGCTGGTGGATCAGCGCGGCTCGGCAGCTGCTGTGGCCCATGCGTCATCGGCTCCCGGGTGCCGGCTCCCGCCGTCGAGGCGAGCGTGTTGCCCGTGTGCCGAAGGTCGTGGAAGTGCAACTCGGCCGTGACACCGCAGCCTTCCGAGCCTTCACCAGTCGTCCCTCCGCCGCAGTTGCCCGCCTCTGCGGATCGACGGAAACGTGGGTCTCGGTCGGCAGCGGCGAAGTGCTCCGGGTGATGCGTGACCGCGTCGAGGAGTGTCTGGACCACGTCAGGTCAGGAGGTATGCCTTCAGGATCGTCACCGCGTAGGTGTTGCCGGTGGTGTCGGTCAGGGTGGATGTGAGGGAGACCGAGCGGGCGTTTTCCGGGTGGGTCAGGGTGAGGGTCCTTTTGCCGTGGGTGGTGGTCACCGGGGCGGGGGACCAGGTCTTGCCGGCGTCGTAGGAGACCTTCACCGTCAGGGATTTCAGGTGGGTGGCCGCCGGGCCCTGGAGGGAGAGGGGGATCGTGGTGCGGCGGCCCGCGGGGGCCGTGCCGGTCGGGGTCAGTTTCGGGTGGAAGCGGACCGTGGAGAGGGGGAGGGGGGTGGGGTCGGAGGGGCTGGAGGTGAAGGTCCAGGCCGCTGTCAGGCGGGTCGTGGTCGTGGCCACGCCTGGCGGGCGGGTCAGGTTCGTTCGGATCGTGTAGCGGGCCGGGAGGGACGGGAGCTTCTCCACGGTCTGGCAGAGGTCGCCGTCGTTGTCGAGCAGGGTGCTGCCGTCCGCGGTCACCGTGGTGTGGCGTTTCGCTGTGGAGGAGGCGGGGTGTCCGCTCCCGTCGGCGAGGTCGGGGACGCACAGGTCGAGGGTGTCGCCGTCGCGCTGTGCGCCGTACGGGCCGCCGGTGATCGGGCTGAAGACGCCGACGTTGTACGTGGCCGCGTAGGTCCGGCCGGCCTGGTACGCCCTCGCGCTCTCCGTGCCGTAGAAGACGTCGTCGTCCCCGGAGGCGTTTCGCTGGCCCAGGTTGGCCGTCCACTGGAAGCCCTTGGGCGTGGTGACGTAGATCTTCGCGGTCGTCGGCAGCGGGAAGGGGTCGCTCACCGTGCCCAGCGACAGGGTGGGGCCGGTCCACAGGACGTTGACGATGCCCTTGCTGTGCGCGGCGGACGAGCCGAAGTTGCGCTTCAGCAGGGCCAGTTCGTTCATGCGCGTGGTGTGCCGGTAGCCGGTGGGGAAGCGGTCGGGCAGGTTGTAAAGGAGGTGGTAGGTGGTGTTGCCCTTCTGCCACAGGCCGCCGAGCTGCGTGCTGAGCCTTCCGGCCGGGGCGGTCGGTCCCAGGGTCGCGGTGCGCAGGTTCTTGAACGTTCCCCAGAACAGGGTGCTGTTGTGCGCTTCGCTCCCGGTGTCCCCGGGGCCCACGGCGAGGTTGAGCTGGCCGTCGGACATCTTCGCGCCCTGCGGCGCGGTGATCCGGACCGGCTTCGCCTTGCGCGCGTCGAAGACGACCGTGGTGTCGCCGGTGAGCGAGAGCCGGGGCCGGACCAGCGCGGAAGTGCCCTCGGCGTCTTCCAGCACGGTGTCCACGACGTAGTCGCCGCGCGGGACCCGCACCCGGTACACGCCCTGGGAGATCTGCTCGGAGTCCGCGAGGTTCGTGGTCCAGTACGTGCCCGAGTACCCGAGGATCTCGGTCAGCGGAGCGCTCACGGGCCGACCGTCGCGGTCGAGGAACTTCAGGGTGAGGTCGTACGCCTCGGCCTCGCGTACGACACCGAAGGCGGTCCGTACGGCCGCGGGGTCGGCGCCGTTCCGCGCGGTGGCGACCAGCGTGCCCGAGTAGGCGCCGTCCGCCGCCTCGACGCGGGTGTCCGCGGTGAGGTCGACGCCGGCGGTGCCGCCCGCCGGGACGGTGAGCCGTGTGGTGCTCAGCGTGAACATGCCTTCGGGGGCCGTACTGCCTTTGGGGCCGGTCGCGGTGGCCGTCAGGTCCAGGGTGACGGGGTGGTCGCCGTCGTTGCGGTAGGTGATGTGCCGGGTGAGCGGCCGGTCGTCGGTGTGGGGCCACAGCTGCTTGCCGAAGGACACGGAGGTCTGTTCGCTCGCCACCGTCCCCTGAAGTGCCCGGGACACGTCGAGCCAGCCCGTCCCCTGCTGGTAGACGGTCGCGCCGGTGGTCGGGGTGGTGGACGCGGTGAGCGCCTGCTTGATCTGTGCGCCGGTCCAGTCGGGGTGCCGCTGGGCGAGGATCGCGGCCGCCCCCGCGGCATGCGGCGTCGCCATCGACGTACCGGACATGGAGACATAGCCGTCGGCAGCCGGGTCGCCCATGTGGCCGTGCGCCGCCCTCGCCGAGACGATGGCCACGCCCGGTGCTGTGAGGTCCGGTTTCAGCGCGTTGTCGGCGGTCGGACCGGTGCTGGAGAACTCGGCGAGCCGGTCCTCGCCGTCGACGGCGCCCACGGTGAGCGCCGATTCCGCGGCCCCCGGGGAGCCGACGGTTCCCGCGTCGGGGCCCTCGTTGCCGGCCGCGGCGACGGTGAGCATGCCGGTGCTCTTCGAGAGGGCGTTCACCGCCGCCTCGACCGGGTCCTCCCCCGGGGTGTCGGCCTGGCCCAGGCTGAGGTTGGCCACCCTGGCGCCCTGCCCGGCGGCCCACTCCAGGCCGGCGATGACGGACGAGTCGGTGCCCTCGCCGTCGTCGTTCAGCACCTTCGCGTTGAGGATCTTCGCGCTGGGTGCGACTCCCTTGTAGCGCCCGCGGGAGCGGGCTCCCGAGCCCGCCACCGTCGCCGCGACATGCGTGCCGTGGCCGGCCTTGTCGTCGGTGCTGCCGGTGCCGCTGAAGTCCTTCGCTGCCGTCACCGCCGAGGCTAGGTCCGGGTGTGTGGTGTCGATGCCGGTGTCCAGGACGGCGACCTTGACGCCCTTGCCGTCGTATCCGGCCGCCCAGGCGGCCGGGGCGCCGATCTGCGCGACGCCGCCGCCCGCCTCCCCGGCCCTTGCGCCGTCTTCGTCCGCCGGCGCCTTGAACCGGCCGTCCAGCCAGACCCGCGCGACTCCCTTCCCCTCGGTGAGGGCCTGCCACATGTCGTCGGCCCCGGCCTTGGGTACGGTGATCGCGGCGCCCGCCACACTGGGCAGCTCCCGACGCACGGTGGCGTCCGCGTCCGCGACCAGCGACTTCTGCGTACTCCTGTGCTGGGCGGACGTGCCCTCGTACGACACGATCAGCGGGAGCGTGCCGCGCCGGGTGTCGTCGTAACCGGCGCGTATCAGGCCGCTGACGTCGAACAGCCGCATGTCCAGGACGCCTTGGCCGATCAGGGCGGCGGCGTCGGCGGGGACGACGTACTGATCGCCCCCGACGCCGCGCACGGACACCGGGACGTGCTCACGGCCCGGTGCCCGCCGTACGCCCGTCACCCGGCCCCGGGCGTCCAGCAGAACCCGGTCGCCGGTGAGGAGGGTGACGTACCGGCCGGTCGCGGAGGCGGAGCCGGCGGTCCGCGCGCCGAGGACGGAGCCGCCGGGCGCCGCGACCGTGACGGTGTCCTGCGTCCGTAAGCCGAGGCCGGAGCCCGTGGCCGCCACCGAGACGCCCGTCATCAGCCCCGCCACCAGCAGGGCTGCCAGCGAGGCGCTTGTGGTTCTGTCGCGCATTCAGCTCACCTGCCCGGGGAGCTGCTTGTTGGCGTCGACGACCGCGCGCTCGGTGATCGCGCTGGTGTGCGTGACGGTACCGACCTTGAGGGGATTGTCCGCCGTGGCCTTGACCACCACGATGCGCTCGCCGAGGAACCGCAGGGTCTTCTTGTCGAAGATCCACTCGATGCGCTCGCCGTTGCCGGAGTCCTCCCGCGCGATCGCGACACCGTGCCGGCCCGTGGCGTCGACCGCGTCATCCACCGAGACGACTCCGGGGATCTTGGCCGCGGCCTTGTAGAGGGCGGCGCCGACCTCGGCGGGCGGGTAGCTCTCGAACAACAGATCGCCGATCGCGACGAAGGCGGCCTGGTCGCGCGGGACTTCGGGGTCCCGGACGGCGTCCGACTCGCGGTAGATCCGCTGGAGCAGCGCGTCGGGGTCGGTCGGCAGCGCGGCCAGGGCGTTGTAGGCGCCGCTGAACGGGGTGTCGCCCTTCAGGGTGATGCCCTTGTCGCTGGTCTGACCGGCCTCGATCAGCCAGCCGTCCCTGCCGTCGAGGGAGTTCCAGACCTGGCGGGAGTGCAGCTCGTCGCTGACCGCCTCGCTCTTGTCGCCGACGGTCTTGATGTAGGTGTCGGCCACCTTCGAGGCGATGTAGATGTACTGGCCCTTGTGCGGGGTGGGCGCGGAGGTGTCGGCGGCGGCCAGGGAGATGCGTTCGAGGAGCTGGGGGGCGCCCTTGGCGTCGGCGGCGCCGATCCTGGTGGTCAGTGCGGGGCCGGTGGCCAGGGTGGCCTTGCCGTCGTCCGCCCCGCCGCCGGTGAGGGCGAGGCCGCCCACGACCGCGCCGGCCAGGGCGAAGGCCGCGGCGGGCAGGAGGACCGCTCGGCGCAGGAACGGGTTGGAGCGCTTCAGGGGCGCGACCGGAGAGGTGGCGGACGTACGGGAGGAGGTGCGGAGGTCTTCGTGGATCCGGGCCATCATCTGCTCCTTGTGGAACTGGTGGCGGCCCGCCGGCAGATCCCGCTCGGCGGAGGGCAGCAGACTCTGCGTCTCCGTCCACTCGGCCGGGTGGGGCCGGTGGGAGGGGCTGGCGTTCATCGGTTTCCTTCCTGTGCGGACCGGACCGCGTATCCGCGATCACCTGTTATCTGCCGGTTCGTGCGGGTGGGTTCCCGTTTTTCTCCGAGGAGTTGCGCATCGGCGAGCTTGCGCAGCTTGGCGCGGGCGCGGGAGAGGCGGGAGCGGACGGTGCCGACCGGGATGCCGAGAGCGCGGGCCGCCTCGGCGTACTCCATCCCCTCCCACAGGCACAGCGTCAGGACCTCACGCTCGGGACGCTTGAGCAGGCTGAGGGCGGCGAGCGTGGCGTTGATACGGCGCCGGTCGTCCAGGCGTCCGGCGGTCTCCTCGGCGTGGTCCTCGACCCGTTCCTCAGCGGCGTGCGCGGCGGCCGCGGCGCTCGCCGCGTTGCGGTAGCGGCGGTTGCTGCGGTGGTGGGAGCGGGCGACGTTGGTGGCGATGCCCAGCAGCCACGGCCGCAGCGAGCCGCCTTCGGCCTCGACCGAGGCGCGGCGCCGCCACGCCTCCATGAAGGTCGTCGACATCACGTCCTCGGCCAGCGACCAGTCGGCGGTCAGCCGGAAGGCGTGGTTGTACACCGAGCGGGCGCACGCGTCGAAGAGTTCCGCGAAGGCGTCCGGATCTCCGTTTCGCACCCGGGTTCGCATATCTGTGGTCACGTCTTGAACTGACGTCCGGTGCGGGCGAGTTCCGGTGAGACACGTCACAGCTGTCGCACAGGTCACCGGGGCGGTGACCGCACGAGGACTCGGTGGACATGGCAGCCGCTCAGCCGCGCACCGCTCAGGCTGCGAGGACCGAAAGCAAGGCGCCCGATCTGATGCGGGACCCGGTCCGGGGGTGCGCAGGCTGGTCGAGAAGCTGTTGGCGGTGTCGAGGCCGAACACGGGCGCGGAACAGGCTGATCCGGCAACGCCCGCCGGCACGGGCGGGCACCGGTCTCACCGACGGTGAACGGCGCTGCTGTCGTCGTACGCACACCAGGCCCGGGCTTCGGCAGAGCTGCTCGCCCACGGGCCGCAACACTTGCGGCCCGGAGCGGCCGAGAAGGTGTGTGGGGAGATCTCGAGCAGTGGGGTGAAGGCGTGCTCGGCGATACGTTTGGGTGCTGACTCGCACGTGGTGCTGTTTGAAGTCGCTCCGGTTCCTGGTGCCCGGTGAAGGCTGTCACCGACGGAGACCGGCGACCAAGGTCGCCGGTCTGTCTGACCCGGCACGAGCGACCGGGTCGACGACGTCACACGTCGGTGCGTCCTCATGCCATCGAGGCATCCATCTTGGTGGTACGCCGGGTGGCGGCTCGCGCGTTGGTCTCTGCCGGCACCGCGCGCCGCAGGCTCTTGAGGCCGACCACTGCGCCGGCCGTCACCAGGACGCCGGCCGCCACCGCGCCCGCGAAGAGCAGGGGCGAGCCGAGTTTGCCGATCGCGAAGACACCGCCGATGGTGCTGGTCATCGTGGAGCCGAACGTCATGGTCAGGGTGCCGGTGACGGCACCGCCGGCCAGCGTCGCGGGCAGGACTCGCAGCGGGTCGGCCAACGCGAACGGCACAGCGCCCTCGTGGACGAAGGCGGCGCCGAACAACCAGGAGACCTTGCCGTAGCTGCGTTCGGCCGGGGTGAACACACTGCCGCGCACGAGGGTGGCCAGTGACAGGGCGATGGGCGGCACCATGCCCGCGGCCATGACCGTCGCCATGATCGTGAAATTGAGGCTGTTCGGCGCGACCTCGACGCCGGTTGCGGCGAACGCGATGGCGGCCTTGCTGATCGTGCCGCTGAGGTCCGCGGTCACCAGCAGCCCCAGGACCAGGCCCAGTACCGGGCCGCTGGCCCAGGTGAGTGGCGGCAGCTCGTTGTGCAGCGCGTCCACGAGGTCGCTGACGCGTGGTCCGACGAGTTCGAAGATCACGGCGGCGGTGACCGCGGTGGCGACCGTGGGAGCGAGCACGATCGAGACGGTGCCGCGCTGGGCCAGACGGCCGCTGATCCGCCGCGCCACCGCGGTTGTGACGCCCGCCAGCACGCCGGAGGCGATCCCGCCGAGGAAACCCCCGATCGACACCATGGCGACCACGCCGCCGATGACACCGGGAAGGACCGCTTGCCGCCCGGCGATGCCGTAGGCGACGTAGCCGCCGACGACGGGCGTGAGCAGGAGCAGCGCGGAGGCGCCGGTTTGGATCATCAGCGCGGCCCAGGAGTCGGCTTGGGTCAGCGGCCCGTCGTTGAGCAGTGTGCCCGCGTTCCCGGCGACCTCCACGCCGCCGACGGCGTAGGCCAGGAAGGTGAGCAGGCCGCCGATCGCGACGAGCGCGCCGACGTAATGGGTGCTGCCTGCCAGCCATCGGCCGAACCGGACGACGACCGAGCGGTCACCGAGGTGGTTGCCGCTGATCGGGTCCCGATCCATGGGGACGGCGGTGCGGGTGGTGCGGTTCTCGGGGTGAGACATGATGCGAAACTCCGGTCACGGGAAGGAGCAGTGGGGTGGGTGGAGCCGAGGAGGACGGCCGGCACTCGAAGGGGTGCCGGCCGTCCGGCGGCGCAGGAGCGCCACTCAGATCAGCTCGACCCGTACGCCATGCGGAGGTTCCAGTTGTCCAGGACCTGGCCGGGCTTGACGTTGACCATTCGGTTGGCGCCGCCGAAAAAGACCGCCCCGAAGTGGTGGCCCATGATGGTCGCTGCCTGGTTGCCCGGGGTGTCCGCGTTCCAGCCTTGTTCGTAGACCGGTGCGCCGGAGTCTCCGGGGGCGGTGAACTTGCCGTTGCAGTGGCACGGGTCGGTCCCGCCACGGTCCATCATGTAGGCGGCGTCGGAGTTGATCGTGTGGTTCTGGCCGAAGGCCGAGTAGTTGACCGCCACGCCGTTGACGCTGACCGGATGTCCGCAGTGGTTGAACGTCGTCTGTCCGCTCACGCACAGCTGTCTGCCCAGGAAGGTCCAGCCGCTCCAGCTCACGACCTTGAGGCTGCTGTCGCTCTCCGCGGTGCCGCCGGTCCAGATGGTGCCGTTGTACTGCTTGCCGCTGATCAGTTCGGCGTCCAGGTTCGTGTCCCGCCGCTCGACGGTGCCGAAGTCCTTGCCGGCCTGGGTCTGCCACTTGCCGAAGAGTTGTTGGCAGTGACCGGCGGTCACCATCTTGGTCACGTTGGTCGCCTTGTCCCAGACCGCATAACCCGCCGTGCAGGTGCCGCCGCCTACAGCCTTGATCGAACTGCCGCCCCAGAAGGGGATGGCGTCGTCGTATCGGCCCCACTCCGGGGTCATTCGCCCCGGACCGGCTTCGACCTTGCCCGCGTAACGCTTCTGCAAGACGCCCGCAGCGGATCGAGGTCCTTCGACGGCGACCTGCACCTTGTCCTTCTGGCCGTCGTACGCGGCGGCGAGGCCGAGCTGCTCCCCGGTCTTGTTCCATTGGCCGCTCGAAACGGACTTCACCACCTGGTCCTTCTCGGCCTTGGTGAACTTGCTGATCCTGACGGCGACCTTCATCCCCGCCGGAATCTCCGCCTCGACCCTGGCCTTCTTCGCGGCCGGTGTGCCCGCGGGGAGCATCAGCACCGTGTCGGTGAGCCCGTAGACGCCGAGGGCGGAATTCGCGGTGGCGACCTTGTCGAGTGCCTGCCACTGTGCCTGGCTCGGGGTGTCCGACGACGAGTCCGGCGTGGCGGACGCCGCGGGCACGCCGAAGATCATCGGCAGCGCGCCGACGGCGACGGTCGCGGTCAGGACCCGCGCGAGGTACTTCTTTCTTGCTGTCGGTTTCATCTGTGTCTTTCCTTGGTGCTCGGTGGACCGGCCGAGGTGCCCGTGGTGGCACTGCTGGTGCCGCGGGCTGACTGAACCGTGCGTGCCGCGCCAGACAGCAACAGTGGGGATCGCATGTGAATGGGTATCCCGGTTCCTGCCCGGCGACTGGTTCGGGTGTTTCGCCCGGGGGCCGTTCGCCCCGGTGGCAGCAAGGAAGCGGTCGTACATGGCAGTGGCATCTCAGCCGACTCACAGCTGTCCGACAGACGGAAATGACACCCGGCTGTGAGAAAGTCCTCCCGCGTGGCCACCGGTGACCGCACGGTCCGGACCGCTCGCGGGCGGTGAACACGGCGTGCAAGGTCAGCGCACGCAGTCGGCAGTGTTCGGTGAGGCAGTCGACGAGCGGCGCATGGCGGGCCAGGCCATCCCGGTGACGGGCGCCGGCCGAACGAGGACACCGGATCGAACGCGACCCGCAGGCCGCGGAAGACCAACATGGTCACCGCCGTCTACGCCCCCTACGCGGCACCACCCTGTACGCGGGCAGCGCCCGTGTCCCCCTCCAGCGGTACGACCTCGACCCTGCCCACGCCCTGTCGCGGGTGTGCGCCCGCACAGGCGGGTCCGGCCTCAGCCCGGCCCAGTGGCAGACCTACGTTCCTGACGCCCCGTACCGGCGGGTGTGCAGCCCCGCGTGAGGGTCAGCGGCCTTCTCGTTCCCGAACGCGCCGGCGGGGATGCCCTCCGGCAGGAGCGGATCCGGGCCGGAGCGAGGGAGGGTGTCAGCTGCCGGGCCGGACGGCGGAAGAGACACAGCACGGCCGCGGCCATGCCGAGGAACAGCCGGCGCGACGGTCGGGGGGTTGCGCCCATCTGGTGTCTCCGGGGCCCAGGAAGGTGCGGGCGGATGAAGAACCCGTGGGCGGCCCCGGCCCGGGGCCGCCCACGGGCGCTCACGCAATGTCCCGCCCATCCAGAACGCCGTGCCCATACGGGCGGGTACCAACGGTCGACAACGGTGCGATTCGACCCGCACGGCCACCCAGCGGGCCAGCATCTCTGCGGGTCAGAGCTGAAGCGCCGGTTCAAGCACCGTCGCTTCCCAGGCTGAGACCGCCAGGACCGCGGCAGCGAGGTGGCCAACCAGGTCGCCCGCGGCTGCGTCGTACAGCCCTACCGGGAAGGCGGGCGGGCTCAGTACATCGAGCGGCCGCTACCGCCGCCAGTGAGCGACACCGGCACCGGGCCGACCCGCGACGGGGCGCTGCAACGGCTGGAACTGCCTCTGACACTCGACGAGCTGGCCGAGCACGCGGCGATGAGCACCCGCATCTTCGCCCGCCGCTTCCTTGAGGTAACCGATCTGAGCCCCGGCCGCTGGCTGACCGAGCAACGGCTGCGGCGAGCGCGGCACCTGCTGGAGTCCAGCGACCTGTCAGTGGAACGGGTCGCCCACGAGGTCGGGTTCGCCACCGCCACCTCGCTGCGGCGGCACCTGGCGGCGGAGGCGGGAGTGACCCCGTCGACTCGATGCCCACCCAGACGCCCGGCCTGGCGCCCGGCGGACGGCCGACGCTGAAGAACCTCACCACACGCGATCGCGTCCTGTGGTGGCTGACGTCCATGGGCTCCACCATCATCGCCACACTCAAGGAAATCCTCACACTCGAGGAAGTCCTCGCCACCGCGCCTGCCATCACCGCCATCGACCTCGCCGTGCTGAGCCGCTTGCCCGACACCCAGCGCCTGGTCCTCGTGGCCTGCGGCCGCTGAACATGCGCCGAAAACGCGTCGGACGCTTGTGACCAGTGACATCGTGGTCCCCCCTCTCGTTTTCGCCAGACAGGAACAGCGTCCGGTCGCAAGCAGGCAGGTACGGCCGTCCCGGGGCCAATAAGGGGCAGACCGGGGCGGGCATGACCGGGATGCGCTGGGATGGCCCGACTCACCGCAACCTGCCAGTCAGTTGGGGCCGCCATGAGCGACACGATCACATCAGGGTCGACCGGCAGAGCAGGACGTGCCGAGCAGGCTGGCCGCCGACGCGGCACCACGAACCGTCCGAGCACGCCCGGAACAGTCCAGGACCGGTTTCGGGGGCTGTTGGAGGCGGCCCCGGACGCGATGGTGATCGTGGACGACACCGGGACCATCAGACTCGTCAACGCCCAGACCGAAGCCCTCTTCGGCTACCACCGCGACGAACTCCTCGGCCGCCCTGTCGAGATCCTCATCCCCAGCCGCTTCCACGCCCACCACGCCACCCATCGCGACGGATACGCCACCACCCGGCAGGTGCGCCCCATGGGGGCCGGGCTCGAACTGCACGGACTGCGCAAGGACGGCAGCGAGTTCCCCGTCGAGATCAGCCTCAGCCCCCTGGAAACCGCCGACGGCCTCCTCGTCTCCGCCGCCGTCCGCGACGTCAGCGAACGCAAGGCCGCCGAGGAAAGGTTCCGGGCACTGCTGGAGGCGGCCCCGGACGCGATGGTGATCGTGGACGACACCGGGACCATCAGGCTCGTCAACGCCCAGACCGAAGCCCTCTTCGGCTATCGGCGCGACGAACTCCTGGGCCGCCCGGTCGAGTTGCTGGTGCCCAAGCGGTTCCAGACCCACCACACCCGGCACCGGGACGGCTATGCCGCCACCCGGCAGGTGCGGCCGATGGGGGCCGGGCTCCAACTGCACGGACTGCGCAAGGACGGCAGCGAGTTCCCCGTCGAGATCAGCCTCAGCCCCCTGGAGACGGCTGACGGGCTCCTCGTCTCCGCGGCCGTACGGGACGTCAGCGAACGCAAGGCCGCCGAGGCGCGCATCACCGAGCTCGCCGCCCTGGTCGAGTCCTCTCAGGATGCGATCCTCGCCAAGACGCTCGACGGGCGCATCACGTACTGGAACACCGCCGCTCAGCGGCTGTACGGCTACACGGCCGAGGAAGCCGTCGGGCAGCACGTGTCCATGCTGGCCACGCCCGAGCGCAAGGACGAGATCATCCAGCTGCTGGAGCGGCTGCGGCAGGACGAGAAGATCGAGCATTTCGAAACCCTGCGGGTCACCAGTACCGGTGTCATGCTCGATGTCGACGTCACCCTGTGGCCGACCCGGGACGCCACCGGAACGGTCGTCGGCGCCTGCGCCATCGTCCGTGACATCAGCGACCGCAAGCGCGCCGAGGCCGAACTCACCGAGTTGTACAGGCAGCAGAAGCACATCGCCCTCACCCTCCAGCGCAGCCTCATGGGCACCCCGCCTGCCATCCCCGGCCTGGCCGCTGCCAGCCGCTACCGGCCCGCCACCCAGGGCGCCGGTGTGGGCGGCGACTGGTTCGATCTGATCCCGCTCGGCGCCGGCCGGGTCGGCGTCCTCATCGGTGACGTCATGGGCCGGGGTCTGGAAGCGGCATCCGTCATGGGTCAGTTGCGCTCCGCCGCCCATGCCCTGGCCAAGACCGGAATGCAGCCCCGTCAGCTCATGCAGGCTCTGGACGCGGTCGTCGCCGACCTCGATGTCCCAGACCAGTTGGTGACCTGCTGCTACCTGGTCATCGCCCCGGACGCCGGATCCGTCACCCTGTGCTCCGCCGGCCACCTGCCCACGCTCGTCGCCACCGCCGGCAACGGCGTCAGCCGACTTCCCACACCGGTGAACGCCCCTCTCGGCGTCGGTGACATTCTCTACCAGCAGTCCAGCGCGGCCATCGCACCCGGCGCCGCCCTCGTGCTGTACACCGACGGCCTGGTCGAAACCCCCGGCAGCGACATCGAGCACCAGATCGACAAGCTCACCACGGCCCTGGACGACGCCTTCACGCTCTCCAGCGGCCTCGAGGATGCCGCCGACCACGTACTCGCCGCGCTGCTGCCGGACGCCGAGGGCCACGACGACGACGTCACCCTCCTTCTGGCCCAGCTCCCCGCCGCCCCGCTGGACATCGCACGTAAGGAACTACCGGCCATTGCCTCCGCGGTGTCCGCGGGCCGCTCCTTCGTGGTCGAGACCCTCGCCGCCTGGGGCTGCGCCCACAAAGCCGACGACGCGAAACTGCTGGTCTCCGAGGTCCTCACCAACTCGGTCCAGCACGCGGAAGGTCCTGTCGTCCTCCACCTGCGCCACACCGCCACCGAACTCGCCGTCGAGATCAGCGACCTCAGCCCGCACCTGCCCGAGCCACGGCTGGCCGCCCAGGACGACGAATCCGGACGAGGCCTCATCCTCGTCGACACCCTCGCCGACAACTGGGGCGTCCGCCCCGACGAGCAGGGGAAGACCACCTGGTTCTCCCTCCGGCTGTGACCGGCGAAGCCCTGGCGTCCCGCACCCGCACGGCCGGCTTTGGCAGCGGCCCACAGCACACGGGCGCGGCTCCGCTTTCCTCCCCGGCAGCCGGGCCTCCTCCACCGCCACCGGGACCTGCTCGCCCTGGTCCACGCCTGTCTCGCCCAGGCACGAGGATGGTGGTGAACTGCGCCGCATACTCCGCACGCGACGATGGGACGAAGGCGATGGCTCTTGAGGGCGAATACGGGCCGAGTCCAGCGCAGTGGATTCGTGAACAGGTCGAGCTCTACGAGAGTTCGGGCGGCACGCAGGGTACGACCCTGTGGGACACGGGCCTGCCCGTTGTCATCGTCACGATGCGCGGCGCGAAGAGCGGCAAGATCCGTAAGATCCCGCTCATGCGTGTGGAGCACGAAGGACGCTACGCCGCCGTGGCCTCGAAAGCCGGCTTCCCGCGTCATCCGGTCTGGTACTTCAATCTCAAGTCCGACCCGCGTGTGGAGCTCCAGGACGGCTCTCGGCGCCGGGAGATGACGGCCCGTGAGCTCACCGGGGACGAGAAGGCCCAGTGGTGGCAGCGCGCGGTCGCCGCGTATCCGCCGTATGCCGAATACCAGGAGAAGACCGACCGCGTGATCCCCGTCTTCGTGCTCGAACCCGCGTAGCAGCCCGACGCCGGTCCTGGCCGTTTCGCCACACCTTGCTCCGAAGGCGAAACGGAGGTCAGTCGGCTCTCCGCCGCTCCCTGAAGCGGGTGGCGGCCGCGGCGAGGTCCACGATCGGGGCGGGGTAGTCCAGGCCCGCCCGGGTGGCCGCGTCGAGGTGAACGACGCGGTGGACCGCGGTGGCGTCGAGGTGGCTGAGCTCGGGGAGCCAGCGGCGTACGTACTCCCCGCGGGGGTCGTACCGGCGTGCCTGGACGAGTGGGTTGAGGAGCCGGTTCGGGCGGGTGTCCGTGCCGGTCCCGGCGACCCATTGCCAGTTGAGCTGGTTGTTCGCCACATCGCCGTCGACAAGGAGGTCCAGGAAGTGGCGGGCTCCCGCCCGCCAGTCCATGTACAGCGTCTTGGTGAGAAAACTTGCCGCGAGCAGGCGGGCACGGCCCGGCATCCAGCCCTCGTGGCGAAGCTGGCGCAGGGCGGCGTCGACGACGGGGTAGCCCGTGCGGCCGTCCTGCCAGGCTTCGAACTCCTTCGTGGCGCGGCGCCAACGGTCGTGCCGGGGCCGGTAGTCGTGGTCGGCAGCGTCGGGGCGGGCCGCCAGGACCTGGTGGTGGAAGTCCCGCCAGGCGAGCTGGCGGACGAAGGCCCGCGCACCGGGATCGTCCTGGGCGCGGGCCCGGTGCAGCAGTTCGGTGGGTGAGAGGCAGCCGAAGTGCAGGTAGGGAGAGAGCCGGGAGGTCGCGTCGGCGGCCAGGTCGTCGTGCCGGTCGTCGTACGCGGACAGCGGGCCCGCCAGCCATGACCGCAGCCTGCGGCGGGCCTCGGATTCCCCGCCGGCGGGCAGGCCCGGCGAGGTGGAGCCCGACGCGAGGGACTTCGCGCGAGGAAGGCCGGCCGAGCCCACGTCCGGTAGCCGTACGGCGTCCGGTGCCGGCAGGACGCCGCGCACGGAGAAGCTCTCCCAGCGGCGGAAGTACGGGGTGAAGACCGCGAAGTGGTCCTTGCCCACGGGCGTCAGCGCCCCCGGTGGCACAGCCGTCAACGAGGCGTCGTGGACGCGTAGTTCGCGTCGGGCGCCGACGAGCTCCGCGCGCAGCCGGTCCTCGCGCCGTGCCGCGTAGCGGCTCACCCCGCCCGCGATGTGCACCACGGCGGCCCCCGTCTCCGCCGCCACCCGGCAGGTCTCCTCGACCACGTCACCGACGCGCACCACCAGCCGGCCGCCCCGGGCCCGCAGGGCCATGTCGAGATCGGCCAGGCTGTCGGCGAGGAACGCCGCGCGGTTGGGTCCGGTGAAGCCGGTGCGGCGGATGCCGCTGTCCACGACGAAGAGCGGGACCACACGTTCGGCGTCCTTCACAGCGGCCTGAAGGACCGGGTTGTCGTGCACCCGCAGGTCGGCGGTGAACAGGGCGACGCAGACGCTCACCGTTCCTCGAGCCCCCTCAGTGAGTACGGGCCGGTTCGGCGGCAGCCGATTCGGCCGCGGCGGCGATGTTGCGGACCATGCCGCCGAAGACCGCGGCGTGGAAGGGGGCCACGCCCCACCAGTAGGCGTGCCCGGCCAGACCGTGCGGATGGAACAGGGCCCGCTGCCGGTACACCGTGCGCCCCTGTGGATCCCGGTCGACGGTCATCTCCAGCCAGGCCAGGCCCGGCAGCCGCATCTCCGCGCGCAACCGGAGCAGCCGGCCCGGCTCGATCTCCTCCACTCGCCAGAAGTCCAGGCTGTCGCCGACCCGCAGCCTGGTCGCGTCCCGGCGGCCCCGGCGCAGACCGACCCCGCCGACCAGAGCGTCCAGCCGGCCCCGCAGGGACCAGGCCAGCGGCGAGGAGTACCAGCCGTTCTCGCCGCCGATCGCCTCCACCACCCGCCACAGCGCCTGCGGCGGCGCAGCGACCGTGCACTCGCGGTGATCGGCGTAGAGGCTCCCGCCCGCCCAGTCGGGGTCGGTGGGCAGCGGGTCGCTGGGGGCGCGCGGAGTCGAGGCCGAGGACCACCTGGTGGCGACGTCCGCGTCCTGCACACGCCGCAGAGCCAGCCGGATCGCCCGGTCCAGACCGACCGGTCCCTCCGGCGGGTCCGGCACGTAACGGACGATGTCCCGCTCGGCGCAGACCACCTCGTGCCTCAGCGACTCGACCAGCGGGCGCGCGAGAGCGCCCGGCACCGGGGTGACCAGACCGACCCAGAGGCTGGACAGCCGGGGGGTGAGCGGCGGAACCGGGACGATGACCCGTTTCGGCAGCCCGGCGACGACGGCGTACCGCCGCATCATCTCCTCGTACGTGACGATGTCCGGTCCGCCGATGTCGAAGCCGCGGTTCACGTCGTACGGCAGCCTCGCACACCCCACGAGGAGGCGCAGCACGTCGCGGACGGCGATGGGCTGGATGCGGGTGCGCACCCAGCTCGGGGTCACCATCACGGGCAGCCGCTCGGTCAGGTACCGCAGCATCTCGAACGAGGCCGAGCCCGAGCCGATGATCACGGCTGCCCGCAGTACGGCGGTCGGCACGCCCGAGGCCAGGAGGATGCGGCCCACTTCGGTGCGGGACCGCAGATGGGGTGAGAGTGCGTGCTCGGGCACTCCGGAAGGGCTGAGTCCGCCGAGGTAGACGATCCGGTGGATTCCGGCGGCCCGCGCCTGCTCACCGAAGATCCGGGCGGCGCGCCGGTCGGTCTCCTCGAAGCCCCGACCGGTGCCCAGCGCGTGCACCAGGTAGTACGCGACGTCCATGCCCTCCATGGCCGCGCGCACGGCGCCCTCGTCCGTCACGTCCCCGCGCACGGCCTCCGCCTGCCCGGCCCACGGATGATCCCGCAGCTTGCCGGGCGAGCGGGCCAGGCAGCGCACGGAATGCCCGGCGGCCAGCAACTCCGGCACCAGCCGGCCACCCAGGTAACCGGTGGCACCGGTGACCAGACAGCGCAGCGGCCGGTCGTCGTCGGTCATGCCGGTCGCACGCATGCCTTTCGAGTGCGCTGTGTCCCGCGACGGCCTGCGGACCGGGGCGCAGGAAACGTCATGGCTCTCACGTCCTCCTGGGAGGTGCCTTCCGAGGGGCGCTGTCGCTGTTCCCCGACCCCATGCTTGGGGCCGCGGACGAACACCGCAACCTCGCCGTCCCCGGCCGCCCGCCGTCATGCACCGAAGGTGGGTGAGGACGGCGAGGACGGGGGTACGGCAGGGGCGTGCCCCGTCGGGATCCGGCGGCTTCCTCGGACACGCTCATCAGCGTGGGAGGGGGCACCCACGCCCGGGGCACACGTTCGCGTCAGGCCCGGCAGCCGTCAGGCCCAGCAGCCGTCAGGCCCAGCAGCCGTTCACGGTCGCGGCGAGGCCGTCCATCGCGTCCTTGATGGCGCTGCCGGAGGCCGTCGAGTCGTTCTCTATGAAGGAGAAGACCTTCCACCGGCCGTCCTTGCCCTGCGTCAGGCCGCTCAGGGCGATGGCACCGGTGAGGGTGCCGGTCTTCGCGTACACCTTGCCGACGGCACACTTCGAGTTCTCGTCGTCGAAGCGGCCCCACTCCGGGCCGAGCGTGCTGCCGGCCTCGCCCGCGACCGGGAGGCCGTCGCGGATCGAGCCCAGGATGTCCTCGTAGCGCGGCTCCGTCAGCAGGTCGAGGATCTCCGCCAGGGTCCGGGCCGGGATGCGGTTGGCGCGGGAGAGGCCGCTCCCGTCGTACACCTCGAAGTTCTCCAGCGACACTCCGTACCGCCGGCTCAGCACGTCGCGCACGACCGCCGTGCCGCCCTCGAACGTGGCCGGCTGCCCGGCGCCCAGCGCGGTCATCCGCAGCAGGGTCTCGGCGATGTTGTTGTCGCTGACCTTGAGCATGTGGTGGACGATGTCCGACAGCGGGGCGGACCAGTGACGGGCCACCGGTACGTCGGTGATGTCCGCCGTCCGGCGTGTGACGTCGCCGTCCACGGTGATGCCGTCGGCGGTGAGTTGCTGGGCGAAGACCTGTCCGGCGTCGATCGAGGTGTCGTTGACGGCGTGTCCGTCGACGACGAGGGCGCGGACCGGAGCGACGTCGCCGGGGAAGTAGTCGGGCTTCCAGCCGTTGGCCAGGGTCGAGTCGGAGAAGAGGCTGTCGTCCACGGCGACCTTCACGCCGGTGAGACCCGCCGCCTTCAGCCCGGCCACCGCGTCCTTGGCCATGTCGGCGAGGTCCGCGGTGGTCAGCGTCCGGTCGCCGCCGCCGACGAGGGTGAGGGTGCCGTCGCCGTAGACGACCTTCGTCCTGAACCGGTGGTCCGGGCCGAGCACCGTCAGGGCGGCGGTCGCGGTCGCCAGCTTGGTGTTGGACGCCGGCATCAGCGCGGTGGCGCCGTTGTGGTCCCAGACGGTGTGGTCCGACTCGGCGTCCAGCACCACGCCGCTGACGTTGCTGCCCAAGCGGGCGTCGTTGACGCGGGTGTTGAGGTTCGCGGCGATCGCCTGGTCGGCAGGGTCGAGGTCTTCGCCGGCGTTCGGGGCCGCGTCGGGGGTCGTCGCGGTGGTGTTTGCGTCGGCGGCGAAGGCCGAGGGAGCGGCGAGCACCGCCGAGGCGACGGGCACGGCCATGGCGAGGACCAGAGCTCGGCGGGCGCCCGCGCCGAGCTGCTTCGGCTTGCGATGCCGGTGGCGACCGCCCGGGGTGAAGGCGGAGGGGGGCACGACTTCGGGTTCGGGGTTCATGGGGGACTTTCCGTGATGGACGCCGGCGGACGGACAAGCCGATGCAGTGGGGGGTTTGACTCCGTGGCGCGAAATGATCAGCGCCCCACAAGTGGTCACATGAACCCCACGGCCCCCAAAAGATAACTCACAAGTAAGGGACGGAGATCACAGGTTTGCGCACGCCAATCGGCGCGGATTCCAAGGGGAGTTGGCCAACTGTTTCCCTTCCCCTGCCACGCAAGAGGACCAGGCGCATCCCACGGTTACGTCGTCCTGCGGCGCCCCGAGCGCCGGACGCCCGCCGCGTCACCTGAGCGGCTGACACCTACGGCCTGCGCATGCGCGCGCCCTACCGGGTCGATCAACTCGCCACCACTATCGCGTCGTTGCTGGACGGCTTCCACATGCGGTGGATGCGGAGGGTGCGCCCTTCAGCCGGTCGCTGCTTCGGCGAACTGGTTGGTGTCGAAGAGTTCCCTGATGTGGCCGCCGAGTTCGGACCAGTGGTGGCCGGAGAGTTCGGCGGCGGCTCGGGCGTCGCCGCCTGCGCAGACGGTGATGAGTTCGTCGTGGTGTTCGATGGTGTTGCGGCCGCCGAGCAGGGTGGAGAACTTGCGGTAGAGGATGCGGTGGATCTGCGGGTGAAGCTGCTCGACGATCCGGCTGAGCACGGGGTTGTCGGCGGCCGCGATGGGGACGGCATGGAAGCGGTCGTCTGCGGCAAGGGCCGCGGTGGTGTCGTTGTCGGCGACGGCCCGTTCGAAGTCGCGGTTGGCCTCGCGCATGCGGTCGAGGTCCTGCTCGGTCATCACCGGGACAGCTGTCTCGATGGCGAGCTGGTCGAGGGAGCGCAGGACGGCGAGGGTCTTTTCGACGTCGCGGCGGTTGAGGGTGGTGATGCGGGTGTAGACGCCGGGCTTGGCCTCGACCAGGCCGATGTCGGCGAGCCGGGCGAGGGCCTCGCGCACCGGGGTACGGCTGAGGCCGAGGCGCTCGGCAAGGTCACCGTCCTTGACCTTCTCACCGGGGACGAGTTCGCCGCGCACGATGGAGTCGCGGAGGCGCTCGAAGACCTCGTCACTGAGGAGTCGGCGAGAGACAGGGCGGTCAAGTGACATATTGCGTACAGTACATCGCTCGTCGTCGTCCTTCTGTCCGCCCTCCTGTCCGTCCTACTGTCCTTCTGCTTCTCCTTGGCCTTCGGTCCTGGTCCGGCGGACCAGGGCCCGGGCCAGGACGAGCGCCGGGTCGACGACGGGGACGTCCGCGGCGTCGGTGGGCAGGCCGAGAGGGATTTCGGTGCAGCCGGCGATCACTGCCTGCGCTCCCTGCTCTGTCAGGCGTCGTGCGGCGCGGGTCAGGAGCGCGGCTGTCCTGTCGTCGTGGGTGCCCGCCTTCACCGCGTGGATGGCGGGCATGATCTGGGCGTCCTGGGCTGCGGCGTCGGGGAGCACCAGTCCGATGCCGTAGCGGTCCAGCCACTCCTGGTAGAGGCCGGAGCGGACGGTGCCGGTGGTGGCCAGCAGTCCGACGGTGCGGATGCGGGGCCTCAGGGTGGTGAGGTGCCGTGCGACCTCGTCGATCATGTGGACGATGGGCAGGCCCACATGATCGGCGATGCGCGGGACAAAGGCGTGTGCCGTGTTGCAGGGGATGGCGATCACCGTGGCACCGGCCTCGCGCAGCACGCGGCTGCCGTTCAGGAGCCAGGGAGTGGGATCGGGTCCGTCGCGCAGCAGGGCCTCGGTGCGGTCGGGAATGGTGGGGTCGGACCAGATGACCGTACGGAGGTGGTCCTGGTCACTGGTGCCGGGCGTGGTCGCGACGAGCTTGGCATAGAAGTCGGCGGTGGCAGCCGGGCCCATGCCGCCGAGGATGCCGATGATCTCGTCGGCGGCCGTGCGGGTGCTGGTGGTCACTGTGCGGGTTCCTTCTTCAGCACCGTGGTCTCCGGCCCGGCCGGGGCGGTTTCGCGACTGCCGCGCTTGGCCGCGCGCCGGTTCTCCGAGCTGTCGACGACCGCGGCGGCAAGGGAGTTGCCGATGACGTTCACTCCGGTGCGGGCCATGTCGACGATGAAGTCCACGCCGAGCAGCAGGGCGATGCCTTCGGCGGGCAGACCGAGGGAGTTGCCGGCGGCGATGAGCACGACGATCGAGGCGGAGGCGACGCCGGCCATGCCCTTGGAAAGGACCACCAGCACGCCGACCATCAGGAGCAGGGCGGGCAGGGAGGTGTCGGCGCCATAGGCGTTGGCGAGGAAGACCAGGGCGGCGGCCTGGTAGAGGACCGAGCCGTCGGTGTTGAAGGAGTAGCCGAGGGGGACCACGAAGGAGGTCGTGGAGCGGTTGAGGCCGAAGGCTTCGAGCCTGCCCATCAGCGGGGCCAGGACCGATTCGGAGCTGCGGGTGACGAAGGCGATCCCGGCCAGACCGGCGACGGACTTCAGCAGTGCGACGTAGCGGATGCGGTAGATCGCGGCGATCAGCGGGAACAGCACGCCGACGACGACGGCCAGCCCCGCGTAGACCACCGCGATGAAGCCCAGCAGGCTGCGCAGGTTGCCGAAGCCGTAGTACGCGACGTCGTACGAGATGAAGCCGAGCACACCCAGCGGCGCGACGCGGATGACGTACCCGACGACCTTGAACATCACCGCCGCGACGGACTCCAGCACACCTGCGAAGGGCTCGGACTTCTCGCCGATCGCGGCCATCGCGACGCCCACGAGGAGGGCGAAGACGATCGCGCCGAGCAGGTTCCCCTCGCCGAACGCCGCGAAGATGTTCTTCGGTACGGCGTGCAGGATCAGTTCGTGGAAGTCGATGCCCTGGCTCAGGCCGTCGAGGTCCTTGGCGTCGGCCGCGTGGACGGGGGCGCCCGTGCCGATGCCCGCCAGCTTCGCCAGCCCGACCGCGATCAGCAGGATCACGGTGGTGACGACCTCGAAGTAGAGGATCGCCTTGCCTGCGATCCGGCCGACCTTCCTGACCGACTCCATGCGGGCGATGCCCAGCACGATGAGCGGGAAGACCAGGGGCAGGACGACGACCTGCACGAGGTTCAGGAACACGTCGCCGAGGATCTTCAGCTGCTCGCCCGCGGACGGGGCGAAGGTTCCGATGAGGGCGCCGAGACCTACGGCGATGACCGACTGGATGCCGATCGGCATCCGCAGACATCGCCGCCAGAGGGTCGGGGAGGCGTCTGTGCCGGTGGGGTCCGTGCTGGTGGGGCGGGGGTGAACGGTGTCCATGAGACTCCAGCCATATGCAATATATTGCGTTCTGCGTGTTGGCCGGTAACACTGAGGCCGGAGACGGTGGCCTGTCAAGGGGTGCCGCGAGAACGAGGAGCAGCGCATGGCGCAGGCCACACGCATCGAGCACGACCTTGTCGGGGACAAGGAGGTCCCCCTCGGCGCCTACTACGGCGTGCACACCGTGCGGGCCGTGGAGAACTTCGCGATCACCGGGTCGACCATCGCCCAATTCCCCGACCTGATCGCCGCACTGGCGGCGGTCAAGCAGGCGGCCGCGCGAGCCAACCGCGACCTCGGACTGCTGCCCCCCGCCATCGCCGGCGCGATCATCAGCGCGTGCGAGGAGATCCGCGCAGGGCGGCTCATCGAGGAGTTCGTCGTCGACCCCGTCCAGGGCGGCGCCGGCACCTCCACGAACATGAACGCCAACGAGGTCATCGCCAACCGGGCCCTGGAGATCCTCGGCCACCCCCGCGGCCGCTACGACGTGATCCACCCCCTGGACCACGTCAACCTCGGCCAGAGCACCAACGACGTCTACCCCACCGCCGTGCGCCTGGCCCTGGTCGCCTCACTGCGCCGGCTCGACGCCTCCCTGGGCGCGCTGACCACGGAGTTCACGAAGAAGGCAGCCGAGTTCGGTGACGTACTGAAGATGGGCCGCACCCAGCTCCAGGACGCCGTACCCATGACACTGGGCCAGGAGTTCACCACGTACGCCGTCATGATCGAGGAGGACCGTCGGCGCCTCACCGAGGCCGCGGCCCTGCTGCTGGAGTCCCATCTCGGCGGCACCGCCATCGGCACCGGCATCAACGGCCACCCCCGCTACGCCGAACTCGCCTGCGCGTACCTCGCCGACATCAGCGGCGAAGGGGTCCGCCCCGCGGGCGACTTCATCGAAGCCACCCAGGACTGCGGCGCCTTCGTTCACCTGTCCGGTGTCCTCAAGCGAGTCGCCGTGAAACTCTCCAAGACCTGCAACGACCTGCGGCTGACTTCCTCCGGCCCCACCGCCGGGCTGGGCGAGATCAACCTGCCCCCGGTACAGGCGGGTTCGTCGATCATGCCCGGCAAGGTCAACCCGGTGATCCCCGAGGTCGTCAACCAGGTCGCCTTCGAGGTCATCGGCAACGACCTGACCGTCACCATGGCCGCCGAGGCCGGACAGCTCCAGCTCAACGCCTTCGAACCCGTCATCGCCTACAGCCTGTTGCGCTCCCTGACCCACCTCCGCGCGGCCTGCGACACCCTTGCCACCCGCTGCGTCCCCGGCATCACCGCCAACCGCGAACACCTCCACGACAGCGTCCACCGCTCCATCGGTCTGGTCACCGCACTCGCCCCGCACATCGGCTACGCCGCCGCCACCGCCCTCGCCCGCCAGGCCCTGGCCACCGGCCGCTCCGTCAAGGACCTGGCCGCCGAGGCCGGCCTCCTCAGCACCGGCCAACTGGACACGATCCTGCGGCCGGAGAACCTCACCGGGCAATCCGCCCGGCCTTCTGCGACAGCCGCTCCGTGACACGTGCGGTCGCAACTCGCCCTCACCCCACCTCGATGGCGGCGAACAGAACCGGTGGCTCGCCCGCCGCCTCGGCATCGCCGAGCGCACGGTGCGCGGGCGCCCACCGCCGGCATCGTGTGGCGTGTCCGCGCTGTAAGAAGCCGGCGGGCTGCGGCTCAGGTGCGGCGGGCCTCGCGCTCCGTCTTCGCCCGGACCGTGTCGACGACCGCCTGGACGGCCGTCACGAAGTTCTGGGGGTCGTCCAGGCCCAGAGCCCGCCCAAGCGCCCTCGCTTCCCGCGCTGGGCTTCGCCATCCTGCCCGCCAGGCATCCTCTCGCCGCGCGCAGGACTCTGTCCGTGGCCGTCTTCCCCGACTCCGCCCGCGCCTGGCCGTGGGCCGAGCACACCGCCGTCCCCCTGACCGACGCACCCCCCGTCACCCACATCGCATGGCCCGCGCACAGCCGCTCGCTCACCCTCGCGGAGCTGACGGTGCGGCGCTCGGAGCGGCCTTGCCGGGTCGGGAGCGGTCAGGGCCAAAAAAATCTGTGGCTCTTCGCGGCAACCTTTTCGATCTCTCGGACCACTCAGTGTTGTCCGGCCAAGTGGCCCGGGCAGATGCAGCGGCTGAAAGAGAGCACAGGCGTGTCCCTGGAACGAGAGCACAGACATGTCCCCGGCCCACCCGCGTCATCGGTGGCGTCCCGTGCCGACGGCGGCGCCCGCGGTGATCGCCCGAAGCATCGTGGCCGTCGGTTGCTCGCGCGTCGGGGTCTGTGGGCGGGCCTCGCCACGGTGGTCGTGGCCGGCTCGGCTGTCGTGGTCAGCCAGGCTTCGGCGCAGCCGAAGACCCTGGATCTGAAGAAGTGGTACGTGCTGGTCAACCACAACAGCGGCAAGGTGCTGGACGACCGCGCCTCCGCCAAGAACGACGGCGCGTCGGTGGTGCAGTGGAGCCGTCACGGCGGCGCCAACCAGCAGTGGCGGTTCATCGACTCGGGTGACGGGTACTACCGGCTGCAGAACCGGAACTCCGGCAAGGTGCTGGACGACCTCGGCTGGTCGAAGACCGCCGGCTCCGCCCTCGTGCAGTGGAAAGACCAGAACGGCACCAACCAGCAGTTCAAGCTGGCCAAGTCGCCGGACGGCTACGTGCGTCTGGTCAACCGCTTCAGTGGCATGGCCGTCGATGTCCACAACGCCGCCAAGACCAACGGGAGCGGTGTCGTCCAGAACCGTGACCGGGGCGGCGCCGATCAGCAGTGGAAACTCGTCGCGGTCGGGAACGTCAGCGGCGGCACGCCCACCACGCCGAGCAGCAGCGCGCCCGCGAGCCCGACTCCGAGCGCCCCGCGACCGTCGTCCTCGCCCTCGTCCGCGTCTCCGTCACCCACGGCCGGTGGCGGCAGCTCGACGAAGCGTTTCCTGGGCAGTGACAAGGTGCTCATCGGCGGTTCGATGTCCGACGCCTCGGCGGCCGCCGCGCCGTTCGACGTGCGGTACGCCTATGTGCACAGCCAGCCCGCGCCCTCCTCGGACTACTACACGGCAGCGAAGTGCCACGACGACTGGTCGGGTTGGTGGGGCTGCTGGAACGGCAGCACCACGGCGCCCGGCACGTACGTGACCTGGCGGGACGACGTGGTGTCCCAGGCGACGTACAAGGGCAGCTCGCGTCCGCAGAAGATGCTGTGGACCTGGTACTCGTTGCGCGACCTCGGCGATGCGGCGGGCGAGGGCGACGGTCCGGGTGAGGTCAAGGCCATCAACCGGACCGACCTGCTCACCCGCTACCTGAACGACTACCGCTTCTTCCTCCAGAAGATCGGCAAGACGCAGGCCGCGATCGACCTCGAGCCCGACTTCTGGGGCTACGTCCGCTCGCTCGGCGATCCGCACCAGGTTCCCGCACAGGTGAAGAGCGCGAATCCGACGGACTGCGGATCGCAGGAGAACAGCGCCACCGGGCTCGCCCAGTGCCTGATCTCGATGGCGCACAAGTACGCGCCGAACACCGAGGCGGGGATGCACCTCTCCTGCTTCGACTGGCAGACCAACACGCAGGCCTGCGTCAAGTCCTACGAGAGCTTCGGGGCGAAGAACGCCGACTTCCTGGCCACCGACGTGTCGGACCGCGACGCGGGCTGGTACGCCCAGCCGGCCCACGGCGGCAGTGACCACTTCTGGAACGACCAGAAGGCCGCCGCCGCCCTCGGGTTCTACAAGACGATGTCCGAGTCCGTGGGCAAGCCGGTCGTCCTGTGGCAGATCCCCGTGGGCAACATGGCGCAGAACAACACCCTCAACCACTACAAGGACGACAAGGTCGACTGGTTCTTCTCGCACATGGACCAGGTGGCGAACGCCCATGTCGCCGGCCTGTTCTTCGGGCCGGGGCAGCAGGAACAGACCTCGGTCGAGACCGACGGCGGAAACCTGATCAACAAGGCGATCGCGTACCACAACTCGGGCGGCACGCCGCTCAAGTAGGCGAAGCCGACGAATGCGCCCCCATCTCTTCGATGGGGGCGCATTTTCGTCGTCTTCGCGGGGCTGCGGACAAGGGGATGGCGGTGCTGACGCGTCACGGCAGCACGCCGAACCAGGACGTCGGCGCCCACGCCCACACCGCGCAGGACCAGGAGCCCACCCAGACCACCCATCAGCCCGACAGGCCTCGCCGAGCCTCCGTCCGGTCCCCGAACGACGGGAACCCCAGCCGGCGTACGGCTGGGGTTCCTCGACGAGGCGGTGAGCGGCGGTCAGCGCTGCAGGGTGAGGACGCCCGGCCGCCACGGCAGTTGGTCGTAGGGGCCGGTCGCGGAGGGGGCCTTGCCCTGGTAGAGGAACTGCAGGTGGCAGGGGTCGATGGTCATGGTCTGGTCGGGGTTGTCGCGGACCAGGTCACCGTGGCTGATGTCGTTGGTCCAGGTGGCACCGCTGTTGGCCTTGCCCGCGAACGGGTTGGACTCGGTGGCGGCCTGCGGGGTCCAGGAACCGTTCAGGCTGGTGGCGGTGAACGAGCGGAAGTAGCGCTGCTCGTTCGCGCCCCGCGCCTCGACGATCATCAGGTACTGGTTCTGGCCCTGGACCTTGTAGACCTGCGGCGCCTCGAACAGGTTCTTCGTCGAATCGCTCATGACCGTCGTGTACGACGAGCCGAAGTTGCCCGGGAAGTTCCCGATCGGCATGCTCGCCCGGTAGATCTTGCCGTTGTCACCGGCGAAGAACAGGTACATGTTCTTGTCGTCGGCGATCAGGGTCTGGTCGATCGGGCCAGTGCCGGATTCGGCGCTGGGGATGCTGCCAGTGAACAGCGGCTGCGGCGCGGACCAGCCGCCCGGGTCGGTGGGGTCGCTGGAGGTGCGGTAGACGAAGGGCGACGCGCCCCACTGGGACGCCAGCACCCAGATCTTCTTGGGCGCGAAGTAGAACAGCGTGGGCGCGACCGCTTTCTGGCTCATGCCGGTCTGACCGGCCGAGGCCATGTCCGCCCAGTTCGTGAAGGGCTTGAACATCATCGAGCCGTACGACGATCCCGCCACGCTCGACGCATAGACCAGGTGCTTGCCGTTGTACGTCACGGTGGTGAAGTCCTTCACCGCGTCCCACCCGTTCGCGGGCTGCGCCAACGCACCCGTAGAGGACCACCGGTAGGTCGCCGGAAGAGCGCAGGTGCCGCCCGTCGACGTCGATGTCGATGTCGATGTCGATGTCGATGTCGATGTCGATGTCGATACCGGCGTCGGCGTGGACGCAGACGTGGACGATCTGAAGTTCCAGTGCTGGTTGGCGCCGCCGCCGTTGGAGTCCCAGATCTGGACGGGGGTGCCGTTGGCGGTCTTGCCGCCGGGGGTCTCCAGGACTCGGCCGCTGGCGACGTTCGTCAGGGTGTAGGAGCCGTCGCTGTTCCGGGCGGCCTTCCAGTGCTGGTTGGCGCCGCCGTTGTTGTCCCAGACCAGCAGCTTGGTCCCGTTGGCGGTCTGGCCGCCCGGCTCGTCCAGGACCCGGCCGCTGGCGACGTTGGTCAGGGTGTAGGAGCCGTCGCCGTTCTTGGTGGCCCGCCACTGCTGGTTGGCGGCACCGCTGGCGTCCCACACCTGGAGCGGGGTGCCGTTGCCGTTCTGGCCGGCGGGCTCGTCGAGAACGCGTCCGGCGGCCACGTCGGAGAGCGTGTAGACGGTGCCGGAGGTGATATCGCCGCCCGACGTGGTGCCGCTGGTGCCGCCGGCGCCGCCCAGGGTGGTGAGTACCGCATCGTAGGCGGGCTTCTTGTTGCCGTTGTTGTCGAACAGCAGAGGGTTCTCACCGGTGCGCCAGGAGTCGCTGTCGCGGATGCCCCACACCGTGATGCCCGTGCAGCGGGCGACGTTCACGCACGCCTGGACGGCGTTGGTGTACGCGGTGGCGGACGCCTGCGCGATGTCCAGTTCGGTGAGCTGGACGTCCACGCCGAGCGCGGCGAAGTTGGACAGGGTGGTCTGGAAGCTCGACGGCGGGCCGCCGGTGCCGAAGTGACTCTGGAAGCCGACGCAGTCGATGGGTACGCCGCGGGACTTGAAGTCCTTGACCATGGTGTAGACGCCCTGGGTCTTGGCGTCGGACCAGTTCTCGATGTTGTAGTCGTTGTAGCAGAGCTTGGCCGCCGGATCGGCGGCCCGCGCGGTGCGGAACGCCTCCTCGATGAAGCCGTTGCCCAGCACGTTCTGGAACACCGAGCTGCGGTGCTGGCCGCTGCCGCCGTCGGCGAACGCCTCGTTGACCACGTCCCAGGCGTAGATCTTGCCCTTGTAGTGGGTCATCTCCTGGGTGATGTGGTTGTCCATCACACTGCGCAGTGTGGTGGCGTCGGTGATGGAACTGACCCAGCTGGGCAGCTGGGAGTGCCAGACGAGCGTATGCCCGCGCATCCTCTGCCCGTGTGCGGCGGCGTGGCTGACGATCTGGTCGCCGGGCCCGAAGTTGAAGGTGCCGCGGGACGGTTCGATGGTGTCCCACTTCATCTCGTTCTCCGGGGTGATCATGTTGAATTCCCGGTCGAGAAGGGTGGAGTACGTCGAGTCGCCGAGCCTGCCCGCGGCCACCGCCGTACCGAAGTAGCGGCCACTGCCGGCCGCCGCATCGGCGAGCACGGTCGGCGTGCCGACGCTCGGCGTCAATGCGGCCTGGGCGACCAGCGGTACGGCAGCGCCCACGGCGGCGAGCACCGCGGCGGCGGCGATCAGGCGGCGGGTTGCCGGACGGCGGCGATGAGAGGGGTTCTGATCTGGCAACGGCTTGTCCTTCTGGCGAGGTGGGCCTTGGTCTCGGCCCCCCGTTTCCTGCCAGTTGCCGCCCTGCACACAAAGGTTGCCGCGATCGAGGGAAGAATCTTCACGGCCGCCGTCACCGTCCCCACCCGGTTCCACGGCGACCCGCCGGCGTTCACCGGGTCGGGACGAACCCTCCCCGGACCGACGCGGAGCCGCCCGAACCCTGCGCGTCGACGCGGTAGCCGTCGCCTGAGGCCCTGCGCACGCTGGTGCCGTTGTTGAACTGGGCGGCGAACTCATGGCTGCCGGCCGGCACGGTCAGGCCCGGCTTGAGGACCCAGCGGTAGACCAGCGCGCCGCCGGCCTCCTGGACGGTGACGGTGAAGTCATCACTCGGCAGGGTCTGCCAGGTGCCGGTGTTCTTCACCCGGCCGGTCTGCACGATCCGGATCTCGACCGTGAGCGAGGTGAGGGGCCGGGTCGTCCGGAGGGCGAGGTTGCTCTGCGTCCAGTAGACGGTGCTGCGCGGGTCCAACGAGCCGGCCGACCACAGCGGCCCGTTCTGGCTCTCGCCGACGGCGGGCGAGGGGCTGGTGGCCGACGGAGTCGGGCGGGCGCTGCCCGGGGTGGTGACCGGGGCCGGCGCGACGGGGGTGGGGCGGGCCGATGTCGGGTGCGGGGAGCTGACGGTCGGGGACGGGGTGGCAGGCGTGGTCACGGTGGCCGGCGGCGACGAGTGCGCGACGATGGCGGCGACGGCGAGGCCGCCGGTCGTCAGGATGCCGGTGGCGGCGAGCCCGGCGAGCGCGACCCTGGTCCCGGACCTCGCGAACGGCCGCGCGCGGTGACGGACGGCGGGGCCGGCCATGCCGCGTTGCACCCGGGCCAGCATCCGCGCGCGGTCGGGCCGGTGGGCCTCGGCGGCCTCGCGCAGCTGACGGGCGATCTCGTCGTTCACCGGTTCCTCCTCCCTGCCACCAGGTCCCCGGCCGCTCGTGCGCCCAGTATCCTTGCCAGCTCGGCCATCCCCTTCGAGGTCTGGCTCTTCACCGTGCCGACCGATATGCCCAGCGCTGCCGCCGTGTCCTTCTCCGACAGGTCGAAGGCGTGCCGCAGCACCACGCAGGCGCGCTTGCGGTACGGCAGCCGGGCGAGCGCCGCGCGGACGTCCAGCACGGCCGCCGTGTCCGGCCCTTCCACCTTCTCGGGGCTGCGGGACCAGAACAGCGTGATCCTCAGCCGCTCGCGCACCGAGCTGCGGATCCGTCCCCGCGCCAGATTGGCCACCACACCACGGGCGTAGGCGAGCGGGTGGTCGGCCTGCCGCAACCGGTCCCAGCGCTGCCACAGGGCGAGCAGGGCATCCGCCGCGAGGTCGTCCGCCGCGTCGGTCTCGCCGGTCAGGAGGTATGCCAGACGGGCGAGTTCGGCATAGTGGCGTTCGAAGAATTCGTGGAACTCCGCGGACGCGTCATCGAGGACCATCCCCCGGTCGCCCTCTCCTGGCAAGGATGTGCGCGTTGGTTGCGCGTTTAACAACATCGGGGGGCGCATCCTAACAGCGCCCGGCCCCGGATTCGAACGGCGGTCGTGCTCGGTTGCGGACCGATGCATGAGCCCAGGTCAACGGCCACATGACCGGCCAAGCGTTCGCGTGCCCCAGGTCGAGGCAAGCGGCCACTTCAGAGGCATTCAGGGGCTGCTTGGGATCGGCCGCACAGGTGGCGGCTGTCATGCACGGGGCTGCACTCCGAGGTCGGTGAGCAGGCCGCGGACGCGGTCCTCGATCGTGTCGCGGATGGGGCGTACGGCGTCGACGCCCTGCCCTGCCGGGTCGTCCAACGTCCAGTCCAGGTACGTCTTGCCGGGGAAGACGGGGCACGTGTCCCCGCACCCCATGGTGATCACGACGTCCGACGCCTGGACGGCCTCGACGGTCAGGATCTTCGGGGTTTCGGCGGAGATGTCGATGCCGTTCTCGCTCATCGCCTCGACGACGGCCGGGTTGACCGTGTCGGCGGGGGCCGAGCCGGCCGAGCGGACCTCCACCGCGTCGCCCGCGAGGTGCGTGAGGAAAGCGGCGGCCATCTGGGAGCGGCCGGCGTTGTGGACGCAGACGAAGAGGACGGAGGGCCGGTGGGCGGCGGGAGTGCTGCTCATGGTGACGTCTTCCTGGGCGGTGGGTCAGGGGAGAGCGGGGGCGGCGAGTTCGGGCTCGGCCGGCCCGGCGGCGGGTTCGGCCTGTGCGGGAGCCGGGCGCCCGAAGACCGCCGCCACGAGCGCCAGTCCGAGTACCGCACCGACCGCCTGTGCCGCTGTGAACGGGACGACCGAACCGGGCGCGATACCGGCGAAGGTGTCCGTGAAGGCACGGCCGATCGTCACCGCCGGGTTCGCGAACGACGTCGAGGACGTGAACCAGTACGCGGCCCCGATGTACGACGCCACCGCGACCGGGGCGACCTGGGCACGGCCGACTCGGGCCAGCCCGAAGATCAGGAGGACGAGGCCGGCAGTGGCCACGACCTCGCCCAGCAGGAGGTGGCCGGCCGAGCGGTCGTGCGTCGACCACCGCACCGGCGGTCTGCCGAACATGACGTCGGCCAGGACCGCACCCGCTGTCGCTCCCGCGATCTGAGCCGGGAGGTACGCGGCCACGTCCCGGGCCGTGAGCCCCTCGCCGTCGCGGCGGCCGGTGAACCAGGCCGCAAGGGTGACGACCGGGTTGAAGTGAGCCCCGGAGACAGGCCCGAGCAGCACGATGAGCACACCGAGGCCGAACACCGTGGCCAGCGAGTTGGCGAGCAACTGGACGCCGACGTCCTGGGACAGTTCGGTGGCCTGGATGCCGGAGCCGACCACCACCGCGACCAGCGCCGCCGAGCCGACGGCCTCGGCCAGGGCACGGCGCCACAGGGGCGCGCTCACGCGAGTGCCTCGACCGCGGTCGGCGTCTTCAGGAACGCGGCGAGCCGGTCGAGAGCCGCCGGCAGCACCCAGTAGTACACCCACGTGCCACGGCGCTCGCAGTCGATGAGACCGGCCTGGCGCAGGAGCTTGAGGTGGTGGGAGATCGTCGGCTGGGACAGGTCGAAGGCGGGGGTCAGCTCGCAGACGCAGACCTCGCCGCCCTCGCCGCGTGAGGCGATCATCGACAGGAGACGCAGCCGGACCGGGTCACCCAGAGCCTTGAACACCTTCGCCAGGTCGGCCGCCCGGTCCTCGTCCAGCGGCGCGGACGCAAGCCCCGGGCAGCAGGCGGCGTCCTGGCCGATCACCTCAAGCTCTTGTTTCGACATGCCTCTATGTTGACGTTTTTCGATTCAAGGCGCAAGGTTGCATCAACGAACTTCGATACAGGCCGTTCCGGGCACCGCCATGCCCAGTCACCCAGGAGTGAAGTGATGAACGAGCAGTCCACCGACCTGCGCGAAACCGTCCGCCGGCGCTACGCCGCCGCAGCCGTGAAGGTCAGTGAGGGCAACACCGCCTGTTGCGGGCCAGAGCCGGTCGAGGTCGACGAGAACTTCGGCTCCACCCTCTACGCCGCCGACGAGCGCAACGTCCTGCCCGCCGAAGCGGTCGCCGCCTCCCTCGGCTGCGGCAACCCCACCGCCGTCGCCGAACTCCGCGAAGGCGAGCGCGTCCTCGACCTCGGCTCCGGTGGCGGCATCGACGTCCTGCTCTCCGCCCGCCGCGTCGGCCCGACCGGCAAGGCGTACGGGCTCGACATGACCGACGAGATGCTCGCCCTGGCCCTGGCCAACGCCGAGAAGGCGTCAGCCACCAACGTCGAGTTCCTCAAGGGCACCATCGAGGCCATCCCCCTGCCCGCCGACACGATCGACGTCGTCATCTCCAACTGCGTGATCAACCTGTCCGTCGACAAGCCCGCCGTCTTCGCCGAGACGTTCCGCGTGCTCAGGCCCGGCGGCCGTATCGGCGTCACCGACGTCGTGGCCGACGACACCCTCACCACCGAACAGCGCGCCGAACGCGGCGACTACGTCGGCTGCATCGCCGGTGCCCTGTCCTTCGCGGAGTACCGCACCGGCCTGGAAGCCGCCGGATTCACCGGCATCGAGATCACCCCGACGCACGCGGTCGCGGACGGCATGCACTCCGCCGTCGTCCGCGCGGTCAAGCCCGCGAGCGCCCATGAGCCGGGGAACTCCGCTGCCACGGCCGACGCCTGCTGCGGAGTCACCGCGTGCTGCAGCCCGCAGGAACATGCAGCCGACCCGTCGACCACCGTGGCGGAGGCCAAGGCCGTTTCGGGATGCGGCTGCCAGAGCTGATCCGCAGGACTCCCGGGCGGGCGAGCGGAGAGATACCGTCGACCAGCAGGGTGGGCGAGTTCGATTCTCGTCACCCGCTCACTGTCGCGGTCCGCGGCATGCGCCACGTTCACCGCGTCGGCGCCGGGGTGCTCCTCCGCGATCTCCGGCGCAGGCCCCGTCCGGGTGCCAGGCCGTCGTCCGCACCTGCCGGACCTCGCCCCCCGGATCATCCCGGGCGACTTCGACACGTCGGCCGGCCCGGCGACGGGCCGGTCGTCGTCACGTCTCCGGCGCCATCCGGCCGGTGCCGGTGTCGATGAGGATCTGTGCGGCCTGGGTGACGTTGTCGGCGCGTACCGCTGCGGCCATCGCGGCGCGGGCCGCCTCGGGCGTCGCGTGCGGCGGGACGACGAGGAGGGAGAAGTGGTCCGTCTCGCCCCTGGTGACGAGGACGGTGTCGTCGCCGACCGGGAAGGAGTCGATGTGGACGACGCGGTCGTCGACGATCAGCCGCGTCGGCAGTCGCTCCCAGGCGGTGGCGTCGAGGCCGATGCGGGTCACCGGCCCGAGATGCTCGGTCAGTGCGGTGACCAGGGCCGGCAGCTCGGCTGCGATGTCACGGGACCGCGGCCACCATGCCCCGTCCAGAACACCCTGCCGTTCATGGGTCGTCTCCAGCCGCAGGACGGCCGTCCCGGGCCTCGCCCCCTGAGGGAACGTGTCCGGCAGGAGCCTGGCCGCACGCGGGGGGTCGTGGTCGGGCATCACACTCACCTGTCTGTCCGTCGGCGGAAACGCGGAGTGGATTCCTCGTTTCACGGTACTCCGCGGCTCACTGCGGCCGGGAAGGCGCTGGTCACGCGCGTGAGTCGCGAGACACGCCGGAGTAGAGTCGAAGATCCGGTCCGCTCGTCCGTGCCCAGATGACCCGAGGTCGCCATGCAGCAGCCCGAGCACACCCCCTCGGAAGGCCACGCCGACGTACGCATCGTCGCGGCCTCCCCCGAGGTCGCCCGTCGTGTCGCAGAGGTGCTCCGTCGTTGCTTCGCGGCGACCGAACAGCGCAGCTATCCCGCGGGCACAGGCGGCGGAACGCGCCTCGAGCTCGTCGTGGACACAACGAGGGCGGCGGAACCGGCGCGGTCCTGGCTGGAGACCAGCCGCCCCCCGGGAGCAGACAGCCGGCGCGAGTGAGGCGACGGCCGGCGGCGGTCCGCCCGGCCTGTCCGAGGAGTAGCGTGAGGTCATCGGGAGCACTTCGCGCACCGGCCCCGATGCCGGTGTCGTTCCTGGTGAGCGACAACGCCGGACAACTGCCCGCGCGCAGGGAGTCCGGAGACAGGTCCGCACGATGTCCGCGACCACCGGCCGTCCTCCGCTGAGCGCCACGCCCTTCGGGGCTCCGGCAGCACGCCTCGCCCTCATACCCCCGAGACCTTCCCCGGGACCCGTCGAGCTGGACGGCGCCTGGTGGCCCCGCTCACGTGACCTGACACAGGAACTCACCCCGCTGACGGACGCACTGGACCCGCTGTGGGGCCGGATCACCCGGATCGCCGTCAATCCCCGCTACTGGCCGATCATTCCGCGCAGGATCTTCGTCAACGGCCATGTGGTGAAGGTCGGTTGGTTCACCTCGGAGCTGGATCCGCACAAGATTCTGCTGCTGTCCGGCGCGTCGGGCCCCTGGAACCTCCTGGTGGTTCCCCCGGAGACCGACGACACGGCTGCCGCCCGGCTGATGTCCGCCGCGAGCGCCGGCACGGGCCCGCCTCGGACCGCGTCCGCCCTCGTGGCGGCGGAACAGCCCGACGGCACAGCCTCGTCGTACGACACCGGGGCCGGCCCGGCGGACCGGCCGGCGGCAGGCACGTGACGGCCGGCTCCCCTCACGGGCCGGGTCAGGCCCGACCGCCCGCGGCGGCCGACATGAGCGGTTCCGCGGCCTCGTCGGTCGTGTCCGGCGGCACCACCAGCAGGTCCCAGCGCCCCTGGCCGGGGGCGAGCAGGACGACGGTGCGCGGGGCGGATGCCGCCGGTGTCCTGCGCAGCCGTACGACCTGGTTGGAGACGAGCATCCGGCCCGGCACCGCGGACCACGTCGCCCCGCTGACCGTGACGCTGGTGATGGGGCCCCACTCGCGCGGCAACCCGGAGAGCAGTTGCGGAAGTTCGGCGAGGAGGTCGTACGAACGAGGCCACCACGCGCCGTCGATGGCCCGGGGCAGGTCCCTGTGCGGGGCCAGACGCAGACGCAGGGCGGGCCGGGGAGGAAGCGGGGGTTGCAGTGCGCTGGTCATGACGGCTCCTGCCAACTGCCTTGCACAATGGGATGGTTGACGTCGGGCACGACAGGGCGAGCCGACCGCGGTCGGCGTCGTTCTGTTGGTGGGGTGGTGCGGGCTCTCACCGATGGAGCCCGGGGCCGGCGGCCGCGGGCCGGCGGCCCGGTCTTGGTGCCTGGTGCGGAAGGATGCCGACGGACCACGATCACTGCCGTCACGGCCACGTGGAGCCGCTCCCCCGCCGCCGCGGCCGGGCAACGGGCCGCCCGGCGGGGCCGCCGCGGTGGACCTGGGTGACATGGAGGGGCTCCTTGACCTCGGCGGAGGCCGCTGGGACGCAGGTGCGGCCGGGGTCACGGGCTGCCCGTGGTGGCTGGGGTGGTGTACTGGAGACGACCTGTCGGCTAGGCACGACGCACCCTCGTGTCCCCACCGTACTCCCCGGGCCGGGAAGCACTCGTAGACCGCTGGTCAGGCCCCCGGGAGGGGTGCGCTCGGGCCGGTACCGCGTTGACACGGATCGTCGCGGGACATTGACTGACGGGACGGCGCAAGGCCGTGATGGCAGGGCCGATCGGGCTTCAGGCAGCCTGGAGCAGGCCGCCGAGAAGGCCAAAGGCGTCTTCGGGCGGCGCCCCCCATCACCACGGGAACGGTGGATACGACGATGTACGACCAGACACGCGCCCAGCAACCCGCCGACCGACCCCCGGGCCTCGCCGGGCGCCGCGCCCCGGGCGTGGAACCGCTGCTCCCGACCGACGAGCGGGACAGGATCGTCCGGCGCCTCGGACACGCCGTGAACACCTTCGCGGACGCTCCGGGCGAGGCCCTGGAGGAGGCCGAGAACGCCTTCGACGAGGCCACCGAGGCTCTGGTGAACGCCCTTACGGAACGTCGGCGAGTCCTGCGCGCGGGCTGGCAGGACCGGGACCCCGAGACGCAGTCCGCCGAACTCCGGCTCGCGCTGCGGGAGTACCGGGAGATCACCGGGCGGCTGCTGCGCGTCTGAACCGGGAGGATGCCGCGCGCACGAACGGCCACGGGTCCGCCGGCGCAAGCGCCTTTCGACGGCCGCCGCCGGTCGTTCGATTCCTGGCGGCGGCCGTCCGGGACTCCCCGGGCGTCGCTCCTCGAACCGCTCCTCCCCGTCCAGGCGTAGCCTGATCGAACCGAGGGCTTTTCGCGCAGCGCGACCGGCGGTGCCGTTCCCGGCGAATGACGAAACGGGCAGCCGCCCTCGGCTCCCGGGACGGGACCGCACGATGGAACACAGCGGAACGCCTGCCGAAGACCCACCCGCGGACAGCGGGCACACCTACCGCATGCCCCTGCCCCGCCTGGCCCTCACCCCGGAAGTCAGCCACGGCCCGCTGGACGGAGCCTGGTGGCCGCGCTGCGACGCGCTTGAACTGGAACTGCCCTCGCTCGTCGCCGCGTTGGAGCCGGACCGGTTCACCACGGTGGCCGTCACCGTGGCCGCCGCCCAGTGGCCCGACGCACCGCACACGGTGATGTCACCCGGCAGAGTGATCACCGTGGAACAGACCCGCTCCGCGGGCGAGGAGCACGTCATCACCCTGGACTGCGACACCGTCGGACGCTGGGTGCTCCTCGTCGTCCCGCCCCAGGAGCCTCCCGACGAAGCCTCCCGGCTGATGACCGCCGCGGCCGACCCCGCGGTCCACCTCGGCGCGAGCGCGCTGCTGACCCGCTGATCGACACATATCTGTCGCCTCGAAGAGAGAATTAAGGACGGGGAAGAAGGAATATTCCCCCCACCGACCCGGCTGAGCGAAATTGTTCGCGACAGATGGCCCAGTGCGCGTGCTACTGTCGAGACAGGTTGCAGTTGTGGTTGCCAAAAGGTTCATTTTCCGACGGGCTGATCATCGCGGCGACACGGAGGGCGCACAGGGCGAACTCCGAGCACCGTTTCCGAAGGAGAAATGACATGGCTACAGGCACTGTGAAGTGGTTCAACGCCGAAAAGGGCTTCGGCTTCATCGAGCAGGACGGCGGCGGCGCCGACGTCTTCGCCCACTACTCGAACATCGCCGCCCAGGGCTTCCGCGAGCTGCAGGAAGGCCAGAAGGTGTCGTTCGACATCGGCCAGGGCCAGAAGGGCCCGACCGCCGAGAACATCGTTCCGGCCTGACCACAGCACCGACGCATACTTCCGAGCTGGGGCCCGCACCTTGGGGTGCGGGCCCCAGCTCGCTGCATTTTCAGGGGAAATCGCCCCTGTCGCCTTCGGCTCGTTCTCGCGATTCTCTGCGCCGTTCATCAGGCTGCGGGAATTCCTTGATACGCGCCCGCATCGAGGAAGATTCCACATGAGCAGAGCAAGCGTTTCACGCGCTCAACGCCCCCGGCGAACCACGCCCGCCACCCGCCCTTACGACCGTTTCGAGGGCTCCACCGCACACCGCTCCGGCGCCCGGCGCCGCCCCAAGGGCCACGACAGCCGACAGGCCGTGCCCGGCGGCGAGTTCGCGCTGCCCAGGACGATCGAGCCCGCGCTGCCCGCCGTCGAGTCGTTCGCCGAACTCGCCCTGCCGGCACCGCTGTTGGCCGCGCTCGGCCACGAAGGCGTGACCGTGCCGTTCCCGATCCAGGCGGCGACCCTGCCGAACTCCCTGGCCGGCCGTGACGTACTCGGTCGCGGCCGCACGGGTTCCGGCAAGACCCTCGCCTTCGGCCTCCCCGTGCTGGCCCGTACGGCGGGCCGGCGAGCCGAGCCGCGACAGCCGCTGGCCCTCGTCCTGGTGCCCACCCGCGAGCTCGCCCAGCAGGTCACCGACGCGCTCACCCCGTACGCCCGCGCCGTTCGGCTGCGGCTGGCCACCGTGGTCGGCGGGATGTCGATCGGCAGACAGGCGAACGCGCTGCGGGCCGGGGCGGAGGTCGTCGTCGCGACGCCGGGGCGGCTGAAGGACCTCATCGACCGGGGCGACTGCCGACTGGGCGCGGTCGCGGTCACCGTCCTGGACGAGGCGGACCAGATGACCGACATGGGGTTCATGCCCCAGGTCACCGCGCTGCTCGACCAGGTGCGTCCCGGAGGCCAGCGGATGCTCTTCTCGGCCACCCTGGACCGCAACGTCGACAAGCTGGTCCGCCGCTATCTGAGCGACCCGGTGGTCCACTCCGTCGACCCGTCGGCGGGCGCCGTCACCACGATGGAGCACCACGTGCTCCATGTGCACGAGGCGGACAAGCACCGCACGACGACCGAGATCGCGGCGCGGGACGGCCGGGTGATCATGTTCCTGGACACCAAGCACGCCGTGGACCGGCTGACCAGGCACCTGCTCGGCAGCGGTGTCCGGGCGGCCGCCCTGCACGGCGGCAGGTCCCAGCCGCAGCGCACCCGGACCCTCGCCCAGTTCAAGAGCGGGCAGGTGACGGCGCTGGTGGCGACCAATGTCGCGGCGCGCGGCATCCATGTCGACGACCTCGACCTGGTCGTCAACGTGGATCCGCCGGGTGACCACAAGGACTATCTGCACCGTGGCGGCCGTACGGCCCGCGCCGGCGCGTCCGGCAGCGTCGTCACCCTGGTGACCCCCGACCAGCGCCGTGACATGAGCCGGCTGATGGCCTCGGCCGGCATCAACCCGACGATCACCGCGGTGCGCTCGGGAGAGACGGAACTGAGCCGCATCACCGGCGCCAAGGCCCCGTCCGGTGTCCCGGTCGTCATCACCGCGCCGACCGCGGAGCCTCCTCGCCGGGCCGCATCCGGTGGGTCGGCCTCGGCCCGGAGCCGACGGGGGCGCACCCCCCGGGGCCGGTCCTCGGCGAAGCGCCGCGCAGCATGACAGGTCGCCAGTCCGTCGCCGGCCGGCGACGGACTGGCTGTGCAAAGCCGTCGCGCTCAGAGAATCCGCCCGCACCGCAGGAGGCAGCTGTGACACCGCTTCAGACGCATCGAAACCCGACCAGTCCCGACGTCATGGCCCGGGTCGACCACCGGTACGCGACCGAGCTGCGGGTGTTCGACGACATGACCGTCGAGGTGGCCCTGTCCGTCATGGCCGGCGCCGGTGTCGACCACCTGCTCCTGTGCGACGGGGACGACGAGCGCACCGGCTCGGTCACCCGGGCCGAACTCGCCGTGCACCGCGACAGTTCCGCCTACACGGACCACATCCGGCTGCGGGACGTCCTCGGCGCACCGTGCCCGGCCGTCAGACCTTCCACCCTCTCCCTGTGAGGCACCATGCGCTGTGTCATCGCCCGCTACCCGTTCGAACTGACCAGGCCCGGAGTGCTGGACGCGATGGCGGGCGTCAAGCCCGAGATCGTCACCGGTGATTCCGTGACCATCGGCCGCCGCCGCTATCCCGTGATGCAGGTCGGCGAGGTCATCACCCGGCAGGACCGCCGCGACTTCAGCGGCCGTGAGGTCCTCCGGGCCATGGTCCTCCTCGGCTTCACCTGCCACGCCCGTCCCGAGGCCGCGCCGATGGATGCGAGTGCCCGCAGCCCCCTCCAGGCCGCCTCGGAAGCTCTCGGGAGCCCCGGCCTCCAGGACGCGTGACCCCAGCTCCGACCGGACAGAGGAGATGGGGCGCATGTGCGCTCATCCCGGCCCGCCCGAGCCTTTCCCTGTGCCCGAACTGTTCGGCGAATGCCGGATGGTGCGGGCCCACGGCGAGCTCGACCTGACCGCCATGACATGCCTGGTGCACGCCCTGGAGGGTGCCCGTACCGGGTGCGGCCGCGTTTTCCTCATCGTCGATCTCCGCGAGGTGACCTTCGCGGACGGAAGCATCCTGCAACCGCTGTGCGAGGCGTGGGACGACTGCCGGGCCCGGCAGGGCTGGGTCCGCGTCGTCCACAGCAGCCGTGGCATAGAACTCGTCATGCTGGACGGCGGGGTGCTCGGCCGCTTCCCCGCCTATGCCAGCGCCCAGGACGCCTGGAGCGGAACGCCTTCGGCAGCGCGTGGCGGAGCACTCGCCCCCACATCGGCGCGTACTGCCGGCCCGCAGGCCCGGTGACGTACGGCAGCCCGTGCCGGGCACGGAGAAGGGCCGCCGCGTCCCGGATCGGCCGGATCGCGGCGGGCGCACGGGAGGGTCAGCCGAGTGACCGGTCGACGGAACCGTACGAGAGGCCGGGCGGGGGCTGCTGAGGTGCGGTCCGGCAGGTGAAGCCGAGCCGGACCAGTGCCCGGACCATCTCCGTGGCGGTGAAGTCGCGCGGGTCCTGGCGGGTGATCACCACGCCCACCTGCTTGACGGGGTACACCCGGTCCCCGATGACGACGCATTCCCCTGTCACGGGCTCGGGCAGGACGTTCTGCATCGACATCTCCACGCCCGCCTTGGACAGGTCGAAGGGATAACGGGCGATCACACAGCGCATGGTTCCTCACCAGGGGTCGGGACGGATCCGGGACGGGTGGAACGCGAGCAGGGGCAGTGCGGTCGACGCGCGTGCCGGCCGAGAACGGGCAGGGGCCCACGCCCGCCGGTCGCCGGTCGCCACCCCCCGGTCAGCGGAGCACAAGAAGCCTGCCGGGAGCGAGGTGCGACGCCTCGCGCGCGTCGGCCGACAGGCAGCGCCAGCCCCAGGACAGCAGTGCTTCGAGCGTGTCCGCGTTGTCCCGGTCGACCAGCGTGACACCGAGCGCTGCCGCGTGATCGCTCAGCAGCCGCTTCTGCAGGCGCCGGGCGAGGTTCCACTCTCGGCTCTGGTCCTGGGTGCGTACCCGTCGCTCCACGAGAATGTCGGCGATCGCGAAGAGCCTGCCGAAGGCGGCGACACGGAGCAGGCTCTGCGGGAGATACCCGTCGAGGCCGTCCCACCAGGGCCCGTCGCCCCGCACGGGGAAACCGTAGGCACAGGCCGTGAGGCCGACGGCGCCCGAGGGGACGGCGGTCTCCGCCACGAGCAGCTCGAACCCCGGTCGCCGCATGTGGCCCGCGAGCCGTCGCCGGAACGCGGCGGACCGGCCCTGCCCCGACGCGTCCGAGCCCCGCACCTGGTGCGAAGAGGTGTTCATGTACAGCTCGCCGAGCTCTTGTATGCGGTCGTCGATCTGGCACCGGGTCAGCGGACGGACGAACTCGCCCTTCTCGGGTGAGGGCCCCCGCCGGCCCCGCTGCGGCGGCGCCTCGGTGAGCGCTGGTTGTCGGCCGGGGGTCCCCAGGTAGGCGGACTGCGGGCGGTCCGGCGTGTTCACGGTCATGGGCGAACCCTGCTCCGGGTCCGGACGGGTCCGCCCCGGCGTCGTCGTTCGCCGAGAACGGCACCGGCGCGTGAGCCGGCACACGAGGTGCCCTCGGTGCCTCCGAGCCTACGCCCGCCGACGCGGCCGTTCCTGGGTCCTGTGCCCCGCAGCGTGCCCATGGGAGCGGTCAACCACGGTCGACAGCGGTGCGACCCCGCCCTCCCGACCGCTGTGTCAGCGGACATACGACCAGGTCAGAGGCGCTCCGACCGCGAAAGCGCCGGATGGGTGCTTTCACCTGGGCGGTGAACCGCCGGGACGTCGAGGAGCTTGACTCCCGTGACGGAGACGGCTTGTTCGGACGTGTTCCTCCTGTCGCTGCCGGCAGCGCTGTCGCCAACCGGGCGGCCGGACGCCTTCATGCCTCGCCACTTCATGGGCCGCATACATGGAAATCCCATCGCCGGGGAATCCGCATATGGGGTGCTCTTCCATGAAAGAGGGGAAACGTGATGGTGTCTCACATGCTTGAGCGACGTGTGCTCGTCATCACGGTGCACGACGACCCCGGCGTCGACATGAGGGCTGCCCTGCTCACTGAGATCAGCGACCTCGTCCACGGATACAAGCCGGCGTCGGTCGTGATCGTCCTCGACCATCCCGCGCCGACCCAGGCCACGCTCAGCGTCGTCCTGCGCGCCCACCGCCTGTGCAGCCGCCTCGACCTGGTGATGTCCGTGGCCACCCACAGCGCCCCCCTACGACGCCTCCTCGCGGCCGGTGCCGACACCGAAGAAGGCATTCGACTGGTGGTCCACGCCCGCGCCGACACGGCGATCGCGACGGCCACCGCACTGACCACGGCTGCATGAGCGGCGGCCGTCGAGCTGTACGACTACTCCCACCTGCCGCGACTCAAGGGCTCCCGTACCCACCCCACAGAGCTCGTACGTGACCGGCTCACGGGTGCTCGGCCTGCTGGTCCGGCGGCACCCCTCCGCCTTCGCCACCACCCTTGTCCCCCTTGTCGGTGCCGTGGGCACGTCCGCCGCCCTTTGACTCGGACTGCCGGGCCTTGAGTTCGGCGACATCCTGCGGTGTCGCGCCGCCCTTCTCACTGCGCCGCTGTTCCGGTTGCTGTGGATTGGACATCTACGTGCACCCCGCTTGCGTCGGAGGGCTTTCGGATCGACCGAGTTCCCCGCGGAGGCCGCCCGAAGCATTCGACGGTCGTCCCCGACGTATGGGGGGAGGCGTCCGCCTGGGACGCGTCCGGACCGCCGCGGCCGCCCCTGCTCGTTTTTTCCCCGAGCGGCGCCGGTGCAGGCCGAGCGCACGCGTCGCCGCGTGATCCAGTTCGGCCGGCAGGAGCGGGGACATGACCAGCAGGACCGCCGCCATGACGGCCTCGTTCGCCGCCGAACCCCAGCCGGTCTCACTGGACCGGGCGCGCCGTCGGGCGGGACGCGGTCGTCGCCCGTGGGTTCAGCGGAGCAACCAGGTCAGTGCCGTTGTCAACAGGAACACGACGACCGCCGCAAGCCAGACCGTCAGGCTCGTCGGTCCCGAGGGCCTGGCCGACGTCCACTCCTCGTTCTCCCCGGCCAGCAGCGCATCCGCGAAGGCCTGTGCGGTCTGCGGTCGTTCGTCGGGGTCTACGGACAGCGCGGCGTGGAGCAGTGTTTCGATGCCGTCCGGGACCCCCAGCTCTCGGGGAAGGGCCGGCAACGACGACGTCGACGTCTGCCGCGTCACCAGGACTGTGCGACCGCCCGACCCGAACGGCTTGCGTCCGGTCAGCAACTCGAACGCGACGACACCGAGGGCGTACACATCGGCTCGACCGTCGAACCCGCCGGTCTGGAAGGCCTGTTCGGGCGCCATGTACGCGGGAGTGCCGGTGGTCACCGTCAGCCCCGACGCGTCGGCCAGTTGCTTCGCGCTGCCGAGGTCCGCGACCAGTACGGCGGCAGGTGTGCGGCCGGCGTCGAGCAGGAGGTTCGACGGCTTGATGTCGCGGTGGACGACGCCCGCGTCATGGAGCACCTGAACCGCGTACCCGGCCTCGGCCGCGAGCCGGAGCGCCTCCGCGGGCGGGCAGTGCCCCGTCTGCTCGGCCAGCGTGCCGCCGCGGACGTAGTCCATGACGAAGTAGGGCCGGTCGTCCTGGACGCCGACGTCGTGCACGCGCACGACGCGGGGGCTGGAGATCCGGCGGAGCAGCCTCGCCTCCGCCAGGAAGCGCTGCCGTACATCGGCGTTCGACGCCCAGTTGTCGGCCAGCACCTTGACCGCGACATCGGTGTCGAGCTCGGGGTCGTATGCCTTCCAGACGGTGGCGAACGAACCGGCTCCCAGCCTGTCCTCGAGGAGATAACGACCTAGCTTCTGCATGTGGCAACATTTTTCCGGGGCGAGGTGGCGGAGAGCGAGATGGCCGACTGTGGTCGGCCGTGGTCGGGGACGTCCGTGCGACCCGGTGGGGGTCCAGGTCGGACGATAGCGGGGGGACTGCAGGGTGTTCGAGGAGGATGAGCTGATGCAGCTCGTGGCATCTGCCCAGGCAGGTGACCGGGCATCCCTGGACCGCCTCCTCGTCAGGCTTCGGCCCACCGTCATGCGCCGCTGCTCCCGCTTCCTTCCGCACCACGCCGACGCCGAAGAGGCCGCGCAGGACGCCCTGTTCTCCATCAGCACGCATCTGCACGAGTACAGCGGGCGGGGCTCGTTCCTCGGCTGGGTGACAGTGATCGCGTCGAACGCCGCCAGGGCCACGTATCGCTCGATGCGCCGGCGCGCGGAGGACAGTCATGCGGTCGTGCCCGACGGTGTCGACCCCCGGACGACGAGCGTCATCGCGGGGACCCGTCTGGACCTGATGGAGTCGCTGGCGGCACTGGAGGAGCGGCACCCGGCCCTGGTGGAGTCCTTCGTGCTCCGCGATCTCGGCGACCTGACCTATCTTCAGGTCGCCGAGATCACCGACGCTCCTCTGGGCACGGTCAAGGACCGCATCCATCAGGCCCGTCGCTTCATGCGGGACCGCCTCGGCGGTGGCTTCTGAGACGCCCCGCCTCCCCGCTCCCACCCGGCATCAGCGCGACCGCGGGCCGGGAGGTGCTGCCGTGCGGCCTCGGACCATCGTCCTCGTCCTGACGGTAGCCCTCGGACTCGGCCTGCTGACCGGCCGGTTCGTGCTGCCCGCGCCGTCTGCCGCGGGCACACCGAAGACGACACCGGGCACCGCGGCATCCTCGCCGGGCAGCGGCTCTCCGAGGCCGAGGCCCGCGAGCGGGCCCATGACGACCCGGCACCTGCTGACAGTGGCCGAGTTCAGGAAAGTCGGTGTCTCCCAGCGCATCTACGTGCGCGACCGCGTCGGAGACGGCAACTACGCCAACGCGACCTGCACCGGCGAGAAGACCCTCGGGGAGACCCTGGGAGCGTACGGCGCGCACTTCCGCGGGTTGGTGACGAACGAAAAGGCGGGGACCGGCGGCGACCCCACCCAGGCCGGCAACATCGACGATCAGGTCGCACGCGAAGTCGCCGACGACGCCGGTAGCCGGGCGCTGGCCCAGAACTACGCCGAACGCCTGCTGTTGGAGGAGGTGCCGTGCCAGAGCGAACCGGCCACGCACTGGGTGTACGGGCCGACGCACACGATTGATGTCGCCGCGGACATCACCGCGAGTTGGATGGGTGTCTACAGCGGCGATCTGAACACGACAGGGACCGCTCCCCGGGGCAAGGAGCCGTGTGGAGGCATTGCCGTACTCCGCAACGGCTCGCACTACGGGGTCCTGGAGGTCGATGCCTGCCTGGGTTCTGCCGCGATGACGCGGATCGTCCGTGCGGCCGTGACACGGCTCTGAGACCACCCCGCCCACCCTGCCGACAGGTGTGACGTGGATCACACCCATCTCGGCAGATCGCCATCCAACATCTCCCGTACCTCCGGCATCTCCCAGACGTACGACGACGCCAACCGCGTCGCGACCAGACAGGAGATGAGATGTTCGACAACCAGGCAGGCCACAGGAAGTTCGCGCGTCGCGGGCGTACCGCAGGAGTGGCCGCCGCCGTCGGTGCCGCACTGATAGCGGTGGGCATCGGTGCGTTTCCCGCCGCCGGCGCGGACACGGGTTCCGCGAGCCGGTCGGCCACCGCGTCTGCCTCCGGACCCGGCCTCGGCTCCGCCGGCCTGTTGCAGAGTGACGACTTCTTCCAGCAGGGCCTGGTCCCGGTCCGCGCGGCGGTGGGCCTGACCGGGAAGCAAGCTCTCTCGGCATGCTCCGGCGAGGAGACGATGCGAGAGCTGACCAGGGGGAAGGCCGCCGCCTATGCCGAGGTGACCTGGACCTTCGACACCAAGGCCACCTCGCTGACCGAATCCGCCGCGGACGGTTCCACCGACGCGTCGGCGGCCTCGTACAAGAAGCGGCTCGAGAAGCTGGTGCGCGGCTGCCAGGACGAGCCCCAGGGTCACTGGTACTACGGCAAGGGGCACGCGATCACCGTCAAGGCCGGCGAGGGCAGTTGGTACCCGGCCTTCAACGGCGACGGCAAGGTTGCCGGCGGCGTCGCGGTGATCCGCAGCGGCCACAGGTTCGGCATCGTCGAACTCACCGGTCAGCCCAGCGACGACCCCGGCTACATGGAAGGCATCGCCGCCGCTGCCGTCAACCGGCTCAGCCACTGACCCCGTCCCGGGCCGTCCCGGACGGTTCCGGGTGGAAGTCACAGCAGAAAAGCCGCGTCCGAGGAAAGCAATATCTGTACCCGTGAAATGAGAAATAGGTGCGGGGTGCGGCGAGTATTTCTCGGCCGTCCGGTGGAGCGGAATTTTCCACCACGCAGGGCCGATCGCACCGTGCTACTGTCGAAGCCAGTTGCAGGTGTGGTTGCCAGAAGGTTTTTCCGACGGCTGATCATCACGGCGACACGGAATGCGCACAGGGCGTATTCCCGTACACCGCCTCCGAAGGAGAAAACAATGGCCAACGGCACTGTGAAGTGGTTCAACGCGGAAAAGGGCTTCGGCTTCATCGAGCAGGACGGCGGCGGCCCCGACGTCTTCGCCCACTACTCGAACATCGCCACCCAGGGCTTCCGCGAGCTGCAGGAAGGCCAGAAGGTGTCGTTCGACATCGCGCAGGGCCAGAAGGGCCCGACGGCCGAGAACATCGTTCCCGCCTGACGCACCGGCACTGACGCATACTTCGTAGCTGGGGCCCGCACCTTGAGGTGCGGGCCCCAGCTCGTTTCATTCCCGGGGTGATTCACCCCTGTCCCGGTGGGCTCAAGCGGCGTCTCACCGGTCGAAGTGGATGAGATCTCCTACGGTCCATGCGCTGACGTCCTCGATCGCGACTCGGTACATGCCACCCGTCTCCGGAATACCGAGGGTGCCCTGCAGGATCCGGGCGAGATGAAAGTGCAGATGCGTGGGCGCCTCCCCGCGATCGGACCGGTTCTCTCGCGGACTGCTCGCAAAGACGTCCGAGAACGGGCCGAGACGGTCCGAGTCCTTCAGGACCTCCGCCACCCGCTCCCTCCATACGGCCTCCGGAGCCAGCCGGCCGGTGATGACGGCGCCGCCGACGACCACGGTCAGCGACATCTGATTGCTTCGCTCGGACTCCACCGCGGCGGAGATGGCGACGAGCAGCTCATCAGGGTTCGACATGACAGCAGAGCTTATGCGGCCCGCCCCCACCCGAAACCCCCGCGGGGCCGAAGTTGCCGCGCCCGGTGACGAGCAGGCGGCGTCGGCCCACCGATGAGGTCCGGCCACGGCAGGGTTCCTCCTCCACCAGAAGAGTGAAATCTTCTCTCGCTGGAGTAGATTTTTGCCCCTGGCGTGGGTACGCTTCTTCTCGTAGAGACGGTCCAAGAGAGCCGCCAGACACGAACTGGCGGGCAGACGCCATCAGAAACGCCCGGCCCGAGGAGTTCGGACCGGGTACCGCGAGAACCCCGAATGGATGGTGATCCCCGGTCAAGCAGCTGCGATCCCCCCGCACCCCCCTCTGCCGAGCCGGGTAGCGGACAGAAGGTCGGCACAGCAGTAGGGCCGACAGATGGTGTTCAATTTCCTTCGGGGCCCTGGTGCCGTACGGCACCAGGGCCCCTCGACGCGTTGCACAGCGAGGTGACATGACATCGGACAACCCCCTGAATGATCGTCTGGACGACGACGACTACCCCGCGTACTCCATGGGCCGGGCAGCCGAGATGCTCGGCGCCACCCCGGCCTTCCTCCGAGCCATCGGTGAGGCTCGTCTGATCACTCCGCTCCGCTCGGAGGGAGGACACCGCCGGTACTCCCGCTACCAGCTGCGGATCGCCGCGCGCGCCCGGGAGCTCGTCGACAAGGGGACTCCGATCGAGGCCGCGTGCCGCATCGTCATCCTCGAGGACCAGCTCGAGGAAGCGCAGCGCATCAACGCCGAGTACCGTCGCGCCGCCGGCGAATCGGCGGGCCGCGCCGGCTCCGCCTGAACACACGGGCGTGTGCCTTCCACCGTTGTCGTGGCTGACGACGTCCCGAGAACCGGGGCGAGTTCGCGCGGACCGCGATGTCCACGGGGCAGTCCTGGCGATACGTCAGGGAACGGTGGTTGTCCGGGAGTCGGTGGCGGCAGGTGCGGATCCGGTGTCCAGGAATTCACGGATCGCGAAGCACGCCAGCACGATGACCGCGGTCCACACCACGACCATCGTGGTCGGATAACTCCAGGTGAACAGGACGATCGCGGCGACCACCACGATCGCGACCCCGATCCAGCGCTTGAAGCGGTGCACGAACCGCCCGACCGCCCCCAGTCGAAGCCCTCCGGAGACCGCCACGTCACGCACGGCGCCGATGCTCCTGCGGCAGCTCGTGCGGACGAGGACGGCGATCCGGGACGGGCCGCTGAGGAAGGCGCCGACGGCTGTGATGAGGGCTACGGCACCGAGCGCCCGTACACCCGCGCGCAGGAACTTGATCAGCGCGTCGTACACCGCTCCGGCGGCGGCCGGCGAGGCGCCGGGGGGCAGATGGTCGAGGTACACGTCACGGAAGACGGTGAGCACGATGCCGAGGATCAGCATGGCCGCGAACACCGCCAACGCGGCCCCGATCAGCGCGTGCCGACGGTTGAACGCGGTGTAGACCCCCGCGGCGGCGACCAGCAGGGCGACGACGGGCAGCCAGCCGCCCATGATCTGCAGCACCCTCATGTATGTCCTGATCTTGCCGATGTCCTTCGACTCGAACACCACGAAGTTCGTGTGGACGTCCGGGATCTTCGCGGCCACGGAAAGGCCGGCGTTGACCAGCCGCTCCTTGACCTTGGCCACGATCGGCCCCACGTCGATGGCCACCTGGTTGTTCTTGAGCGAGACCGCGCCATCGGCCTTGCCCGTCAGGGCCTTGTCGACGGCCGAGTGCACTCTGCGGTTGGCCTCCACCCAGACCGTCTCGAAGGCACTGCTGGTGACCACTCGCTCAACGGTGCCGCTGACCAGCTGCTTCAGACCGTTGGTGATCGGTGCCTGCAGATTGCCGACCAGCTGGGCCGCCTTCGGTGGGACGCCCTTCTCCGACACGGTGTCCTGCAACTGCTTGACCAGGGCGTCCACGTCGATCTGTGCCAGCACCGCGTCAGTGACCCGCCGGGTGACCGCCTTCTGCACATCCGGATTGCTTGCCAGCGGCCCCACCGTGGCGACGTAGCGGTCCGTGTCCCGCACGATGCTGTTCGCCCAGACCGCGACGACGGACAGCAGCGACAACAGGGCCGCGAGGAGAATCAGCAGGACGGAGCCCGTGGACCGGAACGGATGATGCCGTGCCGCCTGCGGGCGCGCGCCACTCTCGAGGGCACCCACGCGGTGCCGCAGTTCATCCAGTTCGCTGCGCTCGCTGTTCGAGAGCGGCTCGTCAGCTGTGGGTGCCATGGGCACCAGAAGACCCATGCGATGCCGCAGGCGCGACCCGGGTGGGCCCGACGGGTGAACCGCGCACGACGTGCGACCGGCGGGGTCCGATGATGCAATGGCATGGGGGACAGCCACGAGCTCAGAGGTGACGCCGTGAGCGACGCATTCGACGAAGTCGACACATCCGGCGAGATGGGACCGATCGACTATCTGGTCGTCGAGTTTCCCGGCAACCGAATGACCGGCGAGGGCCTCCCCATCCTGGTCGATCTGGTGGACCGCGGCCTCATCCGGATTCTCGACCTGACGTTCATCCGGAAGGACACCGACGGATCGGTGAGCGTCCTGGAGATCGGAGATCTCACCGGCGACGGCCGACTCGACCTGGCCGTCTTCGAAGGAGCCTCCTCCGGGCTGCTGGGCCAGGACGACCTCGAAGAGGCAGCCGCCGCCCTGGAACCCGGCAACTCCGCCGGCGTCCTGATCTACGAGAACCTCTGGGCCGCCCCGTTCGCCGCCGCCCTGCACCGCGGCGGTGCCGAGCTGGTCGCCTCCGGAAGGATTCCCGCGCCGGCCGTTCTGGCCGCGCTCGACGCGACCGAGACCGCGCCCTGACGAGCGAGTGGAAGCGAGAAGGGAGATCGCCATGCCAGGACTCCTCCGAGGAGTCGCCCGTACGGCCGTCGTCGCCGGAACGGCGACCGCCGTGTCGAACCGTGTGTCCCGCCGGCAGCAGGGGAGATGGGCGGCCCAGCAGGAGTACCAGGCGCCCGCACCGCAGCCCGCGCCTCCTGCCGAGCCGTACGCTCCCCCGGCCACCGACATGACCAGCAAGATCGAGCAGCTGAAGCAGCTGGGCGACCTCAAGACCCAGGGCGTTCTCACCGAAGCGGAGTTCGAGGACCAGAAGCGCAAGCTGCTCGGTTCCTGACCCGACGGGTGCAGGCGAGTGCCCTTGGGTCTGCGTCCACCAGATCGCCCTCTGCGGGTGATTCCGGTTCAAGCGGGCTCCGATGTGATGGGACAGGCACGTCCGCACACGGGAGGTCGCATGAAGTGGGCAGCACTCGTGAGGAGACGCCCGGCTCCGCGGTGGACGGCGCGCCTGTCCCTGGCCGCGGGAACGGCGGCTGCGGTGGTCCTGCTGCTGTTCGCCGGGCTCCAGAGCGTTCTGCTGGTGGGAGTGGGGCTGGCCGGGCTGGGGATCGCGGCCGCGGGCGTCTGGTGGGCGCTGGCCCGCACCGGCCCGGCCAGGGCGCTGGCCGTCGTGCTGGCCCTGGGCGCGCCCGTCGCCGTGGTCGTGCTCTACGCGGTGGCCGGACTGCTGTGGGTTGCGCTCGTCTCGCTCGCGCTGTGGGTGCTGGCCGTCCTCAGCGGCCGGACCGCGCTGGCCGCCGACCGTGGGCCGACCGGTGTTCGGGAACGCGCGGTCGCCTCCCCCCGGCGGCCCTTCCTCATCATGAACCCGCGCTCGGGCGGCGGAAAGGTCGGGCGCTTCCACCTGGAGGAGAAGGCGAAGGGCCTCGGCGCGCAGGTCGTCGTCCTGGACCCGGCCCATCACCAGGACGTGGCCGCGCTCGCCCGGCAGGCCGCCGACGAGGGCGCCGACCTGCTCGGCGTCGCCGGAGGCGACGGCACCCAGGCTCTGGTCGCGGGAGTGGCGGTCGAGCGCGGGCTTCCGTTCATGGTGATCTCCGCCGGTACCCGCAACCACTTCGCCCTGGACCTCGGCCTGGACAGGGAGGATCCCTCACTGTGTCTGGACGCGCTCACCGACGGCGTCGAACTCCGCATCGACCTGGGCTATGTCGGCGACCGGGTCTTCGTCAACAACGCCTCCTTCGGCGCCTACGCGACCGTCGTCCAGAGTCCCGCGTACCGCGAGGACAAGGCCCGCACCGCCCTCCAGATGCTCCCGGACCTGCTGACCCGTCACAGCGGCCCGTGCCTCACCGTCCGCGCGCGGACCGCGGACGGCGAGGCGGTCATCGAGGCACCACAGGCCGTACTGGTGAGCAACAACCCCTACCGAACGGACGACCCGGCGGGGCTGGGACTTCGCGAGCGGCTGGATTCCGGTGTTCTCGGGGTGCTCGGCGTCAAGGTCGACAACGCCGCACAGGCGGCCGGGATGCTCCGCGGCAAACATTCACCCGGCCTGGTCTCGCTCACCGCCCAGGACGTCGTGGTGGCCGCGGACGCGCCCAGCGTTCCCGTGGGCGTCGACGGTGAGGCCCTCGTCCTGCGGACCCCCGTCCACTGCCGGATCGAGCCGCGCGCCCTCCGGGTGCGCGTGCCCCGCCACCGTCCCGGTGTCCCCCCTGGCAGACCCGCCATGAACTGGCGCCAGGTGGGGCGGCTCGCGAGGACGATGGGACGGACCGCGGTGGGGCGTCGGCCCCGCTGAGGCCCCGGCGCGATCCGGCGCCCGCACGTGCCCGGACAAGAACGCTCAGCACCGCACAGCCACGCCGATCAGCGGCCCCCGCGAAGGCGGGGAAACGGCTGTTGACCCAGGAGTGGAGGGATCCCAGATGTGTCGCTGGATCGCCTATTCGGGCACCCCCGTCCTTCTCAGCCAGGTTCTGCTGGAGCCGGCCCACTCTCTGATCGACCAGAGTCTGCACTCCCGTATGGGGGTGGAGACGACCAACGGCGACGGCTTCGGTATCGGCTGGTACGCCCAGGACACGGCCGACACTCCGGCGATCGTGCGAGACGTGGGGCCGGCCTGGAACAACCGCAATCTGCGGGAGGTCGCCCAACACGTTCGCTCGGGTCTCTTCTTCGCCCACATCAGGGCGGCGACCGGGACAGCCGTGCAGCAGTCCAACTGCCATCCCTTCCGCAACGGCCGCTGGATGTGGATGCACAACGGGATGATCAACGGATTCCGCCTCCTGCGGCGTGACCTCGCCCTGGCCGTCGATCCGGCGCTGTACCCCGACATCGAGGGGTCCACCGACTCGGAGCTCATGTTCTTCCTCGCCCTGACCTTCGGCCTGCCGGAGCATCCGCCCGAAGCCGTGGCACGCATGGCGGGCCTCGTCGAGAGAACGGGGCACGCGCACGGCGTCCGGCACCCGCTCCAGATGACCGTCGCGGTGGCCGACGGCGAGCGCGTATGGGTCTTCCGCTACTCCAGCGAAGGGCGCTCACGGTCGTTGTACTTCAGTACCAAGGTGGACACCCTGCGCACACTCCACCCGGACGCGGAGTTCCTCCGGAACGTCTCCGACGAGACCCGCCTCGTCGTGTCCGAACCACTGGGCGACCTCCCCGGCGCCTGGAACGAGGTACCGGAGAACAGCTACGGCGTCATCCAGCCGGGCGATGGCGTGATCGGCACCTTCCGGCCCGACCTCCAGGACGGCTCGGCCCGGGTCTGACCAGCACGCACGTCCCTGCTCGCGCGCGCGGGAGCAGGAACACTGGGATGCTGGATGAAAGAGCGCTGCCCAGGACGCGACTTCTGACGGACAGTGGTGGTGAGCGCCGTGGCGGATGCCGACGACCGTGCTCGAGGACCGGCCGATCCCACTGGTGTGGGCGTCGATCCTCTGGGGGACCCGTTTCTCCGCACCCGGATCGCGCTGCCGTCGAGGCCGGCGACATACCTGCGGCGCCAGCGGCTCGTCCGGCACCTGGACCAGGCTCTTCAGACGCCTCTGACCCTGGTCAACGGAGCGGCCGGCACAGGAAAGACCCTGCTGACCGCCGACTGGGCCGCCGGACTGCGGCAGCCGGTCGCCTGGCTCACCGCTGAGGAGGGGGACGGGCGTCCCGGTGTGTTCTGGGCGTACGTCCTGAAGGCTCTGGGCGCGTGCGGTGTGCCGGCCGCCGGTGCCCTCGGGCTGCTGACCGAGGCGGCCGGGGTGGACCACAGGGTGCTGGCGACGCTCGCCGCCGAACTGAACGAACGTGACCGGCCCGTGGTGGTCGTGCTCGACGAGTACGACCGCGTGACCGCCCCCGAGGTGGCGGAGCAGCTGGAATTCGTCCTGCACCACGCCGGCCCGGGCCTGCGCCTGGTCCTCGTCACCCGCACGGAACCCCTGCTGCCGCTGCACCGCTACCGGACGGCCGGCGAGCTGACGGAGATCCGCGCGGCGGAGCTGGCCTTCACCCCCGAGGAGGCCGTAGCCCTGTTGGAGCTGCACGGTCTGAGCCTGCCGGTCCATGCCGCGCAGGCCCTGGTGGACCGCACCCGGGGCTGGGCTGCCGGCCTGCGCCTGTGCGCCCTGGCCGCGCGGGAGAGCGCCGACCCGGAGCTGTATCTGAAGGAGTTCGAGGCGGGACGCAGTACGGTCGCGGACTTCCTGCTGGCCGAGGTGCTCAAGCGGCAGACGGACGAGGCGCAGGACCTCCTGCTGCGCGTCAGCGTCCTGCAGCGTTTCTGTCCGGACCTGGCGAACGCGCTGACCCGGCGGACCGATGCCGAGCCCATCCTCGTCGGACTGCACCGCGCGAACGCGTTCGTCGAGCACCTCGGACACTCGTGGTACCGGCTCCACCCGCTGTTCGGGGAGATACTCCGGGCCCATCTGCGGGTGCGCCTGCCCGGGCTGGAGCCCGAACTCCACCGGCGGGCCGCGCAGTGGCTGCTCAGCTGCGGATCCCTCCCGGAGACACTGGCTCACGGCGCGGCCTCGGGCGACTGGGGTTTCACCGCCGGTGCCCTCGTCGACGACCTGGCGATCGGACAGCTCTTCACCAGCCTGCGCTCGGGTGACCTGGACCAGTTGTTCGCCGGGATGGACCTCGAGGCCACCGGCCCCGCGGCGGACCTCGTGCGGGCGGCCCGCGACCTGTCCCGGTGCGATGTCGAGCGCGGACTCTCCCACCTGCACCAAGCCGAGGAGCGGTTGGCCTCCGAGCCTGTCGGGCCGGCCGCGAAACTGAGCTGTGCGCTGCTGGAGGCACTGGCCGCCCGGCTGACCGGCTCTCCGGAACGGGCCGAGAAGGCCGCGGAGGCGGCCGACGAACTCCGGCGGGAGGTCCCCGGACATCTCCTGGACAAGCATCCCGAGGTCACCGCGCTCCTGCTGACCCATCTGGGCTCCACACGCCTGTGGGCCGGGCGCTTCGAGGACGCGCGGGCCGCCCTGACCACGGTGGCCGGTACTCCTGGCGGATCGTCCACCGTGCTTGCCCGTGAGGAGTCGATGGGACACCTGGCGCTGATCGACTACCTGAACGGCTGGATCGGCCGGGCGGAGCACAAGGCTCTGGCGGGGGTCTCCGAGGCGGGGCGGCTCGGTCCGTCCCAGCCGTGCGCCTCCGGACCGGTCGCGGGCACGGGCATGGGACTGCTGGTGCTCGCCGCCGTGGCCCTCGACCGCGACGAGCTGGACCGGGCCCAGGCTCTCCTCGACGAGACGGTCCTGCTCTCCGCCACGGCACACGATCCGGTGATGGCCGCGGGACAAGCCATGGCCAGGGCTCGTCTGCTGCTGCTCCAGGGCGACGCACGTACCGCCGTCGAGGCGGCGCACCCGGGCGTCCGAGCCGTCGTGTCCTCACCCTGGGCGGCGAGTCATGAGGCGCTGGTCGCCTCCGCGGCGCATTTGGCCGAAGGGCGGCCGGACCGGGCCGCCGAGGTGCTCCAGGTGGTGTCCGGTGACCAACCGGCATGTGCCGTGGAGGCCGCGCGGACCCTGCTCGCCGCGGGCCGTCCGGGAGCGGCGGTCGACCTGCTCGACAGCATCACGGTGCCCCGGGGCCGGACCGGGCCTGCGGTGTCTGTCCGGGCCGGCCTGGTCAGAGCCCGGGTCGCGGATGCGGCGGGGGACACGGCCACCGCCCGCAGGCTCGTCGAGCAGGCACTCCTCGATGCCCGGCGCGAGCGACTTCGCAGACCGTTCCTCGACGCCCGGCCGTGGATCAGCTCCTTCCTCTCCACCGAGGCACTGGGCGAGCTGGCTGCGGGCTGGCTCACGCCTGGTCCGTCACGACCGGGTGAGCCGACCGCGGTCGACGAGCGGCCCTTGTCGCTCGTCGCGGAGGGGCTGAGCCGACGCGAGCACGACGTGCTGGAGCGGCTGGCCGCGATGATGTCGACCGAGGAGATCGCCGCCGACCTCTACGTGTCGGTCAACACGGTGAAGACCCACCTCAAGAGCGTCTACCGGAAGCTGGCGGTGAACCGGCGCAACGAAGCGGTGCGCCGCGCGCGCGACCTCGAACTGCTGTGAACCGGCGTCGGTGAACGGTCCGACGAGAGCCTTGCGTGTGCCTGGAGCCGGTCACCGGTGCGGTCCCGGCGTCTGCCGGAGGTCGGCCGGGTGGTGGCCCGCGGCCGGCGCGGTGGTACGGGGCAGGAAGGCGGCGGCGGTCAGGCCGCCGAGCCCCACGACACCGAGCACGGCCATCGCGCAGGCGTAGGCGTTCTTCGTCAGACCGGCGACGAGGATGGTGCCGGCGATGGCGGTGCCGAAGGACGAGCCGAGGTTGGAGACGCTGCGGGACAGACCGGAGATCTCGCCCTGGCGTTGCTCGGGAAAGGCGGACTGGACGACGTTGACGGAGGGCGTCAGCATCACGCCGAGCCCGAGGCCGATCAGCAGCAGGCCCGGGGCGAACCCCCACGGTCCGGAGGAGCCGGCGACGAGGCCGATCAGAACGCCGATCCCGGCGACGGCCACGGCGAACCCGGTCATGATCAGTGAGCGCTGCGGCCATCGTTTCGCGAGGCGCTCGGCGGCGAGCGAGGAGACGAGCAGGCCGAGGGTGGCCGCGGTGAAGATCACGCCCGTCTCGACGGCGTCGTAGCCGCGGACGACCTGAAGGAACGCGGCGACGGTGAACGAGGTGCCCATGAGCACCAGCCACTGGGCGTTCTGGGTGATCAGGCCGAGATTGGACGTGCGGTTGCGGAACAGGCCGGTCGACAGCAGCGGCTCCCGCCCTGCCTTCTCCTCTCTGCGGGTCCACAGCAGGAACCAGACCAGGACGAGTGTCCCGGCCGCCAGCAGCGCGGCCATCAGCCAGAGGTTGTTGTCGGCGGCGAGGATTCCCGTGACGATCAGTACGAGGCCGGCCGCCGAGAGCGCGGCGCCGCGGCCGTCGAAGTGCCGGCCCGGATCGGGCGGCAGCGGGTCTTCGAGCGAGACGCTCAGGACGACGATCAGCACGATCACCAGAGCCTGGAAGACGAACGCCGCCCGCCAGCTGATCGCCGAGGTGATCAGACCGCCGATCAGCGGGCCCGCCGCCGCGCCGATGCCGCCGGCCGCCATGACGACACCGAAGGCGCGTGCGCGTGAGGTCAGGTCGGCGAAGAGCAGCGTGGTGAGGATGTAGACCGGCGGGATCAGCAGAGCGGTGCCGACGCCCTCGAGGATCGAGTTGCCGAGGATCAGCACGCCGAGGCCGGGCGCCACCGCACTGAGCACGGCGCCGATCCCGTACACGACGAGGCCGGTCAGGAAGCAGCGCCTACGGCCGAGGATGTCGGTCAGCTTGCCGCCGGGGATCATCAGCGCGGCCATGACCACCAGGAAGATCGTGATGGCGACCTGGACGCCCTGGACGGTCGTGTCGAGGTCGTGGCTGATGTCGTTGATCATCACGTTCATGTTCGACCCGGCGAAGCTGCAGATGAACTGCGCAAGGGCGAGCGGGGCCAAGGCCCGTCGGCGGGAACCGGCCTGCGGCGGAAGGCGGAGGTCGGCTGGGGGTCTCTGCGCGGTCATGGTCCCTGCACTCCCTCGCGTCGGGTCGTGCGCCGGGCGGTCAACGGGCCGCGTCTTCTGCCCTGTCGAGTTTCTCGTCGAGCGCGATCGCCGCGTCGATGAGGGCCAGGTGGGTGAACGCCTGGGGGAAGTTGCCGAGTTGCTCGCCGGACGGCCCGATCTCCTCGGCGAAGAGACCGACATGGTTGGCGTAGGTGAGCATCTTGTCGAACGCGTAGCGGGCCTGGTGGATGCGGCCGGACTTGGCGAGTGCCTCGACGTAGAGGAAGCTGCACAGGTTGAAGGTGCCCTCGGAGCCCAGCAGCCCGTCGGGGGAGGCGGCCGGGTCGTAGCGGTAGACGAGGCTGTCGCTGACGAGTTCCTCGTCCATGGCGTCGAGGGTGGTCAGCCAGTCGGGGTCGGTGGGGGCGAGGAATCCGACGTGCGGCATGAGCAGCAGGGAGGCGTCGAGGACGTCCGTGTCGTAGTGCTGGACGAAGGCGCGGCGCTTCTCGCTCCAGCCCCGGTCCACGATCTGCTGGAAGACGGTGTCGCGGGCGGCCAGCCAGCGGTCGAGGTCGGCGGGGCGTGAGTGGGCGGTGGCCAGGTGGACGCCGCGGTCGAAGGCCACCCAGGTCATGAGCCGGCTGTAGGTGAAGTCATGACGGCCTCCGCGGGTCTCCCAGATGCCCTCGTCGGGACGGTCCCAGTGGTCGGCCAGCCAGTCCAGAAGGCCGCCGAAGGCCTTCCAGCCCCGGATGCCGCCGATGTCCTCGGCCTGGGCGAGGGCGTAGGCGGCCTCGCCGTAGATGTCGAGCTGGAGCTGGTCTGCGGCCGCGTTTCCGGCCCTGACGGGTGCCGAACGGCGGTACCCCTCCAGGTGGTCGAGGACCTCCTCGACCAGGTGGGGTTCGCCGTCGACGCGGTACATGATCTGGAGCGGTTCGCCGGATGCGGACGCACCGGCATCGAGGCGTTCGCGCAGCCAGCGGCGGAAGGCGCCCGCCTCCTCGGTGAAACCGAGGTCGATCAGTGCGCGGACGGAGAGCGACGCGTCCCGGATCCAGGTGTAGCGGTAGTCCCAGTTGCGTTCGCCGCCGATCTGCTCGGGCAGGCCCATCGTGGCGGCGGCGATCGGGGCGCCGGTGGGGCCGTAGGTGAGGAGCTTGAGGGTGATCGCGGAGCGTACGACCATCTCGTGCCAGCGGCCGCGGTAGCGGCAGGAGCGCAGCCAGGTCAGCCAGAACGTGCGGCAGGCGTCGAAGGCCGCGGCGATGGCCTCGGCGTCGGGAACCGGGCCGCCGGGCCGCCCGCTGCGGGCGGCGGCGTCGCCGCTCTCGCTGGTGAGGACGATCGCGGCCAGTTCACCGGCGTGCAGGGTGAAGCGGGCGGTGACGTCGCTGCCGTCCGGGTGGAGCTCGACCGGGTCGGTGGCCTGCAGATGCAGGTCCGTGTCGGGGCCGTGGAAGACGACGGACCCGTCGTCGAGGCGGTCCAGGGAGTGCTCCGCCCGGCCGTAGTCGAAGCGCGGCCGGCAGATCAGCTCGAACGGCAGGCTGCCGCGCACCACACGGGCCACCCGGACCAAGCGGTGCATGGCGGAGGGGGTCGTCGACGGGTCCGGATCCATGAAGTCGAGGACTTCGCCGACGCCGTCCGGGGCCATGTAGCGGGTCACCAGGACGGCGGTGTCGGCAAGGTAGAGCTGGCGGACGGTGACCTCGTCACCGGGGTCGGCGGCCAGCCGGCAGTGACCGCCGCGGTCGCTGTCGAGCAGGGAGGCGAACACGCTGGGAGAGTCGAACCTCGGGGTGCACCACCAGTCGACGGTGCCGTCGGCGGCGATCAGCGCCGCGGTCTGCAGGTCGCCGACCAGCCCGTGATCGGCTATCGGGGGGTAGTCGTCCATGGCTTCTCCTCGTACGGCACGACGAGCGTCACCACCGCGGCTCGACCCGGTGCCGCAGGCCCGGGGCCCCGGCCCCTGAGCGCCGGGGAGCGTGACAGCTTCCCCGGCCCGCGCCGTCGGATACCACACGAGATCACACATGCGCCGGGCGGCGGGTCACCTGTACCGGGTGAGGTCCGGACAGGCAGGGAGGTGGACGATCTCAGAGAAGGGCGCCGTCCGCCTGCCCCCACGCAGCCCACGGGAGAACTGCCCATGCGCTACGAGATCCGCGTCGAGGGACACATGTCGGAAACGCTGACCAAGGCCTTCCCGGAGTTGGGCCACGTGGTGATGTCCGGCCAGACAGTCCTGTTCGGCCCCGTCGTGGACGAAGGGCACCTCTACGGGCTGCTGGCCCGCTTGCAGTCGCTGGGACTGCGCGTCCTGGAGATGCGGCAACTGCCGGAGGACCGGGCCGACTGACAGTCCCGACACGAGAGCGACCGGAACAGGGGCGGATGGGGGGCGACGGCTCGGTCCCGGCCGGTGGGCGCCGCCCGATCACCCGCCGTGGGTGACCCGCCGGTCGGTCGGCCGGCGGGACGCTGAGGCTGCCAGGGGTTCCCCACGCACCGCCCCGTCGGCGGTCCGGGAGCGACCCGCACGATCGCGCGAGGAGGAGCCATGACCATGTCGCGTGATCCGGCGTCGCCTGCCGAACCGGGACCGCCTGCCGACGGGGCGGCCCCCCGCCCGGTGAGTGATGCCGAGGACGTACTGGCGCGACTGGGCCGCTCGTGGACCTGGATCCTGGGCTCGGCGGTCGCGACGCTGGTGCCGGGTGTCATCGTGCTGGTCTGGCCGGACGAGACCCTGCACATCCTGGCTGTCCTCATCGGCCTGTACCTGCTGGTGACCGGGGCGTTCCGGTTCGTGGCCTGCTTCGGCCGGGAGGAACACGGCGAACGGCTCCCGGGGCTGCTGCTGGCCCTGCTGTACGTCCTGGCCGGGGTGCTGTGCCTGCGGAACCCGCTGCAGACCATCGCCGCGCTGTCCTTGATCGTCGGCGTCGTCTGGCTGGTGTCCGGCGTTCTCACCCTCTACACGTGCATCGCCGCCAAGGACATGCCGCACCGCGGCGTCGTCCTGGGCGTCGCGCTGCTCGGCATCGTCGCGGGGATCGTGGTCCTCGCCCTGCCGGCTGAATCGGCCCGCGCCCTGACCCGGCTGCTCGGCCTGTGGCTCGTCCTGCTCGGTCTGGCCGAAGCGGCGGTCGCCCTCGCCTGGCGGGCCGCGCTCCGAAGGGCGCTCGGCCCGGGCTCGCACGGCCCCTCCGCGACGACCTGACAACCGGCCCCCGAACCGACCGCGGGAGCACGTCGACCGGGCGGACCGGACGGCCCGCACGCTCACCCACGGAGGGTGAGGCACCGGATCCTGACCCCTGCGCACACTGAAGCGAGCACGCACCCGCGTCCGGGCGAGCGCCCGGGATGGAGGAGTGACATGAGCGCGCAGACGTACCTGGCGTACGACTACCCCATGCTGAGCGTCTTCTGGAGCATGCTCCTGTTCTTCCTGTGGATCATGTGGTTCGTCCTGCTCTTCCGCGTCGTCATCGACATCTTCCGTGACGACGACATGAACGGGTGGGCGAAAGCCGGCTGGCTGGTATTCACCATCGTCCTGCCCTTCCTGGGCGTCTTCGTCTACGTGATCGCCCGCGGCAAGAACATGGGCCGCCGAGAGATAGCGCAGGCCCGAGCACAGCAGGACGCCTTCGACGCCCGGGTCCGGGAGGCCGTGGGCGACCAGGGTCAGCGCAGCAGCGTCGAAGAACTCGCCAGGCTGTCCGAGATCCGCGCTCGCGGCGACATCACGGACGAGGAGTTCAGCAAGGCCAAGGAACTGGTCCTGACCGGCCACGGGCCGACCAACGGCACGGGCACCACCCCCTCCGCCCCCGGACGCTGACCCGCCCAGGACGACACGCGAAGGGGCACCGGCATGACCGCGACACACACACGGCAGGCGGACGCGACGAAGCAGGGGTGGGCAGGTGGCCTGACGGCCTTCGCGGGCGTCATGCTCACCCTCGTCGGCCTGCTCGACATCTTCCGGGGCATCATGGCCATCGCCGAGGACGACGTCTTCCTCACCACACGCAACTACGTCTTCGAGTTCGACCTGACCGGTTGGGGCTGGGTCCACCTCGCCCTGGGCGCGGTCGCCGTCATCGTCAGCATCGGGCTGTTCCAGACCGCGACCTGGGCACGCGTCACCGGCGTGGCCATCGCCGCACTCGTCATCATCGCCAACTTCCTCTCCCTGCCGTACTACCCGGTGTGGTCCGTCGTGATGATCGCCCTCTCCGGGTTCATCATCTGGGCCCTGTGCGTGGTCCGGCGCGACGAGTCCTTCGACCCGTACGAGCACGTACCTCACGACATGTGAACGGCTCGGTTGCGGACGCGGGAGGGAAGCGGGGGTGCAGCACGAGCCGCCTGGCGGTGGAGGACCCCCGCCTCCTCCGCCAGGCGGTTCGTGCTGCCCATGACGACGACCTGGAAGGCGGCGCCGACGTAGGCGGTGACGAAGCGGGTGATCCTGCGCATGATGGGTGCCTGCCTTCCGGGTCGGTGAGGTGCTCGTCGTTGAACTGGCGCTGACGTGTCACCAGTTGGTGGCGTCGCTCATCTCCTGCTGCCAGTACGTGACCTTGATCGAGTCGTCGATGTGGACGCCCTGGGCGGGCAGCGACGGGTGGGCGGCGGTGCCGACGCTCCCGCTCATCGAGCGGCCCTGGAAGTAGACCGTCAGGGACTTCGCGGTGTAGCCGCTGCCGCTGCCGCCGTCGGTGGCGGACAGGCTGATGGCCGCGTATCCGGACTGGCCCGGTTCGAGCGTGACGACGGCCTGGGGCTGCGAGTCCTCGATGACCGGAGGCACGGACTGGGCGTCGGTGAAGCGGACGGCCGGGTAGCCGTAGAGGAAGCAGGTCCTGCTGCCCGTGTTGGTCACCGTGAGCAGCATGTGGTTCACGGGGCGGTTCAACGGGGCCGCGACCGTCTTGGTGTTGGACCCCTCGCAGGTGACCGGCCTGCCTGCCGAGCCGGGCACCTTCGATGCGGAGGAACCGCCGGCGGGCTTCGAACCGGTGCTGGACCCGGTGGTGGACCCGCCGCCCGAGGAGCCCGAACCCGTGGAGCCGGTGGAACCCGTGGAGCCGGTCGACCCCGTGGAGCCGGAGGCCGTGCCCGACGAAGTCGCACCGGACGAAGCGCTCGTGGAGGGCGTCGCCGCCGCGCCCTCGTCGTGGGCGCCCGTTCCGTTGTTGCACGCGGTCAGGGAGAGCGTGGCGAGAACGGCGGTTGCGGCGGCGGCTGCGAGACGGGTGCGGGAGGTACGGAGACCGGACATGGTGCTGTGCCCCTTCGGAGTTCGGGTGGTGGTGCTGATCGGATGACCGAAGCATGTGAGGCGATCCGTCCCAACCGCCACGCCCAGCGGGGTGTTGGGGACGCTGGAACACCGAAACGCACTCTGACCTGGGAGAACAAGGCCACCCTGGAACGGGCGAATGGGATGCGGCGACCGCCGGGAACGGGTGCCGGGGGTGGCCCCGCGGCCGGTGGCGGCATGCGCGGGTGGGCGGTTGGGGGTGAGGACGGCGTTGCCCGAGCGGGCTTCTTGGCGTTGCTGTGTCGTAGAGACCTCTATCCAAGGAAGTCCGGACATGCCCCGTTCTGCTCATATCGCCATGGTCGGTACGCCTCTGCTCGGGCATGTGCTGCCCAGCCTGGAGATCATCCGTGAGCTTGTGGCGCGCGGTCATCGCGTGACCTACGCCAACGCCGGCCCCCTCGCCGAGCCGGTCGCCTCCACCGGCGCCGAGGTGATCGGCGTCAAGTCCACCCTCACGGTCGCCGGCCGGGACTGGCCGCAGGATCCCATCGGATCCGCCTCCCGCTTCCTCGACGAGGCGATGGCCGTGCTGCCCCAGCTGCACGCCGTGTACGACGGCGATCCCGCCGACCTCTATCTCTACGACGTCGGCGCGTACGCGGGCCGCGCGCTGGCCGAGGCACAGGGCCGCGGCCACGTCCAGCTGGCCGCGGGGCATGTGGCCTGGGAGGGCGTCCGGGAGGAGATCGCCGCGGCCTACGCCCAACTGCCCAACGGCCCTGCGTACCGGGCGCGGTTCGCCGACTGGCTGGCCCGGTGCGGCGCGGTGACCACGAACGTGGAGGAGTTCACCGGCCGCCCGGAGCGAGTGCTCGCCATGATCCCGCGCGCCCTGCAGCCGCACGCGGAACGTGTCGACACCGAGGCGGTGACGTTCGTCGGCCCGTGCCTCGGCGTCGACCGGGAGCAGGACGGCTGGACGCGGCCCGCCGAGGCGAAGAAGGTGCTGCTGGTGTCGCTGGCCGGCTCGGCGTACCACGGAGCGCAGGAGATCTACCACCAGTGTGTGGCCGCGTTCACGGATCTGCCGGGATGGCATGTGGTGCTGCAGACGGGCAGTGCCGGCGATCTGGGCGAGCGGGTTCCCCGCAACTTCGAAGTGCGGCCGTGGACCTCGCCGTTGACCGTTCTCGAGCAGGCGGACGTGTGGGTGGCGCACACGGGGACGGACAGCAGCAGCCTGGGCCTGTGCACCGGTGTGCCGATGATCGTGGTGCCGAACGGCCCCGGCCAGTCCCTGCACGCCGACCGGCTCGTCGAACTGGGCGTCGCCCGCCGGGTCGACGCCGCGGACGTCACGGCGGCGGCACTGCGCACCGCCCTGATGGAACTGATCGGCGATCCCCAGGTAGCCGCGCGCTCGGCGTGGCTGTGGTCCGAGGTCCGCGCCGAGGGCGGCACCCGCCGCGCCGCCGATCTGATCGAAGAGCAGCTGGCCGGTGACAGGGTGAGCTGTTGACGCGACAGATGCGCATCAAGGGGACAAATCACCCCACATGTGTGCCGTCTCACGCACACCCATAACCCTTCAAGTTGTCCAGATCACAGCGTAAATGCCCATTTGGCGTCCATCCTCGAAGCGGCTCAAGAAGCCCGAAGTGGAGCGAAACGCTACCGACTTGGACACAACGCGCCCAAGTGGCCCATGATTCGGCGTTCGTGGCGTTCCGCCTCGCCCCCTCCCCCGGAGAAAGGTGCCGCCATGGCCGCTTACCTGTGCCCGCCTGCCGTGATACACGGCGAACACACCGTGCAGACCAGCCAGATCGTGGCGGAGGTGCGCGGTCGCCACCCCGACGCGGCGTGGGCGCCGCGCATCGACGGCATCGCGGCCAGTACGGGCATCGAATCCCGCGGGTGGATGCTGCCGTTGGAGGCCGCCGTCGCACCCGGCAACGGGGGCGGTCTGCCGGCCGCCGGCATCGGGCCGGCCCGTCAGGCGCTGGCCGGCGACGGGTTCACCGAGCAGGACGTCGACCGCGTGATAGCCGCCCTGGAGGCGATACCCGCGCCGCAGACCGTCCAGGAGCGCACCGCGCCGGCCTGGGCGGCCGTGCAGTCCTGCGGGGAGCGTGCGGCGCGCGGGGCCCTGCAGATCGCGGGCCTGGACACCTCGGACGTCGACTGTCTGATCACCAGTCACTCCACCACCCCGGCGCTGCCGGGGCTGGACGTCGCCCTGGCCAACAGGCTCCCGCTCCGGGACGACGTACTGCTGCTGCCGGCCACGCAGTGGGCCTGCATCGCCGGGACCCGTTCCCTGGCGCTGGCGGCGGATCTCGTGGCCGCGGACCCCGACCGGGTGGTCCTGGTCGTGATCGCGGAGGCGCTGAGCACGACGTACCAGCCCGCGGACGACACCCTGGAGTCCCTGATCGTCCGGCTGCTGTTCGCGGACACCGCGGTCGCCGCGGTGGTCACGGGCCGCCCCCGGCCCGAGTCGACGCTGCGACTGGACGCCTCCTGGAACCACACCCTGCCCGGCACCCAGGACCTGCACCGCCTGGAGACCCGCGAGGACGGCACCCACTTCGTGATGGACCGGCGCGGACCGCGCGCCGTACAGGAGACCGTCACCGCGATGTGGGAGTGGCTGCGCCTGCGCTACCAGGACGACCCCGACTCCTGGCACCCCGACGTCCTGCTCGCGCACCCCGGCGGGACGCGCGTGCTGGAGTACATGGAGCAGACGATGCCCGACGGGTGGCCGTCGGGGCTGCTGGACTACAGCCGGGACAGCTACACCACCGGAAACCGCGGAGGCGCCGCCGTGTTCGACATCATGCGCAGGGCCTGCGACGCCGGGCAGGAACCGGGCAGTCGTGCCGTCCTGTACGCGGCGGCCCCGGGCCTGACGGCCACCGCCCTGGAAGGCGAGTGGCTGTAGGGCTGTCCGGGCCGCGTCACCTCTCGACCGACGCCCAGACCACCTTGCCGGTGTCCGTCCAGCGCACCCCCCACCGGGTGGTGAGGCCGTGCACGACGTGCAGGCCGCGACCGCCGTCGTCGAGGAGCCCGCCCCGGCCCAGCCGCGGTCGGCCGTTGCCCGTGTCACCCACCTCGCACAGCAGCCCCTGGCCGGTCCTGATCAGCCGTACCGTCAGGGGTCCGCCGGCGAAGCGGACCGCGTTGGCGACCAGTTCGTCGACCACCAGCAGCACCCTGTCCTGGGTCTCGTCCCTGATGCGCCACTGCGCCAGCAGCGCGGAGACCAGCGTGCGGGCCCGGGCCGCCGCGTCGACCCGTGCGGGCAGCCGCCAGGTCGCGGTGTCCCCCTTGCGGTAGCCGATCATGCGCGCGAGCAGCAGGGTCACGTCGTCGCGCCGGTGCACGGGCGCCAGCGCGGAGACCACGCGCCGCGCTGCCTCCTGAAGGGAATCCCAGGGGTGCACCGTGGCCACGGCGTCCGCAAGCCTGCCGATGCCCTCGTCGATCGACAGCTCGGGATCCTCCACCAGGCCGTCGGTGTAGAGGGCGAGCAGGGAGCCCGGGGGCGCGGCGAACGCGTGCACCTCGTACGGCTCCCGCAGCGCGAACTCGGCGCCCAGCCCGGGGTGCGTGCGTACGGCGACCGGGCCGGCGGGTCCGCCCGGGGGCATCAGGACCGGAGGGAGGTGGCCGGCGCTGGCCAGCGCCACATGGTGGCCGACCGGGTCGTACACGGCGATGCAGCAGGTCGAGCCGAGGGCGCTGTAACCGGCCGCGAGCCCTGACTCCGCGTCGTCCAGCAGCGCCACCGTCTCGTCCAGGTGCTCCAGCACCTCGTCGGGCGCCAGCCCCGCGGACAGCAGCGCGCGGGCCTCCATGCTCAGCTGCCCCATGGTCGCCGCGGCTCCCAGACCGTGCCCGACGACGTCACCGACCACCAGCGCGGTACGGCCGTCCGGCAGCGGAAAGCTGTTCACCCAGTCCCCGCCGACGCCCGCGCTGTCGGGGGTGGCGGGCTGGTAGACGCTGGCGGTCTCGATGGTGTCGCCGGCGGACCGGGGCAGCAGCCGGCGCTGCAGTGCCAGCACCTGTGTGTGCTCGCGCTGGTGCTGACGGGCCAGGTCGACGTGGTGGGAGGTCCTGGCCACCAGTTCCTGGAGGTCGAACAGCTCGCTGTCCTCGAAGGGGCGGTCCGCCCGCCGCCAGACCTCCGCCACGCCCAGAACGACGGGCGGCGTGCCGTCCAGGACGAGCGGGATGCACGCCACGGCCACCGCCTGGTCACCAGGCACCAGGGCACGCACCAGCCGCGGGCTGCCGAGCACCCGCTCGATCGTTTCCCGGTCGGGTAGGACGATGGCCTGCGCTGCGTCGTCACGCCGTATCGCCTGGGACAGCAGGCGGCTCGCGTCGCCGGGAAGGTCGTCGCCCGGGGTCAGGAAGCCCTCGGGCCACGCCCGGTCCGGCACCAGGGCCGCCCGGCGCAGCCGGATGCGGTCCTGCGGCTGCCCCGTGACCACCTCGCCCGTCCATACGGCGAAGTCGAGGTCGATGGCGGTCACCTCTCCCCAGGCCAGCAGGGACTGTGCCAGGGACTGCGCGGTCTCGCCGATGTCCAGCGAGGTGCCGATCGCGGTCTCGGCGGCGAACAGGTGCAGCCTCCTGGCCATGGCGATCAGCGAGACGGTCAGGCCTTCCTGGGGCGCCGCGGCGGCCAGGATGCTCATCGAGACCACCAGCTCCGACCCGTCACCGCGCCGCAGCCGCTGGACCCGCGCGACATGCGGCTCACCGGTCTCCAGGACCTGCCGCAGCCGCCGCGTGACCGTCGGTACGTCCCAGGGAGGCAGAAGGTCGACGAAGAGTTTCCCGGTCACGGCCTCCACGCCCGCGAAGACGGGGGCGTCCAGGTTGCAGCGGATGATTCTCAGGTCCCGGTCCAGACTGACCGCGCCGAGGATCTGCTCCGGACGGCCGGTGGCCGGATCGCTGTCCCCACCTCGGCGGGCGGCGGCGTCGTCCTGCTGATCGGCGGCACCGTCGGCCGCCGCTCCCTCGCCCGGCATGTACCGCGCCAAAGCGCCGCTGACCATGTCGAACGGCGACGCGGACGATGGGGAGGGGGTGGAGTCCATGCGGCTCTCTCAGCTCGCTCGCCGGCCCCGGCACAGCGCCGGGGTCGTATCAGAACCCGGGCGACAAGGCCCCGAGATTCCTGACCGCACAGCTCATTCAATAACAACCACGGCCGCTTCGCCCACACCAGCGGATCACCCGCCCGGGGCCGATGCGGCCGGCGACCGGCGTTCACCGGCAGCCGTCGCCTGCGCGCGCCGGGCCGCCGCCGGTGCCTCAGGCAGCCGTGCCCGGGTCCGCTCCGATCACGCCCGCGATGATCGCTCCTCCCGTCACAACAGTTCCGGGGCGGTCACTCCGCCCCGTTCAGCAGGTCGGCGAGCATGTCGGGCCGTTCCAGGGCGATGAAGTGGCCGGCCTTCGGCACCTGTGTGAAGTCGGCGGCCGGCAGCAGCAGCCGGTTGGCCTCCCGGTCCGAGGGCCGGGACCAGTCCTGCTCGCCGTAGACGAGGTGGACGGGTGCCTTGATCTCGGGGTAGCGGGAGCGGGCGGCGATGAGGCCGGGCAGGGCCTGGTACACGGCGCGGGCGACGGTCGGGTAGCCGGGGCGGGTGCCCACCTGGAGGAGTTCGTCGACGTAGTCCTCGCGCAGTGCGTTCTTGTCGCCGAGGCCGCCTTGAAGGATCTTGCGGAGGGCGGGCCTGGGCTCCACCCCGGCGATCACCGGCCCCACGCCGGGGGCGAGGACGCCGCTGACGACCACGCGGGCGAGGAGGCCGGAGCGGGCGATCCCGCCGCGGAAGTCGTACGCGTTCACCGCGACGACCCGCCGGACCCGGTCCGGGAGATCGGCCGCCGTGGTCAGGGCGAGCACCGCCCCCATGGACTCCCCGACCAGCGTCACGTCGGTCAGGTCGAGTCCGGTCAGGAGCCGCTCGACGCCCGCACGCATCGCCGGCTCGTCGTACGACGCACCCGGCACGATCTCGGAGTGGCCCATCCCCGGCAGGTCGAGCGCGTACACGGTGTACCGGCCCGCGATCAGCGGGATGAGGTGGCGGAAGTGCTCGGCCTGCGTGCGCACGGTGTGCAGCAGGACCACGGGGGCGCCGCTGCCGGCCTTGAGGTAGCGCAGCTGTCCCTCACGGCCGCCCCGAGGGGGGATCGTGTGGCTGGTGGTCCCCGGGATGTGGATCGTGGGACGTGGGTCCTGGGCGGGCATCTCACCGACTCCTCGTGTGTGAAGGGGGTGTGTGAAGGGGCTTACTTCGCCAGCTGGGCGTACAACCCCGCCAGGTCCCCGGCCAGACCCGCCTTGACCTGCCGCGAGATGTCGTCGGCGAGCACCTCGTACGCGTCCGTCTCGACGCCGTCGAGGGCGAGTCGGGCGACGTCACGGGGGTCGGACTTGGGTGCGTCGACGTCCGCCGCGAGGTCCGTGTCCACGTAACCCACGTGCAGTCCGGTGACACCGATGCCACGCGGCAGAAGCTCCAGGCGCAGGGAGTTGGTCTGCGACCACAGGGCGGCCTTGGAGGCGCTGTAGGAGCCGCCGAGGGCCAGCCAGGAGAGCACGGAGTGCACGTTGAGGATGTGGCCGCCGCCGTTGCGCTCGATGACCGGCACGAAGGACCGGGCGACCAGGAGCGGGCCGTAGAAGTTGGTCTCGAACTCCCGGCGTACGTCGTCCACCGGGGAGCCGAGGAAGGACGCGCCGACCGCGGCACCGGCGTTGTTGATCAGCACGGTGACGTCCTGGGCCTGTGCGGCGGCCGCCGCCACCGAGGCCGGGTCGGTGACCTCCAGCGCCACCGGGACCGCGTCGGGGTGCGTCACGCCGCGCGGATCGCGGGCCGTGGCGTAGACCTTGCCGGCACCACGCTCGTACAGCTCTTCCACCAGGGCCTTGCCTATGCCACGGCTGCCGCCGGTGACGAAAACGTTCGCGCCCTTCAATGCGGTCATGACTACCTCCGGAGAATCGGAAACCGATCGGTTTCCAGCCACCGTAAACCGATCGGTTTCCCAGCGCAAGCCCTGGAAACCGATCAGTTTTCATCCCGTCGGAATCGAGCTAACCTCGCAGGATGACCACCGAGGCGAAGCAGAGCCCCCGAGAGCGGCTGCTTGAGGCGGCGGCCGCGCTCACCTACCGAGAGGGCGTCGCTGTCGGCGTGGACGCCCTGTGCAAGGCGGCAGGGGTGTCGAAGCGCTCGATGTACCAGCTGTTCGAGAGCAAGGACGAACTGCTGGCGGCGAGCCTGGAGCAGCGCGCGTCCGCCTACGCGGCGACGCTCCTGCCCGCGCCGGACGACGACCGTCCGCCCCGGGCGCGGATCCTGCACGTCTTCGAGCGGGTGGAGTCGGAGGCGGACGCGCCCGAGTTCCGGGGCTGCCGGTATCTGGCCGTCCAGATCGAGCTCAAGGATCAGAGCCACCCCGCCAGCCGGGTCGCCCACCGGGTCAAGGAGAGCCTGACCGGCTTCTTCCGCGCCGAGGCCGAACAGGGCGGGGCGAGCGATCCTGACCTGCTGGCCCGTCAGCTCAGCCTGGTCTTCGACGGCGCCAGCGCCCGCGCGGGCATCGGGGCGGACAGACTGCCGGGGCTCGTCGCACCCACGGTGACCACCCTGCTCGACGCGGCGGGCATGCGCTGACACCTCGCCCGCGCCGTACGACGTGATCGTGGGCGTGGGTGACATCACCGGTGACGGCAGGGCCGGTGGTCCGTGATCACGGCCCGGCCGCGGCGGCCTCCCACACGGTGTGGAAGGACAGCCGCAGACAGGCCGCGAGGGCCGGGTGTTCGATGAAGAGGGTGGTGGTGGAGCCCGCGCCGGCCACCGGGTCGGGCATGTCGCACAGGACGAGGGAGGCGTCGGCTATGACGAGTTTCAGCGGCAGTTCGGCGGCGAAGCGGGCCTCCTCCCCGGCGGCGGCGAAACGCCGTACGTGCTCCGCCGTCTCGGGGTCGGCCAGGGCGTCGTCGAGGTAGATCGCCCGGACGGTGCCGCCGGAGTGGTGGAGCCGGCGGACCACCGTGATGCCCTCGGCGTTGTCCGCGGGCGCGACGAACGGCGGTTTGCAGAAGGTGAGAAGTTCGTGCTGCGCCTGCCGCTGGATGTCGGCGAAGCGCTCGGCGATCGCCCTGGGGTCGCGCAGGATCTCGATGTAGTCCAGCGGATCGGTGTGCTCCCGCCCCTGGGAGAACAGCGGCTGCAGCACACCGGCCAGCCCCTGCGAGACCCGCTCCAGGCGGTCGACGGACTCGCGCTGCCGCGCCATCAGCCGGGCGAGGGCCAGCTCGGGCGTGACGGCGGAGTACGTGGCCACGCGGCCGGGGTGAGAGGTGGCCAACTGCCGCCGTATCAGCGCGTCCAGCACGTCGTAGACGCGTTGGCGCGGGACGTCGGCCTCCCGGGCGACCTCGGCGGCCGTGTAGGAACCACGCCTGACGAGCGCCAGGTAGACCCGTGCCTCGTACCGGGCCAGGCCCAGTGACATCAGGTCGTTGATGGTTCCGTCTTCAAGTTCCATGGCTGCACAAGGTACCTGTCTCCGCAGTGGAGTTGGAGGCCAAGGTTTTACCAACCCGCACTGTTCTCTTCGGCAAACTGTCAATAACCTCATGGGTAGCCACCACTGACCGGGGTGGCACCCAACACCATGCCCGGAACAGGGCTCCCCACTCGGCCACCCCCAACGGAAACCGCTTGTCATGCACGTGACATCAGTCATGGCGTGGGCGCTTCCGGCCGCCGACACGGAGCCACCCATCCCCCCACGGAGGGCAGTTCATTGAGTTCTCACCGCAGAAGGAACCTGATACGCCGCGGCGCGCCCGCCCTGCTGTCGGCAGCGGCTCTGCTCACCGGCGGTCTGGCCGTCGCCTCGCAGTCCTCGGCCTTCGCGAACACAACCACCGCGACGCCCACCACCACCACGGTGCACACGCACCGGCTCTGTTCGCAGCCGAGCAGGCCCGGCTACATGGCGTGCCAGGCGGAGGTCCGCACCGACCTCAGGACGCAGAAGTCCCTCGGCCGCCACGACACCCCCAAGGGCTTCGGACCGGCCGATCTGCAGGCCGCCTACAACCTGCCCAAGGACGGCGGCAAGGACGCCACGGTCGCGATCGTCGACGCGAACGACGACCCGAACGCCGAGAAGGACCTGGCGGCCTACCGCTCCCAGTACGGCCTGCCGGAGTGCAGCACGGCCAACGGCTGCTTCAAGAAGATCGACCAGGACGGCGGCACCAACTACCCGGCGCCGGACGCCGGTTGGGCCGGTGAGATCTCCCTCGACGTCGACATGGTCAGCGCCGCCTGCCCGCAGTGCCACATCCTGCTCGTCGAGGCCAAGTCCGCCAACATGGACGACCTCGGCGCGGCCGTGAACCAGGCCGTCAAGCAGGGCGCCAAGTACGTCTCCAACAGCTACGGCGGCAGCGAGGAGGCCGCGGACACCACCTCGGACGACCAGTACTTCAAGCACCCGGGCGTCGCCATCACCGTCAGCTCCGGCGACAGCGGCTACGGCGTCGAGTACCCGGCCGCCTCGCAGTACGTCACCGCCGTGGGCGGCACCTCGCTCAAGAAGGACAGCAGCACCCGCGGCTGGTCCGAGTCCGTGTGGGGCACCTCGGCAGGCGGCAACGGGGCGGGCTCGGGCTGCTCGCAGTTCGACGCCAAGCCGTCCTGGCAGAAGGACAGCGGCTGCGCCAAGCGCGCCGTCGCCGACGTGGCGGCCGTCGCCGACCCGGCCACCGGACTCGCCGTCTACGACACCTACCAGGCCGCCGGCTGGAACGTGTACGGCGGCACCAGCGCCTCCTCGCCGTTCATCGCCGGCGTGTACGCCCTCGCGGGCACTCCCGCCAACGACGTTCCGGCCGCGTACCCCTACGCCCACCCGGACAAGCTGAACGACGTCACCGACGGCGCCAACGGGTCCTGCAGCGACTACCAGTGCAAGGCGGGCAAGGGTTACGACGGCCCGACGGGCCTCGGCACCCCGAACGGTGTGGCGGCCTTCACCCAGTAGCTCCACCGAGCAGTTCCAGCCACGCGACGCGGGCCCAGGTCGATGACCTGGGCCCGTTCGCCGTCACGGCGTCACCAGTTGACGGCGTCGTCCATCGACTGCTGCCAGTAGGTGACCTTCAGCGAGTCGTCGACGTACACGCCCTTCGCGGGCAGCGCCGGACGGGCGCCCTTGCCGACGCTCCCGCTCATCGAGCGGCCCTGGAAGTAGACCGTCAGGGACTTCGCGGTGTGTCCGTTCGCGCTGCTGCCGTCGGTGGCGGACAGGTTCACGGAGGCATACCCCGACTCGCCCGGCTGGAGCGTGACGACGGCCTGGGGCTGCGAGTCCTCGATGACCGGAGGCACGGACTGGGCCTCGCCGAAGCGGACGGCCGGGTAGCCGTAGAGGAAGCAGGTCCGGCTGCCCGTGTTGGTCACCGTGAGCAGCATGTGGTTCACGGGGCGGTTCAACGGGGCCGCGACCGTCTTGGTGTTGGACCCCTCGCAGGTGACCGGCTTGTCGGCGGAGCCGGGCGCCTTCGGCGGGGAGGTGTGCTTGGCGGACCCCGGGCCGGCGGTGGCGGGCTTGGCGCCCGTGGAGCCGGAGGACGAGCCCGACGAGCCCGCGGAGGAAGAGGAGGACCCCGCGGAGGAGTGGGAGCCGGAGCCGGACGACGAGCCGCCGGAAGCAGAGGCGCCGGCAGAGCCAGTCGCGGTCCTGGTGGCGGCCACCGGGGCGCCCTCCGCGCGGGTGCCGGTTGCGTTGTTGCACGCGGTCAGGGAGAGCGCGGCGAGCACCACGGTCGAGGCGGCGCCGATGAAACGGGTGCGGGAGGTGCGGAAGTTGAACATGTGACTGTGCCCCTTCGGTGTTCGGTGGCGGTGGTGATTGGATGACCGAAGTTTGTGAGGCGATCCGTCCCACCTGCCACGCATGGCGGGCAGTTGGGGACGCCGGAACGCCGAAACGTGCTCTGACCAGCTCGAATGCAGTGCTCCTGGAACGGGCGGCTGGAACACGGGGGAATACGGAGGGGTGGGGAAACGGGTGTCGGAGGCGAGCGGGACCGCGCAGACCGAGGCGTTCGCGCGGCTGTTGCGGGAGCTCAAGGACCGCTCGGGGCTCAGCTACGGGGCGTTGGCCAAGCGGCTGCACATGAGTACGTCGACGCTGCACCGCTACTGCAACGGCAGCGCGGTGCCGGTCGAGTACGCACCGGTGGAGCGCCTGGCGAGGGTGTGCCGCGCGACGCCGCAGGAGCTGGTGGAGCTGCACCGGCGCTGGATCCTGGCGGACGCGGCACGAGGACGCAGGACGGAACAGGCTCAGACCGTCGAGCCGGTGGGCCCCGGCCCGGCGGCCTCGCACGGGCCCGACGGGAGCCAGGGCGAGAGCGAAAGGGAGCCGGAGGGCCAGAGCGAGGGCGAACGGGAGCACGAGAGCGAGGGCGAGAGCGAGGCCAGGACCGACGGCGATGAGCCGGTGGTCGTCGACACCCGCGGGCTCACGCCGCCCGGCCGTCCGACTCGCCGCCGTACCGTCCTGATCGCGTCCGCCGCCGCGGCCGCCGTCCTGGGGGTCGTCGCGCTCACCGTGCATCCGGGCTTCGGCGGCGGGGACAACGCAGCGGACCGGCAGGAGGTCGGCGCGGGCGCCACGACCGGCGGCGCGGCGGACTCCGGGACACCGTCGGCCACCTCGTCCCCGAGCCCGAAGGGCCACAAGCCGTCCGCGTCGGCCACCGCCTCCCCCACCGGGTCCGGGACGGCCGGGTCCGGCAAGGGCCAGGACCGGTCCACCGGCGGCTCCGCCACCGGCGCCGTCCCGCTCACCGTCGGCACCCGCCCCTACGTCTACGACAGCCCGTGCAGCCAGCACTTCCTCGTGGACAGCGAACCCGCTCAGGTCGGCCCGCCGGCCGGCGAGGACACCGCCACGCGCTGGGCCGCCGCCTACGGAGCGGTCTCCTCGGGCGAACAGGAGGTCGCCCTCACGGTGCAGGGCACCGGCGCTCAGACCGTCGTCCTGGAGGCGCTGCACGTCCGCATCCTCAGCAAGGGCGCGCCGCTCGCCTGGAACGACTACTCGATGGGCGTCGGCTGCGGCGGCGGCGTCGAGACCAAGTCCTTCGACGTCGACCTCGACAACGGCAGTCCCACGGTCACCGTCAAGGGCGGCCAGCGCGACTTCCCGTACAAGGTCAGCGAGTCCGACCCGGAGGTCTTCTACGTCGTCGCCCACACCAAGGCCCACGACGTCCGCTGGGACCTCACCCTGGACTGGTCCAGCGGCAGCCGCCGCGGCACCGTCCACATCGACAACTCCGGCACCGCGTTCCGCACCAGCGCCGACGCGGGCCGCCCGGGCTACGACTACCCGCTGGGCGGCAGCGAGTGGATCAAACGGGAGAGCTGAGCGTCAATCGGCAGAGTTGAAGCTCAATCAGGAAAGTTGCCGGTCAATCGGGAGGTAAAGGGTTCGGCATCGTCCCTTCAACGGTCTTGAACTGCACATGACTCGTTCGATGGGATGCGCGTAGACCACTCCGGGATCACCACGTGAGACCGAGTCCTTCGCGAACCCGTTTCGCGCATCCACTTCGTGAGACTCCGAATCCAGGGGGATTCATGCACATAGCCCGTATCGGGCTGGGCGTCGCGGCTGCCACGTCCGTCGCCGCCCTCGCGGTCACCGCACTGGGGACCGCCGCGCCCGCCGCCGTACCGCACACCCTGGCGGTACCGGCCGTCGCCGGGCACACTCTGGTCCACGACGTGAGCAGCCCGCTGACCAGCGAGCAGTGCCAGACCAAGTGGCACATCAACTGCTACACGCCGCTGCAGTACCGCAAGGCGTACGACCTCAACGCCCTCTACCGCAAGGGCGTCACCGGCAAGGGCCGCACCATCGTCATCGTCGACTCGTACGGTTCCCCGACCGTCCAGCACGACCTCGACGTCTACAGCCACCAGTTCGGTCTGCCCAGCACCAAGGTGAAGGTGGTCAAGTGGGGGCACGTCCCCGCCTTCGACCCCAAGAACTCCGACATGACCGGCTGGGCCGGCGAGACCACCCTCGACGTCGAGCTGGCGCACGCGGTCGCGCCCGCCGCGAAGATCGTCGTGGTGGAGACGGCGGTCTCCGAGACCGAGGGCACCACCGGTCTGCCGGAGATGATGGACGCCGAGAAGTCCCTGATCGACCACGGCGTCGGCGATGTCATCAGCCAGAGCTTCGGCGCCACGGAGAACACCTTCCCCGGCTTCGACCACGGCGACTTCTCCAGCATCAAGAAGCTGCGGTACGCCTTCCAGGACGCGAACCGCAAGAAGGTGACCGTGCTGGCCGCCTCCGGTGACGGCGGCGCGACCGACCTGAAGCTGGACGGGAAGACGTACTACAAGAAGCGCGTCAACTCCTGGCCCTCCTCGGACCCGCTGGTCACCTCGATCGGCGGCACGCAGCTGCACCTGAACGACGCGGGCGCCCGCGTCAAGCCGGACAGCGTCTACAACGACTACGGCTCCGGCGGTGGCGGCCAGTCCCACGTCTTCACCCGCCCCTCCTTCCAGGACGGCGTGAAGAGCAAGGTCGGCACCCGCCGCGGCACCCCGGACATCTCGATGGCCGCGGCCGTCAACGGCGGCGCCTGGATCTACTCCAGCTACGACCCGACCGCCGTCGGCTGGGACGTCACCGGCGGCACCAGCGAGGCCACGCCGATCTTCTCGGGCATCGTCGCGCTCGCCGACCAGGCGGCCGGCCACCGGGTGGGCAACATCCAGAAGGCCCTGTACGCCCTCTACGCCCACAACGCCAAGGCCAACGGCATCGTCGACGTCAACGACGGCACCGACAACAGCTACCAGGGCGTGACCGGCTACAAGGCCGTCAACGGCTACGACCTGGCGACCGGCGTCGGCACCGTGGACGCCCTCAAGTTCGTCCCGGCTCTCGCCAAGGCGAGCGGCCGCGGCTGACACCTCTCGCACGACACGGACGGCCCGGGTTCCGCACCCGGGCCGTTCGTGTTTCCCGGTCGGCTCCGGTGCTCACGCCACCCCGAGAAAGTGCAGCACCGCAAGGACCCGCCGGTGGTCCGCGTCCGCCTTCGGCAGGTCCAGCTTGGCGAAGATGCTGTTGATGTGCTTGGCCACCGCGCTCTCGCTGACCACGAGTTGTTCGGCGATACCGGCGTTGGACCGGCCGCCCGCCATCAGTTCCAGGACCTCGCGCTCCCGGGGTGTGAGCCGGTCCAGCGGGTCGCTGTGACGGCGTACCAGCAGCTGGGAGACCACCTGCGGGTCGAGGGCGGTGCCGCCCGCGGCCACCCGGCGCAGGGTGGCCGCGAACTCCTCGACGTCCGCGACCCGTTGCTTGAGCAGATAGCCGATGCCGGAGGTGTGGGCCGAGAGCAGATCGGTGGCGTACCGCTCCTCGACGTACTGGGACAGGAGCAGTACGGCGGTCTTCGGCCACTGGCGCTTGACGACCAGCGCGGCCCGTACGCCCTCGTCCGTGAAGCCGGGGGGCATGCGGACGTCGACCACCGCGATGTCCGGCCGGTGCTCCTCCACCGCCGCCAACAGCGCCTCCGCGTCGCCCACTTCGGCGACCACCTCGAAACCGGCCATCTCCAGGACCCTGACCACACCGATCCGGAGCAGTACGGAATCCTCGGCGATCACGGCACGCACGGCAGCTCCACGGCGATGACGGTCGGCCCCCCGGCGGGGCTGTCGACCGACAGCGTGCCATCGACCGAGGCGACCCGCTTGGCCAGCCCCGAAAGGCCGGTCCCGGCGCCGATTCGGGCACCGCCCACACCGTCGTCACGGATGACGACGAGCAGGGTCGTCCCGGCACGCTCCACCGTCACCTCGGCTTCGGACGCCTCCGCGTGCTTGACCACGTTCGTCAGCGCTTCGGAGACGACGAAGTAGGCGACGGACTCGATCGTCGGGGACAGCCGCGCGGTCAGGTCCACCGTCACCCGGACCGGGACCGGCACCCGGGCGGCGAGGCCGGAGAGCGCGGCGTCGAGGCCGCGGTCCTCCAGGACGGCCGGATGCAGCCCCCGCACCAGACCGCTCAGTTCCTCGATCGCCTCCTTCGCCTCGCGGTGCGCCTCGTCGATCACACGGCGGGCGTCCTCGGGCAGGTCGCCGAGGGTGGCCTTGGCGATTCCGAGGTTGACGGCCAGGGAGACCAGCCGCTGCTGGGCGCCGTCGTGCAAGTCCCGTTCGATGCGGCGCCGTTCGGCGTCGACGACGTCCACGAGTCCCGCCCGGCTCTCGGTCAGCACCTCGACCCGGCGCTCCAGTTGCTCGGCCCGGCTGGGTCCGAGCAGGACGGTCGCCACGCGGGTGTCCAGCCGGGTGAGGGCGCCGGACAGCCAGGCCGCCAGGTGGAGCAGGGCGACCCCGGCAGCCGTGAGGTAGGCCGCCCAGGTCGAATACCCGAGGTGCTGCATGCGCCAGTCCAGCGGTACGGCCCAGATCCACACGTAGACCGAGACAGCGGCAATCGCGGCGGCCCAGATGAGGAGCACGAAGACCGCAGCAAGGGAAAGCAGCGGCCCGTCCAGCAGGTGGTACAGGAGCTGCCGCCTTCCCACCGGGGACCGCACCCACCGGTGCGGCCGGGGCCGCCGCCCCTCGTAGGGCGAAGGGATGTCCACGCCGAGCCGGACCCGGAAACGGGCGTGCTGCGCCTCGGTCAGCAGCGGTCCCGCGAGCACCACGGCGGCGAGCGGCACGAGCACCGCGAGGAGCAGTTGGCCCGCCGGGTCGAGGACCGGGAGCAAGAGCAGCCACGGCAGGGCCGCGACGAGCAGCACGCCGAACTGGATCAGCAGGCCCGTGGCGAGGAAGGCGACCGGGCGGCCGACCCCTCGCAACGGCCGCAGGACGAGGCCCCGCAGGCGGGTGACGATGCGCATTGCCGAAACGCTACTGCCCAGGTCAGGGGCGGTCCATGGCGCAGGTGCCCGGCTGGGGGTGCACCTAGTGCCACCCCCACAACGGACAGCTGGGTTACTGACTGTGACCGCCGGTTGACGAAGGCTGGAGGCCGTGCAGGAGAGCCGGAAACACGAGGAGACCGAACCGATGAGCATGCTGATGATCCGTCAGGAGCACGGTGTCACCCGCCGCGTGGCCGTTCCCGGCGCCCGCCGCTGGTACCACCGCTGCCGCACCGAACATGTCCTCGTCGGCTGCGGTCTTGCCCTGCTGCCCTGGCTGGTCGTGCTGGCGAAGGGCCTGCCCGGCACCGCTGTCGCCGCGCACTGGAACACCGCCTGGGTGGGCCTGGACGCCCTGGAGGCGACGGGCCTGATCGTCACGGGACTGCTGGCCGCCCGCGGCCACCCTCTGCACCCGCTCACGGCCTCCGCGACCGCGACCCTGCTGGTGGCCGACGCCTGGTTCGACACGGTGACGGCGGCCCCGGGCAGCGACCAACTCTCGGCGCTGGCCATGGCGTTCGGCGCGGAGCTGCCGCTGGCGGCGGTGTGCGCGGTGGTGGCGGTGCGAGGGGCGGCCCGCCGCACCGGCTGACCGTTTCCACGGCCGTACCGGCGCGCCGGCCCGGCTCAGACCGTGGCCTCTCCGCGGACATCCGTACGCGAGACCGCCAGGTAGCCGACGAAGCCGAGGATGGCGACCGTCCAGGACAGGGTGACCGGGCCGAGGCCCAGCGCCAGTCCGCCCCGGTCGTGGCCCACGGCCATCCAGTCGGCCACGGAGGCCCCGAGCGGACGGGTGATGACATACGCCGACCAGAAGGCGGCCACCGCGTTCAGACCGCCCCAGCGGTGCACGAGGGCCGGTACGGCGATGGCGGCGGCGTAGACGACGGCCGAACCGAGGTAGCCGAGCCCGATCGTGGCGGTGAGGTCGCCCGCGGCGGTGCCGAGGGCGAAGGTGGCGAGGACCGCCGCCCAGTAGAAGGCCTCGCGGCGCCGGGTGTGGATGCTGTGGATGGAGAGGGTGCCCTCGCTGCGGTACCAGAGCACGAAGACGGCGGCCAGCGCCACCATGAAGAACGGCGTGGAGATCAGATACGGCACCCCGAGGCCGACGTGCAGCACATCGGCGGCCATCGTGCCGAACACGCTGACCACCACGATCGCCGTCCAGTAGATCCACGCGACGTACCGGCGGGCGGCGAACTGCACCACCAGGGCGGCCACGAACGCGATGCCGCCGACGCCCACCGCGGGGATCGGGCCGAGCAGGTGCGCCAGCCAGTCGGAGGCCGTCTCGCCCATGCCGGTGGTCAGCACCTTGATGATCCAGAAGTAGACGGTCACCTCCGGCACCTTGCTCGCCGCGTGCCGTACGGGGCCCGCGTGCCGCGCCTGCCGCGAGGGCTGCGCGGGCCGGTCGGAGGTGAGGTGATCTGTGCTCATGGCAGGCACGATGACATGACGAACAGCCGTCGCCACAGGCCCCTTTGCCAGAGTTTTGGCGCTTGTAGTGCACGAGTTGCCCGAGGCCCGTCCGAGCCTGAAAGCAACCTGAACGGGAGGGCGGATGTGCTGGTCAGGGCCGTACGTCGGGTGGTACGTCCGCAAGTCCCGTCGCGCGGCCCTCCTCGTCCCACCGGACCACCAGGATGCGCTCCACCGCCTCCCGGTCGAGGGGCCCGAACACATGCGGGAACAGGGTGCCTTCGGCGACTCCCGGCGGCGGCGCCGGATCCGCCGCCTCCCATACGCACTTCGCGCTCAGCCGTGCCTCGTCGAGCAGCAGCACGAACAGCGGCCGGGGCGCGCTGCCGTAGAACGCGTCGACGACCTTGAGCGTGGTCGCCTCGTCGGGGGAGCAGTGGACGAAACCGTCCTCTGCCAGGGAGGAGGGGGCGTAGGGCCGGTCGGGACTGGCGTTCCACTCGGCGCTCGACACGACGTGATAGATCATGGCCCGGTTATACCCCAGCATCGGGCCACCACCTGTGCTACGGTGCCAAATGGCAGTTTTGGTTACCAGAGGCTTTTGAGTGCTCTTCGACCTTCCGTCGGCGAGCACTCTTTTTTGTTGAGGGAGATTTCGTATGGCATCCGGCACCGTGAAGTGGTTCAACGCGGAAAAGGGATTCGGCTTCATCGAGCAGGACGGCGGCGGCGCCGACGTGTTCGCCCACTACTCGAACATCGCCACCTCCGGCTTCCGCGAGCTTCATGAGGGCCAGAAGGTGACCTTCGACGTCACGCAGGGCCAGAAGGGCCCGCAGGCCGAGAACATCCTTCCCGCCTGACGCTGACGCGTACGTACCACGTGGCTGGGGCCCGCACTCTTTGGGTGCGGGCCCCGGCTCGTTGCGTTTTCCCCGCACTCCGCTCCATTCGTCACCGCACCTTTCACTTCGAATTCTCCATCCGTTCCTTCGGTTTCTTCGGCTCCTTCTTGCGAATCCTCATACGGTCCGTCCGCCGGGAGGCATTCCTCGATACGTGCCGCATCGAGGAGGCTTCCGCATGAACCGCACCGCCCGTACGAACACTCGCACGACCAAGAGACCCACCCGTTCCCGTACGGGCCGGAGCCGGCCCGCCGTGTCCGGCGGCGAGTTCGCACTGCCCGTCACGGTGACCCCGGCACTTCCGCCCGTCGAGGACTTCGCCGAACTCGACATGCCCGGGCGCCTGTTGGCCACACTCGGCGCCGAGGGCGTCACCGCCCCGTTCCCGATCCAGGCCGCGACGCTGCCGAACTCCCTGGCCGGCCGGGACGTCCTGGGCCGCGGGCGCACCGGCTCCGGCAAGACGCTCGCCTTCGGGCTCGCCCTGCTGGCCAGGACCGCGGGGCAGCGGGCCGAGCCCCGGCAGCCGCTGGCCCTCGTCCTCGTACCCACCAGGGAACTGGCCCAGCAGGTCACCGACGCGCTCACGCCGTACGCCCGCGCGCTGCGGCTGCGGCTCGCCACCGTGGTCGGCGGGCTGTCGATCGGCCGCCAGGCGGGCGCCCTGCGCTCCGGGGCCGAGGTCGTCGTCGCGACACCCGGCCGGCTCAAGGACCTCATAGACCGGGGCGACTGCCGTCTGGACCAGGTCGCCATCACCGTCCTGGACGAGGCCGACCAGATGGCCGACATGGGCTTCATGCCGCAGGTGACCGCCCTCCTCGACCAGGTGCGCCCGGGCGGTCAGCGACTGCTGTTCTCGGCGACGCTGGACCGCAACGTGGACCGCCTGGTCCGCACCTACCTGCACGATCCCGTCGTGCACTCCGTGGATCCGTCCGCGGGCGCCGTCACCACGATGGACCATCACGTGCTGCACGTGGAGGACGAGGACAAGCACGCGACCACGACCGAGATCGCCGCCCGCGACGGGCGGGTGATCATGTTCCTGGACACCAAGCACGCGGCGGACCGGCTCGCCAAGAAGCTGCTGGCCGTCGGGGTGCGCGCGGCGGCGCTGCACGGCGGCAAGTCGCAGAACCAGCGCACCCGGACCCTGTCCCAGTTCAAGGACGGACAGGTCAGCGTGCTGGTGGCCACGAACGTGGCGGCCCGCGGCATCCACGTCGACAACCTCGACCTCGTCGTCAACGTCGACCCGCCCGGCGACCACAAGGACTATCTGCACCGGGGCGGCCGTACGGCACGCGCCGGCGAGTCCGGCACCGTCGTCACCCTGGTCCTGCCCCACCAGCGCCGCGAGGTGTCCCGTCTGATGGCCGACGCCGGCATCACCCCGCGGACCACCCGCGTCCGCTCCGGCGAGGCGGAACTGAGCCGCATCACCGGCGCCCAGGCCCCGTCGGGCGTGCCCGTGGTCCTCACCCCGCCGCCCGCTCCCGAGAGCCGCCCGGCGCGTACGGCGGGTTCCGCCCCGCGGGCACGGCGCGGCCGCCCGGGCCAGCAGGGGCGCCGCCGGTCCCCGGCCAGGGGCGGCAACGGTGCCGGCGGCGGCAAGGGAAACGGTCGCTGACACCGAGGCCCGGGACGCGAGGTCGCGTCCCGGGCGGTGTGGCGGTGAGGACTACTTCAGGCCGATGGCCGCACAGTCCGCCGCGTACTTCGCGGTGCAGATGTCCTTGACGGTGTAGACGCCGTCCTTGATCACCGTGGACTTGATGTTGTTCTTCGTGAGGGCGACCACGGGGACGAGCATCGCCGGGATCGCCTTCTGGGTGGGGCTGTCGACCGAGTCCTGGGTCAGCGCGTCGAACTCGAGGTTCTTGCCCTGCACCTTGTCCACCGCCATCTCCGCGGCGTTGGTCGCCTCCAGCAGGAACGACTTGTACACCGTCATCGTCTGCTCGCCGGCGACGATCCGCTGCACCGCGTCCAGGTTGGCGTCCTGCCCGGTGACCAGCGGCATCTTGGTGGCACCCGCCGCCTTCAGCGCGTCGATGACGGCGCCCGCCATGCCGTCGTTGGCCGAGTAGACCGCGGCTATGTTGCCGAGCCCGACGGACTGGATGGCCTTCTGCATGTTCGCCTTGGCGACCGAGGGCAGCCACTTGTCGGTGTCGTACGACTTGACGATGTTCACCCGGCCCTTCAGCTCGCTGAGCGCGCCCTCCTTGAAGCGGGCCGTGTTCGGGTCGCCGGGGTCGCCGTTCATCATGACGACCTTGCTGGAGGCGGCCTTCTCGCCGAGCTCGTCGGTGATGGCACGGCCCTGCACCTCGCCGACGAGTTCGTTGTCGTGCGAGATGTAGGCGTCGATCGGCCCCTGGGCGAGCCGGTCGTAGGCGATCACCGGAATCCCGGCGTCCTTGGCCTTCTGCACATCCGGCGCGATGGCCTTGGCATCCACGGCGTCCACCAGAATGACGTCGACCTTGGCGTCGATCATCTCCCCGAACTGCCTGCTCTGCTTGCCCACGCTCGCACCGGCGTTGGCGTAGCGGACCTTGCCCTTGTCCTGCGTGAGGGAGGCGACCCGCTCCTTGATGAGGGGGTAGTCGAACTTCTCGAACCGCGCGGTGTCCGTGTCGGGCAGCAACAGCCCCACCGTGATGTCGTCGCCCTTCCTGGGACTCGCGGAACTGCTGCTCCCGCTGACGCCGTCGATGACACCGCACGAGGAGAGCAGGAGCGCCGAGGCGGAGGCGAGCACGGGGACGACGGCGAAACGACGTACGCCGGTTCTGCGGGGGGTGTGAGCCATCACTTGCAGGTGCCTTCCGGGCAGTGGAGGAGCGGACCACCGGGTGAGCAAGAAGCCAACGGGTCCGTGGAGACCACGTCAAGACATCCGGTTGTCATCCCTTCAACTTCCTACGGAATCTCCTCATCCGGTGCGTGTATTGACCTCTCCGCACGGCGGGCAGGCGTGGGTACCCGCGCTTCATGCGCCCGGTCTGGGGCCGGCTCGAACGCCCCCGGCAGTGCGGCACGGGCCTGGCAGGCCGGCCGCCGACGCTTCGTCAGCAAAGTCCTGGGACCTCATTTCGAACAGGTCTGCCGCGACTGGGCTCTCCACCACGCGGACCCGGTACTCCCGGGCGGTCTGCCGGCCCTCGTCGGGCACGGCGTGGTCCACGACCCCAAGGCCCGTATCTGCCATGAGGTCGACGTGGCGGTGATCGGCATCGCCGACGCCGGCAGACCCCCGCTCCTGGCCATCGGGGACGCCAAGTGGAACGACACAGCGAGCATGGCCCACATCGACCGCATCCGGCACATCCGCACATCCCGCGCTGCCGCCGAGGCGGAACCCGAGATCCAGTTGATCGATCCGGCGACCCATTACGGCCAGGTCTGAAGAGCCGGCACAAGGGACACGACCGAATTCCCGGCGGACCCGGCAGCGGCAGTTCCCTGGACGCCGGAGAGATCGACCACCGGACTGTGGTACGAGATCAAACGTCCTCTTCGGGTCCAATGTGGCGTAGGACTGCCTCGTACTCGCCTGCGGCGACGAGCCCGTCGATGACCTTGACCATCGCCGGCAGACCCGCCTCGCGAACGATGAGGCCGTCCCAGCACCACCAGTAGTCGCCTTCTGGTTCGCCTGCCTGCCGGCGGTGATCCATGAGCCGGTGAACCTCATCGAGGGTGAACACGGTTCCGGACCAACGTTCGCCGTCATCGCGGGTGACCCACATGTCCACGTTGCAGACCTCGTCGAGGTCCTCTCCCTCACCGGGCACGAAGCAGATCTCGTAACCGTCGCGCCTGACCCGGTAAAAGGGACCGTCCCACATGCTTGCTCCCCAGCGTTCTGTCGTACGCCGCCCCATGAACCCAGCCAGACAGCCGATCAGTGAGCCCTTTTCAACCTCAGCGGGCTGCTGGCGAGGCTCGCCCCTGGTTGAGCCGGGCGGAGGCTCTGGGGGCAGGATGTCTTCGTGCCCACCATGGTTGTTGAGATCCACGTGCCGTTGCTGCCGACGCCCGGCCTGCCAGACGGCTCCTACCCGTTTCCCTGGATCGAGGAGGTCGAGGGCTTCCTGTCCGATCTCGAAGACCGAGGTGACGTGGAAGTCTTCGACGAGGGAGAGGAAGACGGGAACGTCTACGTCTTCTTCGTCACCGGAGCCGGTGAGGGGGATCTTCTGATGGTGGCGTCCCGCGTGGCCACGCTGCCTGGGATCCCTGCTGGAGCCGTTGCGGTCGTCAGCAACGACGAGGCCGAGGAGTTCGGTCTCGGGCGGCGGGTGGCGCTCCCACTGCCTGCCCCCTGAGCACTGGTGCGGAGTCTCCGCCCCCTTGTCCAGGGCGGTTCAGGTCGCCCGGCAGCGGGGCACCGCGTGCGTGACGAAGTAAAGCTCCTGGTAGACGAGTTGTCGACCAAGATCAACCTGTCCACCCGGAGCTTCGCGTGCTTGTCTACCCATCAGGACTCGATCTGTCCAGTTCAGCCCTGCGGTTCCTGGCCGGGAAGCTGACAGCCCTGCGCCGGGCACGCGGAACACGGTGGCGCCGACTGGGAACGGCACGGCAGGCCCTGCTGGTCCTGGCCCACCTGCGATGCGGACACACCTACGCCCAGCTGGCCACCGGGTTCGACATCAGCCTCAGCACCGTCTACCGGTACGTGAGCGAGGCCGTCGAACTGCTGGCCGCCCTCGCTCCCGACCTCGCCGAAGCGGTACGCGCCGCCTCCCGCAAAGCCTTCGTGATCCTGGACGGAACCCTCCTGCCGATCGACCGCATCGCCGCCGACCAGCCCTTCTATTCCGGCAAACACAAGAAACACGGCATGAACGTCCAAGTCCTGGCCGGCCCGGCAGGAAGACTGCTGTGGGCCTCACCCGCGCTGCCCGGAGCCGTTCACGACCTTCGCGCGGTCCGCGAACACGACATTCTCGACTCCCTGGCCGCGGCCGGCATCCACTGCTGGGCCGACAAGGGATACCAAGGAGCCGGGGGAACCGTCCGCGTGCCCTACCGCGGTCGCTGGGAGAAGCTCTCCGCAGGCCAGCAGGCGGTCAACCGCGCCCATGCCAAAATCCGGGCACTGGGCGAGCAGGCCATGGCCACGCTCAAGACCTGGAGACTCCTACGCAAGCTGCGGTGCGGCACCACCCGCATCACCAGCCTTGTTCAGGCCGTCCTCACCCTCCACCTGACCTGCTCAAACCAAGGTTGAAAACGGCTCAGTACACCACGCTCCGACTGAAGGGCGCAGCAGAGATAGCAGGTTGAAAGACAAGCCGGGCGCTGAGCGCGAAAAGAGCCGAATACCGCACATTCTAAAACTGACGATCATCGTTGACACCTGGGTCTCCGATCACTACGGAGATCCATATGCCCAAGTCCAACATCACCCCGCCGCTTGACCGTGCGGCCAAGCGGCGCCTGGCCGTCATAGGCCACGTCGAAGAGGTCTCCGGGAACGTTGCGATGTCCTGCCGGTACTTCGGGATCAGCCGGCAGGCGTACTACTCCTGGTACGGCCACTACCAGGCCGAGGGCGTCGAAGGCCTGCGCCAAGTACTTCCAGTTCACCGCGATCGACGACTGCACCAGGCTGCGGGTGCTGCGGATCTACCCGACGCTCAATTAGGCCACCGCGATCCAGTTCCTCGACTACGTCATCCAGTGCCTGCCGTTCCAGCGTGTCAGCCTGTCGGGGCAGTGCTTGGCAGCCTCATCAGCGAAAGCGCAGAGCGTGCCGATGAAGTCTCGGTAGCTGTCGGGTACCTCGCGGTCCTTACTGGGCGGCCCGTCGATCCACTGCTGCCAGAGTCCGTCAGGCGCGAGGAACCGGAGCGCGTAGTCAGCACCGAGCTTGGCGTCGAGGAACAGGAGCGCGCCGAGGGCGGCTGTCTGGTCGTAGTAGAGGTCGGGGCGCAGCAGGTAGCGGTCGAGGTACGCGACCAGGAGGTCGGCGTCGGCAGAGGTGCCGAAGGATGCCAGAGCGACACAGTAAGCCTGCCCCGCGTAAGGCCCCTCACTAGCGAGCAGGAGTTCGCCAAGGCGATCCCGGAACTCGGTTCTGCCGGCCACGGCGACGAGCCAGGCTGCCGTCTTGCGCTCGCGCCATCCTCGGTCGAGCAGCGTGTCCAGTTCGCGAGGGCTGATCTCACCGGCAGCCTGCCCCAGCTTCAGGAGGAACTTGGTTCGGTCGCGTCCGCTCATCCCGAGAAGGCTGCCGCCGAGTTTGAGGTACCGCCGGTCGGGCGTGACGTAGCGGCGGATCAACTTGAGCGGCTCTTGCTCTTCGTCTGCGCGGCGCATGCCAGCATCCTCGTACGGACGAAGCTGTCAGACCGGCAATCTGGCAGGTCGAGCGCCTCAGTGCCGCCTGCCCATCCGTCTCAGTTTCCGTCTCATTCAGCGCCGTTCGCGGACAGACGTCGTTGTCCTGGTTTTTGTCCACAGCGAATGTCTCCGGGATTCCCCAGATGGCATCGGCGATCTTCCGGGCCACGTCCTTGAGCATGGCGTCCGGCACGTGGAGGTACCGGGCCCGCATGCTCTCGGGGGCGCCCCGCTCCCAACCCATGATCTGGTCGATGACGCGGGCGGAGACACCGAGCAGCATGAGAACGGTAGCGGCCGTGTGCCGGGCGTCGTGCAGCCGGCCTCCCGAACTCCTGCATCTTCCAGCAGCCGCTTCCAGGGGTGATAGTCCGTGTCCGTGTTCGGGCTCAGCGGGCCGCCCAGGGGCTTGGTGAACACGTAGTCCGACTCGGTCCACAGGTCGCCGGCCACCTTGCGCTCCCGTTCTTGGGTCTCGGCATGGGCCCGGAGCATGGCCACCAGCGGACCGGGGAGGGGCACGGCGCGGCGGCCGGCCCGGGGCTTAGACGTCATCTCATTTGGCGAGTCTGTGCGACGATTCGTCGGCCAGCGGGAAGCCATGAGCGGGAGGCGAAGGTCGATGGAGTACATCAATCTCGATGCGCAGGTCGGCGACCTGTCAGGGGTCTTGAACCCGGCTCGCTACCTGAGCCACCTGCCCTCGATCTCCGGTGATCTGCCGCCGGGCGCCCGGGCTTTCGCCACGGACACGGACCACTACGACTTCCGCAGTCGGCGCTGTGTGAAGGATCTGACGCTTCGAGCTGTCCGGGGTGCCGGCGGTGAGGAGACGGAGGTCGAGTTCCAACACAACTGCTGGAAGCACGACCAAGACCTGCTGATCCGCTACGTAGGGGTGTCCAGCTTCGTCATCGATCCCGTCGGCGAGGGCCCAGAAACGGACCTCGGGGCTGTGATTCTCGACGAGATCCTGCCGCGCAGGGACGGCTGCAGCCACGAGATCGCCTGCTGGGACGGCACCCTCACCGTTGTCTGCCGTGACCTCCAGGCGACCTGGACCGAGACCACATGCTCCAGCAAGTCGTAGGCGCAACAGGTCGTGGGGATTGTCGAGCGGCTGGTGCCGGATGAGCTGTGGGAGCTGTTTCAGAGAGTGGTGCCGGAGGCGCCTTCGCGGCCTCAGGGCGGTGGGCGCCGCCGGCATGGCGACCGTGAGGTGCTGGCCGCGATCGTGTTCGTGGCGACCTCGGGCTGCACGTGGCAGCAGTTGCCAGCCGCGTCGTTCGGTCCGTCGGGGGCGACGGCTCACCGCCGTTTTTCCGAGTGGACGAAGGCCAGGGTGTGGGCCAAGCTCCATCGCCTGGTCCTCGACGAGCTCGGCTCGCGCGGCGAGTTGGACTGGTCCCGCTGTGCGATCGACTCGGTGAACATGCGGGCCTTGAAAAGGGGGACCTGACGGGCCCGAATCCTGTTGACCGGGGCAAGTACGGATCGAAGATCCATTTGATCACCGAGCGGACGGGTCTGCCCCTGTCCGTCGGAATCTCGGGGGCGAACTTGCACGACAGCCAGGCATTGATCCCCCTGGTGAAGGGCATACCACCGATCCGCTCCCGCCGCGGACGGCGGCGACGCAGGCCGGACAAGCTCCACGCAGACAAGGGCTACGACTACTGTCACCTGCGGCGATGGTTACGAGGACGTGGTATCAAGCACCGCATCGCCCGCAAGGGGATCGAGACCTCGCAGCGTCTGGGCCGCCACCGCTGGATCATCGAGCGCACCATGTCGTGGCTCGCCGGCTGTCGCCGCCTCCATCGTCGCTATGAGCGCAAGGCTGAGCACTTCCTCGCCTTCACCAGCATCGCCTGCACCCTCATCTGTTACCGGCGGCTCGTCTGCTGATGTGAGCCTGCAACAGTTTCACGGCCAGGTCGTGGCCGTAGCGATTGGCCATGTCCAAAGGGGTGCGGCCGTCCGGGTCTGCGAGCTCAGGATCAGCCCCGAAGGCCAGCAGCACGGCCGTGGTGTGCACGGTCAACGGCTGCCCGCTCTGCAGGGAGCCATCACCCTAGGCATCGATTGCGTGCGTCAGCAGTGTCATGTTGCTGAAGACCTCGTCGGGATCGGAGCCGGCGGCCAGCAACCTAGCCAGGGTCTCAGCATCCTCCTGCTCGACCGCTTGATGTGCGGGTGTCCAGTAGTCGCTCACCCCGACATTCAACCGTCCCCACAACACGCCTGCCAGCGACTTTCTGCACCATCAGCCACCAATTGAGATGACGTCTTAGTGTTCTTCGTCTCGCGCCGGGTCTGCACCTTGAAGTAGAGGCGGCGCCGCGCCAGCACCTTCTCACCGACTGGAAACGACAGCCTCTTTGCGATCTCTTCCGGCGCCCCTGGGTGGCCCCTGGTGGCGGTGTCGTGTCCCGTCTCTGGCGGGTGCCCTCCGCGCAGACGGTGCGTACCGGCGTAAGCGGTTGAACGCATGGATCTCACGTGGTGATGCGAGTTAACGGCGAGCCCAAGCTGTGAACATCAAACCATTCTTGGCGAATAGGTGAATGTCGACGTCGAAGGACTTTGCGATCCCGCGAATAGATTCCGTATCTGAAATATCGTCCACGTGGAAAGTAACTGAATCTGGGCTAACAGATCTGACAGACAGGTGGTCGACGTGTGGCGCCAGTGAGTTTTCGAGTCGGCTAACCCAAGCAGTCGACCCCTTCTCGGTTTGCGCGTATTCCGAGTCAAGCGGGGCCTCTGGTCTGCCGTCTACTTCTCTCAGTAGTCGATCAACCATCTTTCGGGCTTCCCTGTCCTGCACACGGATGGCGACTAGGCCATTCCGCATACGAGTAGCCGGGAACGACTCGAATAGTTCGAGACGCGCGAGGCTGGCGTCGACTGCGACCCTTTTCTGTGAGATTGTTCGGGATTTGACTGCATGATCGATACTATGCGGCTTTCCGGAATCTTCCGACTCTGCGATACGCAGTTCCTGCATCGCCTGGTCAACTTCTCCCTTCAAATGGCGCACCACGGCACTGTGCAGGTCGCGACTCATGGAAAAGGGGGGAACAACTCTTTAGCACTCGGTTCTAGCGCTGCGTTCTTTGCCGCTTCGTAGGTCGCCTCGCTGATCTCTGCACCAAGAGCTTCCTTGGCCTCCCTAAGGAAGGCGCTGAGTTGAATAATCATGAAGTCCGCCTGTGCCCGCTCCCGCATTTCTACTATCAGCTCAGGCCTTGCACCAACGATGACACCTGCCGCCCTATGGAACCAATCCTCTTTGACGTCGCTGGTGATAAACAGTGTGGGAGCATTTCCCTGGGAGCTATTGCGAATCATTTGCTCCCACACAAAGAAGTCACCGTGTGGGTTATCGGTTTTTCCGGAGTCCTTATATCCGGGCGGCACTCTGGCTGCTGCTCGCTCGGAGTAGGATTCCAGTAGCTTCTTTTCGCCCTCCAGCGAAAATGGCGGACCTGTGCGATTGTTCAGGATCTGCGCCAAGTCTTCAAGAACGGGGTCGTTTGAAGCTACTTTGGCGAGCGTCAGGTCCAAAGCATTTCGATGACGTTCAATCTCCCCAGTGACGGCACTGAGCGCTTTTTGGAGCGGTTCAATTAGCGCTTTCTTGTCTTTTTCTGGGAGGGAGCACCGGCGCGAGAATGTATTGACTTGCGTAATGGCCCTGTCGTGCAACGTCTGAAGTTCTCGCGGGACTGCGTCGTAAAGGTCAATCTGATCTTTGAGTGCGTCTACCCGACGGGAGAAATATTCCTTCGCCACCTGATGTGGAACCCATAGCCTGTCCTGAACCTTACGTAGGACATCCAGCAATTCTCGCCGGGCCTTCGGAGTGAATCGATACAGGTCCAGCAGCACGTTGGTGTCGATGGCAATGGTGTAAGTCTGGATGGCCCGCCTGTAATCGGATTGCGGTCGCCGCCACAGGCCTTCGAAGCCGACCAGAAAGGTAGAGTTAGTTTCCATTTCCCCCGACCAATCCCTGTGCTGATGACGTCTGAATCGCGTTGATCAGCATAGATGCTCGCTACGTTCCACGAGTAGAAAGCCAAGAACTGGACCAACCGACGAGCGGGCCCCTAAGGTCGCACCGATCCAACTGTCGTGGGAAGTCGCCTCTCAGAGGTCACCGGAATGCATGACGGCGCGGCAGTGGAGGCGCCGTCCGTGGGAGCGCTTCGGACCGGGAACGACACTGATCGCGCGGGTCTGATCCCACGTGGCCTTCAGGGCTCACGGGCCGCGAGCAGTACGGCGAGTTGGCGATGAGCGACGAGATCCCTGGTCAGTCCACCCACCGCACGCGGCCGTCGCTCCGCACCGGTGCGTACACGCAGCTACGCCAGCAAGTACCTGCGTTGTCCTGCTCCTTTGCCCAGCGCGCCGACGGCCGCCGCCGTTCACACGCGTACGCACACCCCATCTGACCTGCCCCGTGAACCCCCACGAACGCCCCCGTAGAGGCGCGCGGACAGTTGGAAAGCGTGTTGGTCGCCGCCAGCGCTTGGACCCGAGACGCCGCCGTCGAGGCGACTAGGTCGAGATGGTGGACGACGAAGCGATCACCATCAGGCTCACACGCGATCAGGCGTTTGTGCTGTCGGACTGGCTCTACCAAGTGATGTTCCAGTCCGACGACCTCGAAGGGATTGTGCACGACGGAGCCGTCTGGTCACCGATTTACGCGATCTCCGGAACGCTGGACAAGACGCTGAGCGAGACCTTCATGTCGGACTACGCACCACGGCTCGAAGCAGCCAAAGAGCGTCTCCGCACCAACTTGTACGGCCAGGCCGACGCATCGAGAGCGCCGAGCGAGGGCGCGACCACCGCACCACAAGCGCACCAGATAGAGCGGGAAACAGCGGGGAACCACGGTGAAGGCCACTGAGGCCAACGAGGCCTACGCCCCACCCCACCTTCTCGCCGCGGCCCCCTATTGCGAAGGCGAAGAGTTCGAGGCTGAGCCCTGGATCCAGGGCTCACTCACCCACCCACCTCGAACCACAACAGCTTCCCGACGTGACGGTCGGACGGGCCGTCGCCGAAAGGTACGCCGCCCCAGCAGTCGGCGTATTCCTGTACGAGGTGCAGGCCACGTCCGCCTTCGGCATCCGGCCGAGCGATGGGGACCTGGTCATGGGGCGGTCGCCCGAAGGGAGCGGGAATTCGGGGGTGGCTGTCCCAGACCCCGGCGCGGAGCCGGCCATCGGGGAGCGCGGTCAGGCGGAGGGATGCGGGGCCATCGGTGTGCAGGTAGGCGTTCGTCACCATCTCCGAGATCAAGAGCTCGACGGACTCAAGGACTTCGGGTCGGCCGTGACTGTCGAGTACTGACCGTACGGTCATACGTGCGACCCGTGCCGCGCGCGGGTCGTGGGGGATGCGGAGGGCGTACGTCCAGGTGTTGGGCAGGGATACGGTGCGCATGGAGACCTCCGGGAGCCTCGCAGGAAGGGTGGTGCGAGATCGCTCAACTGCCATGCTCGGCGGTGGCATTGCCTGGCTTGGTGCGCTTCCGACTTACGAGTAACGGAAGTTGGGCGGTACCTGATCACCGTAGAGCAGATAGTTAGATACATCTAACCGAATACACTGAAAGCATCCAGGCTTCACCCGTGTGAGTGAGCGCAACACCGCGTCGAGGCCAGGAAGGAGATGCCGTGCCGCCGACCAGCAGCCCCACGCACCGGCAGCGAAGGCTGGGGGCAGAACTGCGCAAACTCCGCGAGCGGGCGGGGCTCACGGCCACCGGTGCTGCCGAACTGCTCGGCGTCAACCAAGCGCGTGTCAGCATGATCGAGACCGGCCGTACGCCCATCAGTGCCGATCGGCTCCGCGCTATGGCGGGCGTCTATGACTGCAACGACGAGGGACTCATCGACGCTCTCGCCGCGATGACGGGTCGACGCACCCGCGGCTGGTGGGAGGAGTACCGCGACCACGTACCGGTCGCCCTGGTCGACCTGGCTGAGCTGGAGCATCACGCCTCCGGACTCCGTGTGGCGCTCCTGATCCACATCCCGGCGCTGCTCCAGACCACCGATCAAGCCCGCGCTCTCTTCCGGGCAGTGGTGCCACCGATGCGCCAGTACGAGATCGAGCACCGCCTCACACACCGCATGAAGCGGCAAGGCGTCCTGCACCGGTCGGCTCCGCCCCCGTACACGGCGATCATTCACGAAGCGGCCCTGCGCATGGACTTCGGCGGTCCGGTCGTGGCCCGCGGCCAGCTGAAGCATTTGCTGGACATGAGCGAGCTGCCTCAGGTCACCATCCGGGTGATCCCCTTCGGCACGGACCACTTCCCGACCACTGGCCAGTCATTCGACTACCTCGAGGGCCCCGTCCCGCAGCTCGACACGGTCCAGCTGGACTCACATCACGGCGCCTGCGAATTCCTGGATGCCGAGGCGCAGTTGAGCAAATACCGCGCCGTACTGGACCGCATGGAGTCCTGCGCACTGAGCCCCGCCAAGACGCGCGACTTCATCCACCATCGCCTCCAAGACCTGTGAAGGAATTTCAACCGTGCAGACCCTCCATTGGCAGAAGTCCACCTACAGCGGCGACGGCTCGAACTGCGTCGAAATAGCCACCACCCCCACCGCCGTCCACATCCGCGACTCCAAGTCCCCCGCCAGCCCTCATCTCGTCTTCCCGCCGGCCCCTTGGGCAGCATTCCTCGCACACGCATCGGACACCAGGCACTGAGCACGAGCAGTAAGCAATCGGTGTGCAAGTTCCTGCAAGTTCCTGGTCGGCGCTCGGAGTTGGGCACAAGATCGAGCACAGAGGCCCAACGACAAGGGAGACAGCGATGGCTCTGATCAAACTTGGTCAGGATCCCGAGAGCCCGGAGGGTAAGTCACCCACGCTCTACCTCGACGACGAGAAGGGCACCTACCTGGTACAGGGTTGGAAGGTGGTTGACGAGGCCCGGCGTTCGCAGCTCGACCTTCCGGGACACGAGGACGTGGTCGAGATCCCGAAGCGCATGGTGCAGTTCTTCCCGGAGGTGAAGAGCCGTGGCGGTACCGACTCTTGAGGAACGGCTGCGGCGCTGCACCCGCTCCGCCGTCCATCTGGAGATGCGCGACGAATACATGCGCTCCGACCCTCGGTTCGCAGCCTGGCAGAACGGCGTCCGTGACGATCCCGCAGAGCGGGACCCGGAGCGTCGGCCGTGGCTGCGGCTCATCACCGATCTCGTGGGCCAGGGTATTGAAGTGCGCAGGGCCCGGATCGTGTCAGAGCCTGTGTCGGAGTACATCCGGTTCGAGCACCACCTGACCGGACCCACCGTGGATGCAGGTGAGCAGGTTCGCTGGCTGCCTCGCCGTCGGGCGTCCGCGCTGGCCCTGCCCGGCAACGACTTCTGGCTCTTCGATGGCAGCTCGGTCGTGTTCCATCACTTTGCCGGTGATGGCGAACTCGCTCCGGAAGACGAGGAGTTCACCGATGATCCAGCCGTCGTAAAACTGTGTGCTGATGCCTTCGAAGCGGTCTGGGCCATGGCAGTGCCGCACGCGGACTACCGGCCGACCTGATCCACAATCTCCAGCGTGACTTCCTCCAGTGTCCAGCAGGCACGACAGGCCCTCGGCCGGCGTCTTCGCGAGATCCGCAAGGACTCCGGCCTCACGGCACGGGAACTGGCCAGGCGTGCCGACTGGCACGAGTCGAAGTGCTCGCGTCTGGAGAACGGGCGTACACCCCCGTCCGATGCGGACATTCGGACGTACACAATGCTCTGCGCCGCCGAGGACCAAACCGCTGACCTGATCGCTACCGCACGCGGTATAGAGGGCGCGTACGTCCAGTGGCGGCGCATGGAGCGGGCGGGTCTGCGACGTGTCCAACAATCTGTTGCACCGCTCTTCGAACGCACCCGCCGCTTTCGCGTCTACCAGTCCTGGGTCATTCCTGGTCTGCTGCAGTCGGCCGCGTACACCCGCGCCGTACTGAGTACGGTCGCCCACCTCCGGGACGTACCCGACGACGTCGAAGACGCTGTGTCCGTCCGCATGGACCGGCAGCGCATCTTGCACGCGGGCGACCACCGGTTCGCCATGCTCGTCGAGGAATGGGTACTGCGCACGGTCATTGGCGACAGCCGCACCATGGCCGGAGCGCTGGGCCACCTGATCTCGGTCGCGTCGCTCCCGTCGGTCAGCCTGGGGGTCATCCCTCTCGGTACACCGCGCGGTGCGGGGTGGCCCGTCGAGTCGTTCACGATGTACGACGACGCGCAGGTCAACGTCGAACTCGTCTCCGCGCACCTGACTGTCACCCAACCCGGCGAGATCGCGGAGTACGCGAGGACGTTCGCCGAGTTGTCCGCCATCGCCGTGTACGGGTCGCAGGCCAGGTCGCTCGTCACCGCCGCCATCGACGCCATCGGGTGATCGCTGCGCAAGATTGTGCAAGTCCATAGATCGGTAACTCGCGGGCTTCGTAGCTTCGTTGCATCGAGGACCGCGCAGTCGTGGAGGCGACACATGGAGACGCAGAAGCCGCAGGATTACAGACTGGCCGAGCTGCCCACCGAGCTCTCCGCCGTACCTGGCTGTACAACGTGTCTCTCCCTCGTGGTCGCCAGGCAGAACGCCCGCTCCAGCGGTGACTACAGCGCCGTATCCGACCGCAACGTGGAACTCCGCGTACACCAGGCCGGGGCGCACTGATGGAAATGCAGACGTGGAGGGACAGCCCCAGTCAGGCGGACACTGCGACCACCTCACTGCGGGAAGCGTTGGCCGCATCGGGAATTCCCGAGCAAGCCTGACGCCGGCCCCGCGGAAGCCCGGGTCATAGCCCCAGCATCGGGCCCCTCTCTCTTGTTCTCCCTCTCCCTCACAGACTTCCGCCCGCTCAGGGGCGGTTGGCGGCCTGCGCACGGCCGTGAAGACGATCAGGAGGCACGCTGATGCAGAACGGTACCGACCTGTACGCGCTCGACATCAACGCGGTGGACTTCGTCCAGGCCTGCGGAGGCCCTTGCACCGAAGGGTGCGTCGTGCTCGCCCGCATCGGAGAGGACGCCTGGGCTCTGGGCGACAGCAAGCGGCCGGAGCTGGAGCCGCTGCGCTTCACGTCGGCGGAGCTCACGGCGGCCGGGATTGACCCGACGCGCTTCGGCCTAAGTGTCTGACTCTCCCCCCAGCAGGGCCCAGCTCACCCCATAGCTCCCTTTGGGCTGGGCCCTGCTCAGCCACCGATTGCCGACGCCGAACGGGGAACGACATATGCACCACCACGGCTATCTGTGGACCGGGCCGAAAGACCGCTTCGATCAGGAAGCCCTGCGGCGGCCTCCCCACCCCGACCCACCCCCGGCCGGAAGCAAGCCGGAGCTCGCCCAGCGCTACCGGGAAGTGGCAGCCGAGTTCCCCACCGTGGATCTGCCGCCGCTGGAGACTGCGTACTGGCTGATCAAGCCGCGCTCGTTGGTTCGGGGCACTTGGGACGAGGCCAAGGACGCGGCCTCCTGGATCGGGAAGCGGCTCGCCGAGTACGCGCATCGGTTCGTCTGCGCGTACGACCGGAGCGCCGCCCGACTCTTCACGCTGGTGGAGTCAGCCGTTGAACGGCTCGATGCGGGAGGGGACGTCTCGTACGGCTTCTACCTCGAAAGGCCCTCGTATCTGCACCTGGCCGTGGTGACCTGTTCCCCGAACCGCTCGACGCCCACCCTGCCCTGTCCTCTCGTATGACGAGGACAGCTGTCGGCGGCTTCCCCTCAGCCGGCCGGAGTGCCTTGGTGGAAGTACATGCGCCAGCCCGTCTCCGTCAGGCGCCACAAGGAGCTTCGCCACACGCGGCGGCCCTGGTTGTCGGCGAAGTACGTCAGGTGCACGATCCCCGGAGCCAGGACGGTCCCTGACAGCTTGCTCACCTTGACCGGGGCGGCCGGGGACACGGTTCCCGCGCTGGTCACCGTGAGGATCGACTCCGCGTCCCACCGGCGACCGGACGCTCCGATCTCTCTGAACTCCGGATCCAGAAGCTCCGAGACGAGAGCCGGACAAGCGCGCACCTCAGGGTCGAGAAGCCGCAGCTCTCCAGCGACGGCCGCCTGGACTGCCCGTTCGTTCCCGTCCGCCATGCACGCATCCTACGGAGGCCCCAGAAGGGTCAGGTAACTGTAAAGAACCTTGACAGGCAATTGGTCTAGTCCAAATATGGTCGTCTGTTCGCCCCCACACCCCTCCCCTCTTCCTCTCCGCCATCCCCTGGGAGCGTCAATGAGACGACCGCGTCCTGCTCTTCGTGCGTTGCTGTCCTGCATCACCGTGACCGGCCTGTCGGCCGGTCTTGTCGCGCTCGGGGGAGGCGGGGCGTTCGGAGCGGATGCCGCGCCCTCGCTGCCCGTTGCGCCCATGCCCGCTCATGTCGCCGCGCCGTACTTCGAGGCGTGGACCGGGGAGAGCCCGGCCCAACTCGCAGCCGCCTCCGGCAACAAGTACCTGACCATGGCCTTCCTGCAGACGGATGCCGCCGGTTCGTGCACCGCGTACTGGAACGGCGACACCACCCAGCCCGTCTCGAAGGCGGCCTTCGGCGCCGACATCGCGGCCATCCAGGCCCGCGGCGGCAACGTCGTCCCCTCCTTCGGCGGCTACGGAGCCGACACCACCGGCACCGAACTCGCCGACAGCTGCACCAGCGTCGATGCCATCGCCAAGGTCTACGAGAGCCTGGTGACGACGTACGGCGTCTCGCGCATCGACCTCGACATCGAGGCGGACTCCATCAACAACTCGGCGGGGATCGACCGCCGCAACAAGGCCATCGCCCAGGTGCAGCGGTGGGCCGAACGCACCGGGCGGCGCGTGCAGTTCTCGTACACCCTGCCCACGACCACCACCGGGCTCGCGCCGAACGGCGTGGCCCTCCTCAAGAACGCCGTCGACAACCACGCGCGCGTGGACGTCGTCAACATCATGACGTTCGACTACTGGGACGGCGCCACGCATGACATGGCCGCCGACACCGAGACCGCCGGTGCCGGACTCGTCGGCCAACTCGCCGCGCTTTACCCCAAGAAGAGCCTGGCCAGGCTCTGGCACATGGTCGGTGTCACCGAGATGCCCGGCATCGACGACTTCGGGCCCCAGGAGACCTTCACCACCCAGGACGCGGTGAAGGTCGAGCAGTGGGCCGAGGCCAAGGGCATCAACACCCTCTCCTTCTGGGCGCTTCAGCGGGACAACGGCGGGTGTGTGGGCACCGCCGGCTCCAACTCCTGCTCCGGGATCGCGCAGGACACCTGGTACTTCAGCCACGCATTCGAGCGGTTCACGCGCTGGTAGGAGACGCAGGCTCAGCACGGGAGCCGCGCCCTCACCTCCGTCCGTCGTGGGCGGCGCGGCCGCCGTGCTCCTCGCGACTGTGATCAGTGCCACGGACTCGCACGTCACAGGGAAATTCCAGCGCTGACCTGGCCATTCGACCGGAATGTGCCAGGCGTGCAGAGAATCCGCGCAGGAGAAGCACACAGACCTCACACAGTCTTTCGAAACCCTCGTTACCGTTGCAGCCCGTTCGATCTCCCATGCATCTCCGGTGCATCTCCCATGCGAAGGGTCAGGAAGACAGCGGATGGATTACTGCTCCTCATGCCGTCGGCACCTCAACGGCGCCCTGGTGTGCCCCGGTTGCGGTGCCTACGCCCCCGACATCGCACCGGTGACCTCCCACGGCCACGCCGTCCCGGCGCCCGCCGCGACGGCGATGTGGCCGGAGGTGGAAGAGACCCCGGAGACCGACGCATACGGTGACGCCGAGGGCGGCGCCGAAGCCGCGATACCCCTGTCGGAGGGGCGGGCCGCCCGGCGCAGGCAGCGGGCCCGCTGGAAGAAGAACCAGCGCAAGGCCGTGGTCGCGACCGCCGTGGCGCTCGTCGGCGGCGGCCTGACCCTCGCCTCGATGGACCGCGGTTCCGGCCACCGCGCCGAGGCGTCGACGGCGACGGACCTGTCGAGCATGGGCTCGGAGGACGGGTCCGCGGACCAGAACGCCCAGCTCCCGCCGGCCGGCACGGGCAAGCACCGCAAGTCCGACACCACGGCCGACCACTCCACCACGAGCGGCAAGGCTCAGCAGCACTCCGGAGCCACCGCGTCCCACACGGATTCGGCGCGGACGCAGCCGTACACGCCCGCCGCGCACTCGACGCCGGCGACGAAGCCCGCCCAGCAGGGCTCCGTGGCCACCGTCAACACCCCCTCGGTCGACAAGCCACCCGTCACCGGCGGCACGACGACGACCACCCAGACCCCCTCCGCGACGCCCACGGGCGGCACGGGTTCGGGAACGTCGAGCACGTCCGGATCCTCCGGAACCTCGGGGTCCTCCACCAGCACCTCGGGAACGTCCCAGTCGGACAACTCGTCCTCGGCGACCTCCCCGTCGGGGATCTGCGTCCTCGGTCTGCTGTGCGTCAGCTGACCTGACCCTCGCTCGCACGTTGACCCTGGCCGTGACCGGCCAGGGTCAACTGGTTTCCCACTGCCTTTGCCCTACGGCCGGTTCAGATGCCGCTCCTGTACGGCAGTGACGGCGCGGACGACGAAGACGGCGGCCACGGCCGCGCCCACGACCGCCGCGTCGGACGCCAGGAGCTGCCACACGTCCGTGTAGGCGCGCGCGATGATCTCGTCGGTGGAATTCTCGGACATGAGGCCGACTCCGCTGAGCATGCCGATCAGCCACAGGCCCCACCACACGTTCAGGGAGAGGGGCAGCCGCTCACCGGGGGCGCCGGCACGGTAGGCGTCCGCGATGATGCCGCGGGGGAACCACAGGTTGACGACGGGCACCACCCAGCCGAAGAACACCCACAGCCCGGAGTAGCGCGGCCTGGTCCCGGACAGCTCGCGTCCGTTGTCCCGGATGCGGCCCATCCACACGATGAACGCGATCGCGCAGACCGCCGCCGCGACGCCGGACACGTTGCTGACGAGGTGGTACGAGTCCTCCAGCGAGGTCAGCGGACGGTGCACCCCGTCGCCCTGGTCCGGCGGCCCAGAGGCGGGCTCCCCCGCCGTAGCGAGCCGGACCTGCCACACGGCCCGCACCGCCCAGCCGAGGCCGGCGAGGGCGAGGGCGGCACTGGCGACGAGGCCTGCCGCACGGACCGGTTGCAGAGCGGGGGCGGGAGCAGCTGTGGGGGGTGCTATGTGGTCGTTCACCGGGGCATCCTCGCCGACGGGGGACGACTACCGCTACATCGACATGCCTGGCACCGGTACTTCACTCATCCCGCACTTGCCGCGCCGGCGCACGGTGCGGCCCCAATTCCCGTAGCACGTCGGCGAGCTGGGAGGACGTGAGGGCGGCGTCCGGGAGGGACTTCGGCGCCGGGCGCAAGCTGTCGAGGAGCAGGGCCAGGGGGCGGCGCCAGGTGTCCGGTGCGGTCGCGGCGGTCAGGGCCGGGACGGCGCGCCCCAGCGCGGCCAGCGCGAACAGGACGTCCTCCGTGGTGACATCCGCGCGGATCGCACCCTCCGCACGCCCGCGCGCCAGCAGCAGTTCCAGCGTCTCCCGGTTGTGTGCGTGCACGTCGTCCAGTGCCTCGATGCCCTGGACGTGGGTGGTCATGAGGTCGTTGGTGCCGCGGTCGGCGGCCAGGGTGTGGAAGACGGCCCGGAGGTAGGTGTCGAGGCCGGTCCAGGCGTCGGGGGCCCTCCGGGCCAGCTCGCCCGCGGCGACCGTCTCGCCGAGCTGGTCGCGGAAGACGGCGTCGATGAGGGCGGCCCGGGTGGGGAAGTGCCGGTAGAGCGTCGCATTGCCGACCCCCGCCCGGCGGGCGATCACGTCCAGCGGCGCCTGCAGCCCCTGCTCGGTGAACACCTCATGGGCCGCCTCCACCAGAAGCTCCCGGTTGCGCCGCGCGTCGCGCCGCCGCGGGGCGGCTGCATCGCCTGCGCCGATGGCCATCGTCATCCTCCGGGAAGAAGCGGGGAGCGCTCCCCGGTACTCATGCTATCGTCGAACAGAGAAACGGGGAGTACTCCCCACTTCAAGGAGCGGTCCCGCTCCACGGGGGAGGGCGGGACCGCTCAGCACTGCCCGAGGGGGACGTGGTGAGCGCAAGCGGCACGGCACTGGTACTCGGCGGCGGAGGTCCCGTCGGCGCCGCGTGGATGACGGGGGTGCTCGCCGGCCTCACGGACGCGGGCATCGACCTCGACCGGGCCGACGTGGTGATCGGCACCTCGGCCGGCGCGATCCACGGCTCCCGGCTGCTCTGGGGTCAGCCCCCGCGCGAGCTGTACGAGCGCCAGCTGTCCGGCGCCGACCGCATCGACCTCGACGTCACCGCCGCCCAGACCCTCCGCTTCCTCTGGGCCGCCCTGGGCTCCCGGGACCCCGAGCGCTCGATACGGCGCCTGGGCCGCGCCGCCCTCGCCGCCCGCACCCCACCCGCGGCCGAGGTACTCCATGCCGTACGGGAGTGGCTGTGCGGAGCGACGGACTGGCCCGCGCGGGTGTTGCGGATCACCGCGGTCGACGCGGAGAGCGGGGATGTGACGGCGTTCGACGCGGACGCGAAGGTGGGGCTCGTCGACGCGGTGGCCGCCAGTTGCGCCGTCCCGCTGGTCCTGCCGCCCGTCGCACTGGCCGGCCGCCACTGGATCGACGGCGGCACCCGCTCCACGGCCAACCTCCAACTGGCCCGCGGATACCGTCGGGTGCTCGCCGTCGTGCCGATCCCGAACGCGGTCGGCCCCCACCCGAGCGCACAGCAACAGGCAGCCGAACTCACCGCCGGCGGAGCCGCCGTATCGCTCCTGTGTCCGGACCGCGACGCGCGCCGGGCGATGGGCCGGAACATGACCGCGAACTCGCGCGTGCCTGACACGGCCCGCGCGGGACATGCCCAGGCGACGGCGCTGGCGGAGTCGGTGGCGGAGGTGTGGCAGGCGTGACCGGCACTCAGGAGAGGCATCACCTCCCTTCAGGGCCTGTGTCATGACCACCCTCACCCTGCAGCAACTGGCCCCTGACGGGCACGACTTGGCGACCGATCCGTATCCCGTCTACGCAACGCTCCGCGCCAAGGGCCCCGTACACCGTGTCCTGGTCCCGGGCAGCGGGGAGTGCTGGCTGGTCGTGACGCGGGACGCGGCCCGCGCGGCGCTCACCGACCCGCGTCTGCGCAACGACATCCGGCACTCCTCCTCCTGGCGCACCGACGGCGGCCACGCCCCCGGCCGCAACATGCTCCAGAGCGACCCGCCCGAGCACACCCGCCTGCGCGGGCTGGTGGCGGGGCACTTCACACCCGGCCGGATCGCCGCGCTACGGCCGGGGATCGAGACGATTGCAGCCGAACTGCTCGCCGGACTGCCCCAGCAGGGAACTGCCGACCTGGTGAGCCAGTACGCCCTGCCACTGCCCGTCACAGTGATCTGCGACCTGCTGGGCGTCCCGGCGGCCGACCGCACCGTCTTCCACACCTGGTCGAACGAACTGGTCATGCCGACGTCCCCGGAGGCGGCGGCCACGGCGAGCACCGAACTGACCGCCTACCTCACCGACCTGACCGCCCGGAAAACCACCGCCCCGGACGACACCCTGCTGAGCGACCTCACCGCCGCCGCGTCCGGCCTCGACACCGAGGAACTCCTCGGCATGGCCTTCCTGCTCCTGGTCGCGGGCCACGAGACGACGGTCGACCTGATCTCGGGGACGGTGCACGCTCTGCTCGCCCATCCGGCCCAGCTCGCTCTGCTGCACTCGGACCCGTCCCTGACCCCCGCCGCCGTGGAGGAGTCGCTGCGCTACAACTCCCCCGTCCACGCAACGGCATTCCGCTTCGCGGCCGAGCCCCTGGACCTCGCGGGCACCCGTATCGCGGCCGGCGACGCCGTCCAGGTCTCCCTCGCAGCAGCCTCCCGCGACCCCCTCCACTTCCCCGCCCCCGACCACTTCGACATCACCCGCCGGCCGCGGGGCCACCTGGGCTTCGGCCACGGCCTGCACCACTGCCTCGGCGCCCCACTGGCCCGAGCGGAGGCTGCCATCGCCCTGCGGCTGCTCGTACGGGAGCGCCGGGAGATGGCCTTCGCCACCGACCCGGCGCAACTGGAGTGGCGGAGCGGCACGCTGCTGCGAGGGCTGACCGGGCTGCCGGTTTCCTTCGGCCGATGAGGAGCGGGAAGCCGAGCTGAACTTCCTGGCTCCGCGCAACGTACGAGTCACTGTGTGGAGCCGTCCCGCGCCCACGAGAGGATCACGGCGCCGAAAGGAAGGGCCGAACAATTTTATTGGATTCGATCCGTCCCGACAGCAGGAGTACTGATGTGGCCGTCCTGGTACGGCCGTTGGACGGTACGGGGGAAGTAGACGCAGGCAGCCATGTGCCGGGGCTCGACGGGCTTCGTGGGCTGGCCGCACTGTACGTGGTTCTTTTTCATTGCTGGTTGCTCGCCTTTCCGGGGTTTCCCCGGAATTCGGGTCCGTTCTGGCTGGGCTGGCTGATGTACGGGCGGCTCGCCGTCGTCTTCTTTCTCGTGCTGTCCGGGTTCTCGCTGGCGCTTTCGCCCGCGCGGAAGGGCTGGCAGCAAGGTGGCGTGGCCCGGTTTCTGCGGCGGCGTGCCTGGCGGATCCTTCCGCCGTACTGGGCAGCGCTCGTACTGAGCGTGGCAGTCGCCCATTTCGTGGTGCGTGCCTCGCACCACGGGCCGCCGGATTACCGGACCGTCGCCGTGTACGGCCTGGTGCTCCAGGACATGTTCACGGCCCGTACGCCGAACGGTGCGTTCTGGTCGATCGCCGTGGAGGTGGAGCTCTATCTCCTCTTCCCGCTGCTGCTCTTCGTCCGGCGGCGGCTGGGGGCGGTGGCCCTGGTCAGCGGTGTGACACTGCTGGTGGTCGCACGCGGCCTGGTGGCGGCAGGCGGGTCCCCGGTGGAAGGGGACAACTGGCTGGCCCCGAATCTCGTGCCCGTGTTCGTCGCCGGTCTGGTCGGCGCGGGAGTCGTTGTCGCGCGAGAGAAGGTCCGGCGGTTGCCCTGGCACTGGCTGGCCGCCTCGGCGGTGATTCCGGTCATGGCACTCGTGGCCGTGAAGGGATCGGTCTGGACGGTGCACCACTACTTCTGGGTGGATCTCGCCGTCGCCCCCGCCATGGCGATGTTCCTCGCGGGGATCGCCACCGGACGCCCCGCCTTTCTGCTGCGGCTCCTCGCCACCCGGCCCATGCGCGGTCTCGGCAACTTCTCGTACAGCCTCTATCTCATCCATCTGCCGATCGTCATGGTCGTGGTGCGGAAAATCGCCCCGGACCATGTGTCGGCGGGACTGCCCACGTTCTGTTTCACGGTGGCTCTGGGGCTGCCTGCCTCGGTGCTGTCGGCATGGGTGTTCGCGGAGTTCTTCGAGATGCCCTTCAAGCGGAAGCGGAGCCGGCGGGCCGAGTGACCGAGGTCGCTCACTCGTCCTGAGGCGGCTCGCCTTCGAGGAGCCGTTCCGCGATGTCGTCGGCCCATACCTGTGCCCACCGGCGGAGTTCCGCGATCGCGCCCGCGTCGAGCCCGTAGGCGGCGAACTCGCTGTCGTCCATCAGGTCCGCGCCCGACAGCCGCGCCTGGAGGTCGGCGAGGTCGAAGGTGTCCCGGGCGTGGCGACGGCCGAGTTCCTCGAGTTCGGGGTGGGTCCAGCGGTCCGCGGCGGCCCGTACGTCGATGAGGTCGCGGGCAAGGCCACGGTCGGCCAGGGCCCAGACCCTGGTGCCGACGACGTCCTCGAGGGAGAGGGCAGGGCCGAACTCGGTCTGTACCGGCGGCCGCCACATGACTTCCTTGAGGACGTCCACCTCGCACTCGTCGCCGCTGTCCGGGTCGGTGACGATCAGCTGGGCGGAGAGAGGATCCGTCTCCACCACCCTGACCTGCCAGCCTCGTTCCTCCAGCCCCGTCCGCACCGCGGCACCGATCTGCTCCATGCCCGCGGGGTTCTCGGTGGCGACATCGAGGTCCTCGCTGCGGTGCTCAACCAGGCCGTGCGCCTGCGCGGCGCAGTCGCCCGTGAGGACGAGCGGGTAGGCACTGCCCACGGCAAGCACGTCGGTCAGGATGCGACGCTGCAGGTCGGTCAGTGCGGCCATGCCCGGATTATCGCTCGTGGGAGCCCGGCTCAGGCGCGATCAACGGCAGGACCGGGCAGCGTGTTGTCGTTAGGGTGATCCCCATGCGATGGGGGGATCGTCCGGTATGGGTCCGGTGTGTGGCGGGTGCGTACGCCATCGGCTTCCTGGAGGGAACGGCGGCACACGCGTACTTCCTGGCAACGGGCGGGCTGCACGCCTACGGCTACGCGCCGCTGCCCGTCCAGCTGCTGTTCCACGCACTCCTGCTGCTGGACCTGCTCGTCGCCGTGCTGATCGTCCGGGCCCTCCCGAGTGGCGCGCTGCTCGCCGCCGCGGTCATGCTCCTGGATCTGGCCGGCAACTGGGACGGCGCGTGGCATGCGGTCCTGGCTGATCCGACGGCTTATCTGCGGCCGGCCGGACTGCTGCCCATCACCGCGTTCGGCATTTTCGTCGTGATCACCGCGCTTCCGCTGCGCCGCTGCCTGGCGAACACCAGAAGCGCCGGGTGATGGCCTTCGCCACCCGCCCGGCGCTCCTCATGCAGCCATCGGCTAGTTGGTGAAGTACAGGTACTTCCAGCCGGTGTACGTCGTCGTGTTGACGTTGTCGCCCGACGAGTTGTTGATGTACGCCGCGCGGACGCGGGCCTTGATGCCGGACTCGCCCGGAGCGCCCAGGCTCACCGCGGACTGGCCGTTCGAGCCCAGCGTGAAGTACTGGGGGCTGTCCTCGGTCTGGTACCACGTGCCGTTGTAGTAGACCTCGAGCTCGAGGCGCTGCTTGCGGCCCGGGTAGTACGTCATGGTCGTCGTGACGAGCGGCGAGGTGCTCTTGTGGAACCAGTAGTACGTGTGCGAGCCGATCGCGGCCTTCTTGTAGTTCTTGGTGACGGCCGTGGAGACCTTCACCTTGGCGTAGCCCGTGGACTTGACCGTCTTGGGTGCGTAACGGGCGTCGCCCTTGAAGACCGCGCTGACCTCGGTGTCGCGGGTCATGTCGACGATCGCGGAGATGTTGCCGCTGGAGTCGACCGTGCCGGTCTTCAGCAGCTTGTTGGGCTTGTCGCCGCCGTAGGGGTTGGCCCAGATCTCGACCGTGCGGTTCTTGTACGTCGTACCGAGGTGCGCGGTGAACTTCACGTCGGCGCCGTACGAGTACACCTTGCCGTTGTTGTTCAGGCTCAGCGTGGTCGCGTTGCGGGAGACCGCGACCTTGTCGCTCGCGGTGACCGCCGAGTGGTCGGCGTCGCCCGCGTAGGTCGCCTTGTAGGTGACGGTGCCGCCGGCCGGCGGGGTGTCGTTGAAGGAGTACGTGCCGTCCGCCTTGACCGTGACGGCGGGCAGCGCCTTGCCGTTCGGGGACTCCAGGTCGGTACGGGTGACCTGCAGCTGCACACCGGCCGGCAGCGCGACCGACGCCGAGATCCGGCCGGTGACGGTGAGCTGCTTGGCGCGGGTCGCCGTCGAGGGGGCGTTGAGCGTGAGGGTCGGGTTGTTCAGCGTCGGGTCGCCGAGCACCTTGAGGTTGTAGCCGCCGCTGTCGACGTCCGTGCCGACGAGCGCGAAGACCTTGGTGAGGTCCGGGGCCCAGGTGAGGGCGGCCGTGCGCGAGGTGCCGAGGTCGTACGTGTGCAGCGGCAGCGTGGCGTTCGGCTGGTACGTGAGGACCTTGCTGCCGTTGACCTGGGCGATCAGGCCGTTGGAGGCCACGTCGGCGAGCTGGCCGTCCGGGTAGGAGCCGACCGCCTTGAACTTGCCGTCCGCGTAGGCGTCCCGGTCCTTGCCGTTGACCAGCACCTGGGTGCCGCCGGGCACCAGGTCGATGTCCCCGATGCCGTTGTTCAGCGTGTAGTCGCCGTTGTGGTAGGCGACCAGTGCGGGCTTGCCGCTCGACACGTCGAGCACGGCCATCGAGTCCGTGGACAGGCCGGTCTCGCCGACGGCGAGGATGCCCGGCTGGCTCGGGTCGGTGTCCAGCAGGCCCTGGCCCCAGATGCTGCCCCCGCTCGGGAACTGCGTCAGCGTCACCGGGTCGGTGCCGCCCGCCGGGTCCACCGTGGGGTCGACCGAGCCGAGGTTGCCGTCCCACTGGTCGCCGTACGTGAACCACACCTTGCCGCCGGAGACGGCGACGTGGCGCGGGCCGTAGTTGGTGGAGACCGTGTAGCGGGTCTTGACGTCGAGGGTGGCCGCGTCGATGGCCCAGATCTCGTGGATCTGCGGAGCGGCCGCGTACACCGTGGCCCCGTCGTCCGAGACCGCGAGGTCGCTGACGCCGGTGACGCCGCTCACCGAACCGAGGACGGCACCGGAGTAGTCGGTGACCGCGACGGTCCCGGCGGTGCTGTCGCCGACGAACACCCGCTTCAGGGGGCCGTCCGCGACGATGCCGCCGGGCGAGCTGACATGGGCCGTCGCCGCCGAGGCGGTGCCCGCCGCGACGACGCTCAGCGCCGCCGAGCTGAAGAGGACCGCAAGCGCTGTCGCGGTCGAGATGCTGCGCGTACGCACAGTGTTGTAACCCCCACAAGAAAACCCGGTGCGACCGGGGAGATGAGTGCGCCGCGCAACACCCACATGACCGCTCTACGGCGGTGACGCGCGGGGCGCGGCTGCTGGGAGCAGCGTATGGCATGCCTGTGACAGTTGTGGAGGGGGTTTCCGGTGTGCGGACTTCCGGTGCGGGGCCCCTGCTCTGGGGCCTTATCCGGCCTGATCGGCCTCGGCCACCTCGTCGTCCTCGTCGGCGTCGTCGCGCGCCAGCACCGTCACACGGTGGAAGTTGCAGACGGCCGGCGCCGGGTGCCCCGGGTGGGCGGAGTGGGCCTTGAGGGCGACGCTGACCAGGCTGAGCAGCAGGTCGACGTCCGTCTCGCAGTCGAGATGGACGGTGACCCAGCGGGAGCCCGGCACCATGCGGATGGCGGTCGACTCGGCGAAGTCGTAGTGGAGCCGCTGGATCGCGCGGGTGGTGAGGTGCAGGTCCACGTCCCGCTCGGAGTGGAAGTGCACGATCTCGTCACGTGCGGAACGCAGTGCGCGGCCCGTGCCGCAGCCGGCCTCGCACGGGCTGAGGTCGGGCCACGCGGCCAGCTGGTCCATGGCTCTCTGCGCCGGTGTCATGCGCCCATGGTGCGGCGCTCACCACGCGGACACCAGGGCTTGAGCGATCCGTAACCCGCGGGAGACCTGGCTCACTTCGGCCCCTTCTCCCAGACGGGCCGCGGCGGCAGGCCGCGTTCGGCGCGGGCCCGGTCGGTCAGCTCCTGCACGAGTGCCGTCTTCGCACGCGCGTAGTCCCGGGCCGGGGTGCCCGCTGCCACGAGGGACCGTTTGAGCCCGGCGTAGCGGGCCGCCTCCTCGGGGTGGGCGCGCAGGTAGTCCCTGAGGATGCGCTGGTTGCGGGTGGGCCAGCTGTCCCGCGTCACCACGTGCAGGATGTGGCTGCGGACGCCGGCCTCGGAGCGGACGTACAGGAGCCGGTCGGTCATGCCATTGTCGTGGGGGAGGAAGCGGAGCGTGGCGAGGGCCGGCTCGTGCGGACGTACGTCGGCGAGGGCCGGTACCGCGGCCTCCCCCACTCTCGACTTCGCTCGAGCGGGGGGACCCCCATGCTCGATGACGGGCTTGGCCGCGAGGCCCGGGACGGCGGTGGAGCCGATGTGTTCCAGCGCGACGAACAGCCCGGGAGCCGCCGCGCGGAGGGCGTCCATCGCGGCGGATGCCTTGCGGGGCCAGTCGGGGTCGTAGTCGACCACGCGCACCGCGGACACCTATGCGAAGCCCGGAAAGTACTCATGACCTGCGGAAATACCGAACACTCCGCAATCGCTCCCTTTCGGCGATAATGGGGGCATGAGTACTGCGACGTTTGTTGTTGCGGCCACGTCGAGTGAGGTACTCAACGTGATCGCCGCCTTTGTCGGTGGCCTGATCATCGCCGGTGCACTGGTCTGGGCCGTGCAGTTCGGCATGAGGGTCCGGGACCGCGAACTGCCGCGGCCCAATCCGGACGAGCATCCCCACCTCCCCGACGGCGGTCCCGTCCGGGAGACGCGCGAGGTGCGGGAACCCGACGAGGTGCCGCACTCGGAGGGCAAGGAACGGCTGATGCCGTACGAGCTCCATCCATCCGGGACGAAGACAGGGAAGGACCAGCACCGCAGGCGCTGGCTGCCCGGCTCCAGCGGCTCCTTCGGAGGCGGCGGCCTGGGACGCCTCTGACGTCCCGGGGGCTCACGCCATCCAGAAGAACACCGCCGTCATGCGCTTCTCCTCCAGCGTGGTGCCGGAGTAGCCCGTCGCGCTGTGCACCAGGTTGGCGTTGTAGAGGAGCAGGCGGTTGTACTTGTGCGGGACCCGCACGTCCTCCTCGAAGTGGTCCCCCGGCACGAACCGTGTGCCAAGGGCCTCGACGAGGTTGTTGTGCGGGGCCTGCACGATGTTGCCGCCGAGCCGGCCGCCGGGCAGGGACTGGCGGTAGAAGGCGGTTCCGCAGTCCTTGGGGACGTCGGGGTTGAGGTACAGCACGGCCGCGTAGCGGCACAGCGCACGGGAGTCGGTGTGCGGGCGCGGCTCGCTCTCGCCCTTGCCGACGACCTGGATGCAGTTGTGGTTGAGGGTGCCGCCGCCGGGGGCCTCCTGCACCCAGAGTTCCTTCGCGCCGGTCGCCTTCTTCACCAGGCGTTCCACACGGGCGAGTTCGGCGGGCTCCAGGCCCGGCATGGTGCGCAGGCCCGGCCAGGTCTCCGAGGTGTACGGGTAACCCTTGACCCAGTCGTCCTTGGCGAGACAGCGCTCCCGTACGGCGTCCACGTCGGCCAGGACGTCGTCGATGACCCAGTAGTCGCGGCCCTTGGTGGGCTTGCGGTAGGGGAGGACGGGAAGGACCGTCGGGGCTTTCCGGGGCTGTGGGGGCATGGGGCGAATCTAGGTCTGGAGTTCGTCTCGTCTCTCCCGTGAAATGGTCAACATTCCGTCAACCGGCCGGGGTCCAGTGGCCGTTACCTGCCTCACACCCGCAGGGTTTTACCAAACCAAAAGGTTCCGGGCCGGAACCTCATCCGTACTCCTCTCCGTCGACCCTCCCGCCACCCACCGGCGGGACCCCCGACCGGACAGGAGGCACGGTGCGCTTTTCGCGGAATGCGACGGGAACTCTCTTCGTGGGCGGGGCTCTGAGCTTGACCCTGGCCGCGCTCGCCTATCCCGCGATGCTCGGAGTCAACACCGTGTCGAGCTCGGGGGACCGCGTCATCGCGCAGACCCAGTGGGGGCCGCTGACGGAGGCCGACCGGGACTTCGTGGTCAAGGTGCGTGCGGCGGGGCTGTGGGAGTACCCCGTGGGCCAGATGGGCCTGAAGAAGGGGCAGAGCAAGGCGGTGATCACCGCGAGCAAGCACCTCATCGACGGGCACGCCGCGCTGGACGCCAGCTGCCGCAAGATCAGCACGATGCTGAACATCACGATCCCCAACGTGGCCAGCCCCCAGCAGGTCGGCTTCGTCAACACGCTCGCCGCGGACCAGGGCAAGCAGTTCGACACGGACTTCGCCAACATCCTGCGTGTGACGCACGGTTCGATCTTCAACACGATCGCGAAGATCCGCTCGACGACCAAGAACACGGTGGTGCGCGTGCTGGCCAACCAGGCCAACGCGACGGTCCTGGACCACATCACGGTCATGGAGGAGACCGGTCTGGTCAACTTCGACCAGGTCCTCTTCCAGGAGACCACCCCGCCGAAGCTGCCCGCCACGGACCTGACCCCGCCGCCCCCGGTCGCGGGCCAGCCGGAGGTCGTCCTCACCCCACCGGTGGACAGCACCACCCAGCCGCCGATCCTGCCGGGTGAGTCCTCGACCGGCCAGAACGCCGCTCCGAGCCCGACCGTGAGGTGAGATCCGGGCGGCTCCGCAGTACAGGAGCCGCCCCTTCCGTCTGTGGCGAAATTGTAATAGACGATTGAACTACTCGTCGGTTACCGCAGGTTGACAGCGTTCCGCCAACAGATCCACGATGTGATCGCACTGGGGTTCATGTGACCAATGGGCCCGGTGTTCCTCAGACCATTCACCCCCGGTGCGGCCGGGCGCGGCGTGCTGCCCTGCGCCGCCGCGCCGGGAACTGCACACGCCAAGATGGGGATCTGCATGTCCATAGCCAGACGTGTCACCGCGCGCCGCCTCCTGGGAACGGGCGCCGCCTCGCTCGCCCTGTGCGCCGCCACCGTCGCCGCGGCCTCGGGAGCCTGGGCCACCGGCACGCCCGGCGGTGACGGCTGGAAGCATGCCGACGGCTACCGGCCCGGCACCGGGGCCGGCACCAAGACGGAGACGGACCGCTGCCAGTTCTCGCTGGACGGCAGCAACTTCTACGACTCGGTCAAGGTCGACGACCAGACCCTGAAGCCCACCGACGACGGCAAGATCCACATCAAGGTCCGTACCGCGGGCGACGCCACGACCTGCACGGCCTCCCTGGCCTCCTACCTGGCCCACGGCCCGTCCTTCGCCACCTCCGGCGAGCAGGTCTTCGTCGACTTCGACTCGGTGACGGTCAAGCAGGGCCAGACCGACTCCCTCGACATCGCAGTGCCCGACGCGGGCTGCTTCGCGCAGATCGACCTCTACCGGGGCGCCGTGAAGTTCGACGGCAAGCTGGACGCGAAGGACGGCTTCGAGCACGGCGATCTGCCCAAGGGCCCCGACCACCCGGTCATCAAGGACAAGCTGATCGCCTCCTGGAACGGCGGCACGAAGGACTGCACGAACACCGAGTCGCAGCCGCCGTCCACCCCGCCCGCCTCGACCCCGCCGGCCGGGCAGCCCTCCACGCCGGCCGAGGAGAGCCCCACCCCGACCCCGAGCGCCTCCGAGTCGACGCCGAGCGGGACCGACACCCCCGTCGCCTCCGCGTCGACCACCGCTCCCGCGGCCACCCCGAGCGGCGGCGGTGGCCTCGCGCAGACCGGCGGCGGCAGCGACTCCGGCATCATCGCCGGCGGCGCCGCGGCGCTCCTGGCCGCCGGCGGAGCGATCGTCGTCGTGACCAGGCGCCGCCGCACGGCCCACCAGTGATCCGCCCCCGCCCGGCGGACCGGCGGACATCCCGATAGCCACTCCCGATACGAACGCCCCGGAGACCCCCGCTCCGGGGCGTTCGTGCCGCCGGATCCGCGAACCGGTCAACTCCCGTCCGCCACGCAGGGCTTGAGCAGCAGCCGTACGCTCCACGAGGTGCTGGAGCGTGACCGCATGAGCCTGGTCGACACGCTCGACGGCACGTTCATGAACTCTCGGCTTCGCTCGAGCGGGGTGCCCACCGGCCTTTCGCCCGGCCCGCTCAGCGTTCCACCGTCTCCAGGTACAGCTTCACGAACCGGTTCACGTCCACGTCCAACGCCACGTCCACCAGCGGCTGTCGGCGGGCTCCCTCGTGGATCTCGGACTCTCCGGGGCGGGGGCGGCGGTCGACCATCGTCTGACCGCGGGTCGGGCCGGGGGCGAGGGAGACCTCGACGGGGAGCAGGCGGGTGGTGATGCCCGCAGGGTCGACGACCGTGCAGACCGCGCCCGCGTCCCCGAGGCCGCCGGCCTCCTCCGCCTCGGGGGCCTCGCCCGGGTGGGCCGGCCGGTGCGCGAGGAGCTCGCCGGCCAGCCGGGTGCCGGGCTCGGTGCTCGCGCGCAGCCGGTGCACATCGGCGCCGGGGACGACGACCTGCGTGAACACGTCCAGGCCGTACATCGTGATCGGCACCCCGGCGGTGAGCAGGACGGCGGCCGCCTCCGGGTCGTGCCAGACGTTGAACTCGGCGACCGCCGTGGCGTTCCCGGTGGCCACCGCGCCGCCCATGAACACGATCCGCTCGATGTTGCGGGTGACGTCGGGGTGGGTGCGCAGCAGCAGGGCGATGTTGGTCAGGGGCGCGGTGGGGACGAGGGTGACCGGGCGCGGCGAGGCGAGGATCTCCCGGCGCAGCAGGGTGATCGCGTCCACGTCGGCGGAGGTGCGGGTGGGCGCGGGCAGGCCGAGGTCGCCCATGCCGTCGGAGCCGTGCACATGCCGCGCCGAGCGCGCCGGCTCGATCAGCGGACGCTCGGCTCCGCGGCCCACGGGGATGTCGGGGGCGCCGGCCTGCTCCAGCACGGTGAGGGTGTTGCGGACGACGCCGTCCACGTCCGTGTTCCCGGCGACGCAGGTGACCGCGCGCAGGTCGATCCCCGGGTGGCGGACGGCGAAGAGCAGGGCCAGGGCGTCGTCGACACCCGTGTCGCAGTCGATGATCACCGGGATGGGCTGACCGGTCACGGCCGGGCTCCTCTCACTACGACGACGCGGGTCGCTACGACACGGGCTGCGCGCCGGGGGCTACGACAGTGACCTTACGCAGCCGCCCACAGTTCGGCGCCACGGGTCCGGACGCACTCCCCGATCCGCTCCAGCAGCCGTTCCACCGGTACGGCCCCCGGCCGCCGTCCGTCCCGCAGCCGCAGGGCCGCCAGGTCGCCCTCGGCCTCCCGTTCGCCGATCACCGCCTGGTACGGCACCAGACGCGCCGCCCGGACGCGGGCACCGAGGCTGCCCTGCTCGGGAGCGGCCACCTCCGCGCGCAGTCCGCGTGCCACGGCCCGCCGTACGAGGTCGTGCGCCTGCTCCTCCTGAGCCTGCGACACCGGCAGCACCACGAGCTGGACGGGTGCGACCCAGGCCGGGAAGGCTCCGCCGTGCTCCTCGATCATCTGCGCCACCGCCCGCTCCACGCTGCCGATGATGCTGCGGTGGACCATGACCGGCCGGTGTTTCGCGCCGTCGGCGCCGATGTAGTGCAGATCGAAGCGTTCGGGCTGGTGGAAGTCGATCTGGACGGTGGACAGGGTGGCCTCGCGGCCGGCGGAGTCGACGACCTGGACGTCGATCTTGGGCCCGTAGAAGGCGGCCTCGCCCTGAGCCGCCTCGTACGCGACACCGGCGCCCGCCAGCACCTCCTCCAGCAGCCCGGTGGCCCGCTTCCACAGCTCCGGGTCGGCGACGTACTTGCCGCCCTCCCCCGGCAGGGACAGCCGGTGGCGGGACGCGCGGATGCCGAGGTCGGCGTAGGCGCGGCCGATCAGCTCCAGCGCGTCGCGGGCCTCGTCCACGGCCTGGTCCAGGGTGCAGAAGACATGGGCGTCGTTGAGCTGGATGGACCGTACGCGGGTCAGCCCGCCGAGCACGCCGGACAGCTCGGAGCGGTACATGCCACCCAACTCGGCGACACGGAGCGGCAGTTCGCGGTAGCTGTGCGAGCGGGACCGGTAGATGAGGGCGTGATGGGGGCAGAGGCTGGGCCGCATGACGACCTGTTCGCCGCCCAGCTCCATCGGCGGGAACATGTCGTCGCTGTAGTGCGACCAGTGCCCCGAGATCTCGTACAGCTCGCGTTTGCCGAGGACGGGCGAGTACACGTGCCGGTAGCCGGCCGCGCGTTCCACCTCGCGGATGTACTCCTCCAGGGCGTGCCGCACGATCGCGCCGTCGGGCAGCCAGTACGGCAGCCCCGCGCCCATCAGCGGGTCGGTGTCGAACAGGTCCAGCTCACGGCCGAGCCGACGGTGGTCGTACATGGTCTCTCTCCTCGTGGTACGGGGCGAGAGACCCACGACGAAACCCCGGGGCACTCGCCCCGGGGCTTTTGACGTCCAGTCCATGGATCAGCGCGCCGGGACACTCTCCGGCGTCGTCGTGAGGAACGACTGTGCGCGCTGCATGGGAGGACGGTAACGCGGGGCGGGGACGGGTGCGAAGGGTTTTTGTGTGGGGCGTAACCCGGACGGCCCGGCGCGCTGGTGGGGTGTCGTGCGCGGTGGTCCCTTGGAGACGTAACCGATCTTGAGGTGGCCAGGAGGCGTCCGATGACCCGCATCCCGTCCCGTGTCCTCGTCGTCGCCGCGATGTCCGCGGGGGCGCTGATGAGCGTGAGTGCGTGCGGTCTCATCGTGGGTGTGGGCCCGGAGCCGGGGGCGAAGGAGCCGTCGCCGACCGCTTCGCACAGTGCCGTGCACCGTGCGAAGCCGTCCCCCACGGCCCCCGCCGCACCGCCGCCCCTCACCGAGGCGCAGGCTCAGGCCGCGCTGGTGACCCAGGCGGATCTGGGTGCGCCGTGGGCGCCCACGCAGGGGGCCGCGACCTGGCGGGACGGGGTGCTCAAGGCCCACGCCGACGTGCCCGAATGCCGCAAGCTGCTGGAGGCGCTGTACACGGACGACCTGTTCGGTGCGGACGCCGCCGGGACGCGGGCCGTGACCGGGCTCGACGACGCCATGGACCAGACGCAGCTGCGCTACCAGGTGCTGTCGCTGAAGCCCGCCGCCGTGGGCCGGACGCTGGCCTGGATGCGGACCCTGCCGAAGGCCTGCGCCAAGTTCACGGCGGTGACCGGGCGCGGCGCGCTCCAGAACGTCCGGGTCGACGAGGCCGCACTGCCGGTGGTCGGAGACGACCGGCAGGGGCTGCGGATCACGTTCACCGGCGCGACCGCCACCGGGGAACAGACCCTGCTCACCCTCGACGTCGCCGTGGTCCGCGTCGGCGACGACACGATCGCCCTCAGTCACGGCGGCACGGGCGACGTGTCCGCCGACACCACGAAGGCCTTCGTACAGGTGGGTGCGCAGCGACTGGCCGACGTCAGGAAGCAGCCGCGGCTCCGCGTCTGACCGGCGCTCCGCCCGGCGGAGGTCTAGCCGAGCTTCTCCACGGCCTCCTTGGCCTCCCTCAGGCCCGCCCCCGTCGCCTGCCGGTACACCTTGATCGCCTGGATCTTCTTGCCGTCCCGCAGCAGTGCGTTCACCTCGTCCGACCACGGTTCGGGCTCGCTGAGCCCCAGGTGGCCGAGGATCAGGTCGAGTTTGCGCTCGATCCGGGCAGCCCGGCTGTCCGCGCGGGAGATCCGGCTCTCGACGCTGCCGATACCGAAGAGCACCAGCAGGGTGAGCAGGGAGAAACCCAGTATGTCCATGCCATGATCATAAGGACCCCGGATCCGGGGCCCGGTCCGGCGGTCGCTCAGTCGCCGTCCAGTCTCTCCCGGTGCGAGATGACGTCGTGCGCCACCTCCAGGACGGTGCGGCCCTGCGCGAAGGCGCGGCCGCGCAGCCGGGCCGAGGCCTCCTCTGCGGCCACGCCGAGCTGCGCCATGACCATGCCGATGGCCTGGTAGACCTCGTCGTGCTGGGCGGCCAGACCGCCCAGCCAGGCCTCCTCGCCGCCGCCGTTCTCCTCCCGTGGCAGGGTCGTCAGGGCCAGCGTCATGACGGCGGCCACCAGCTGGGCACGGCGCAGCTCGTCCTCGGTCAGGTCGCCCGGGCTGTCGCGGTAGAGGTCGAGCGTGCCCACGGTCAGGCCGTCGTCGGTGCCCAGCGGCATCGAGTACACGGCCCGGACGCCGACGGCCGCCGCCTGCCGCGCGAACAGCGGCCAGCGGCGCATGTCCCGGCCGCCCGTCAGGTCGCAGGCGAGCACGGGGGCGCCGATCAGGTAGGCGTGCAGCCACGGGCCGTCCCCGAGGGTGGTCTGGACCTCCGCGAGATACGCGGCAAGGGAGTTGCTCGCGGCGAGCCGGATGGGCATTCCGCTGCTGCGCAGCGACACGCTCGCGCCGACGACCGGCAGCAGCTTCTCCGCCACCGTGCACAGCCGTGCAGGTGCCTCCCCGGGCCGGGCATCACGCACCACCTCGGCGATCATGTCGATGGCCCTTACTGCGTCCACGGCCATCGCCTCCTCCGATCGCAGTGGGGGGCCTGCATCTGGGGGCGCTGCCCGACTACCCCTGCCCCGAGGGACGAAACGCCGTCCGCGTGACGCCCCTCGGACGGGTCACAGAGGCGGCTGTGCGGGTGCGGGGCCGAGGGTGGTGGTGCCGAGGGCCGTGCGGTGGCCGAGGCCCGTGCGGTACGCGTCCAGGGCCGCCTCCACCCGGCCGGTGCGGCGCAGCAGATCGCCCAGCAGCCGGCACAGGTCGGCCAGGTCACCGGCCGCGCCCGCCCGCTCCAGCATGCTCAGGGCACGGACGTAGTGCTCCTCGGCGGCCTCCGAGTCACCGGCGTCCTCGGCGATGATGCCGAGCAGCCGGTGGGCCGCGGCGGAGTGCAGGGCCCCGCGCTCGGGGCCGAGATCGTCGCTGAGCACGTCGCGCAGGAGGGCCGCGGCCTCGTCGGACTTGCCGCGCCGGTGCAGTACGTCGGCGAGCTCGACGGCGACCTGGCTGCTGTAGAGGGCGGCGCGCCCCGCGGACAGCATGTCGAGCGCCTTCCTCAACTCGCTTTCCGCGCGGTCGAGTTCCCCGTTCTGGGCGTACACGTAGCCGCGCATCCAGTGGCAGTTGGCCAGTTCGGTGCGGATCTGGAGGGTGCGGTACAGCTCGGCGGCCTTGGCGAGGGAGGCGTCGGCCTCGGCGATGCGGCCCTCGGCGAGCAGGGTGCGGGCCACCGAGCGGTGCATACGGGCGACGAGCGCGGGGTCCCCGGACCGCGGGGCGAGGGCGAGCGCGAACTCGGCGGCCTGGGCGGCACGGGCCTGGGCGCCCATGTCCATGTAGGGGCCGATGACACTGGCGTAGAGGAGGAGCAGCGCATCCGGGTCGTGCAGTCCGCCGCGGTTGAGCTCGTCGAGGGCGGACTCCAGCAGATAGACGGCGTAACGGAGTTCACCGGCCAGGTAGTGGGAGACGGCACGACCGCGCAGGGCGGGCACCCGGGCGGGCAGCGGCAGGTCGGCGAGTGCGCGCTCGGAGTGTTCGAAGTACTGCCGGGCGGCCTCCAGCTCTCCGGTGTCCAGGGCGCACTCGCCGAGCCCGAGCAGCGCCACCGCCTGGACGTCGACGAGTTCGTGGCTCTCGGCCTCGGCGAGCAGCGCGGCGTACTGCTCCGCCGCCTGCTCGGCCCCGCCGCCCGCGAGCGTGCGCTGCGCCTCGGTCAGTCTCAGGCGCAGATCGGTGGCGAGGCGGGCCGGACGCCCGGTGACCAGCTCCTCGTAGGCGATCCCCAGGCGCTCGGCGATGTGCCGCAGCGCCTCGTCGGAGGGGCGGACCCGGCCGGCCTCCAGGGTGGAGATGTAGGCGGGGGTGTAGGCGGGCTCCGCCAACTGCCGTTGTGTGAGCCCACGTTCGGACCGCAATTGCTGGACTCTGCGACCGATGGTCACTGGATCGTCACGGTCCGACACGACAACTCCCCCTGAACCTCTTGCCGTTGGCCCCCGTCGACCCCTACGTTAAACGGCGTCTTAAGCACGTTTAATACAACACTGTTGAGACGCTGTTGAGAGGTTGCCGTGCTCCGACACATCTCCGAGCGTTATGCCCGAGGGTTCGGCGCAGCCATCGTCGCAGTGGCCGCCCTGGTCCTGGCAGCCAACGCGGGCCCGGCGAAGGCGGCCGACACGAGGCCGGTCGACCAGGTGCAGCAGGTCCACCACGGACGCTGACGCACCCGACGTTCCCGGTCGCAGTCGGGCCCCGCACACCTGGCGATGAGGACCTTCCACCGCGCCCGCGAGTACGGCTTTCGTACGCGCCCGGAGAAACGGCGACCTGACGTCCCGCCAAATAACGCGGTACCGGTTCACCGCCAAAAGCCGCCGCGAGTTTGACGGAAAGCCCTTCCAGTGAACTCTCGACCTGCGACAGTCTTCGTCCCGCACCCGGATGTCATGTCCGCAACGAACGGACCGTCGACTGGAGCCCCCATGTCCCCAGCAGCCAGCAGCGCCAGGTCCCACCGCCTCGCCAGGGCCGCCGCCGTCGCCGGCAGCGCCGCCGTGCTCGCCCTCGCCCTGCCGGGCAGCGCCTTCGCCGGGGTGCTGCAGAACCTGCCCGAGAACGCGACCTCGTTCGAGAAGAACTTCGAGCCGCTCTACGACTACGACACGGACGCCTGCTACCCGGCCGCCGCGATCGACCCGGACGGCAACCTCAACGGCGGTCTGAAGCCGACCGGCCCGATCACCGGCGAGTGCCGCTCCGGCCACCTCGGCCACGCCAACACCTACTCGCGGTCCAAGTGCAACAACGGCTGGTGCGGGATCATCTACGCCAGCTACTTCGAGAAGGACGAGGCCTCCCCCGGCATAGGGCACCGCCACGACTGGGAGTGCATGGTCGTCTGGGTCCAGGACGGCGCGTCCACCCCGGCCTATCTGTCCGCCTCCGCGCACGGCGGCTTCAGCACCCACCCCCTTGCCGACGTGCCCATGAGCGGGCAGCGCGTCGAGGCCGTCTACCACAAGGACGGCGCCTCCACCCATGCCTTCCGCTTCGCCAAGTGGGGCGAGACACCGGAGAACGACACCGGTGCCTGGCACCAGGAGAACCTGCTCAGCTGGTCCGGCCTGGCGTCCGGCCTGCGCGACAAGCTGAACGCCTCCGACTGGGGCAGCGCGAACTTCCCGCTCCAGGACTCCAGGTTCGCCGACCACCTGAACAAGGCCAAGCCGAGCGGCATCCCCTTCGACCCGTACGCCTGACCGGCCCCCGCCCCACAGACGACGGGCCCGCGGAATTGATTACCTCCAAGGACCGGGGTGCCGATCAACTCCCCGCCTGCCAGGCTCTTCACCGGGAACCCCCCCCCTCGCGGCCGCCGACGCAAACTCCCCCCTTCGCGTCGGCGGCCGCACTGCCCTCGCGCGGCCCTCGCCCTGTGGGGGCATTCCGTCCTCCCGGAGCCCGGCGCCGCCTACGCTGCCCCCATGCCGTCTCCCGCCGCCCGCACCGCCCTGGACCTCACCGCCGAACTCCCGGTCTCCGACCTGGAGGACTTCTACCGGGACCTGCACCGCCACCCCGAGCTGTCGCTCCAGGAGCACCGCACGGCCGCCAAACTGGCCGAGCGGCTCATCAAGGCGGGCTACGACACCACCGAGGGCGTCGGCGGCACCGGGGTCGCGGGCGTCCTGCGCAACGGCGAGGGCCCGACGGTCCTCCTGCGCGCCGACATGGACGCGCTGCCGGTGCAGGAGGAGACGGGCCTGCCGTACGCCTCCACCACGCCCGGCGTGATGCACGCCTGCGGGCACGACCTGCACGTGACCTGGCTGGCGGGCGCGGCCGCGGCGCTGGCCGCCGGGCGCGACACCTGGTCCGGCACCCTGCTGGTGGTGGGCCAGCCCGCCGAGGAGACCGGCCAGGGCGCGCAGCGGATGATCGCGGACGGCCTGTACGAGCGCCACCCGCGCCCCGACGTCCTGCTCGGCCAGCACGCGGCGCCCGGCCCCGTCGGCTTCTACGCCCACTCACCCGGCCTGATCATGTCGGCGTCGACGGACATCGACATCGTCATCCACGGCCGCGGCGGCCACGGCTCCCGCCCCGAGACGACCGTCGACCCCGTCGTCACCGCCGCCTACCTCGTCACCCGTCTCCAGACCGTCGTCGCCCGGGAGATCGCCGCCCGCGAGTCCGCCGTGCTGACCGTCGGAAGGATCGAGGCGGGCACCCGGCACAACATCATCCCGTCCGAGGCGCGCATCGCCCTGAACCTGCGCACCCAGTCCGACGAGGTGCGCGAGCGGATGATCGCGGCGATCCGGCGCATCGCGGCGGGCGAGGCCCTGGCCGCCGGCTGCCCGCGGGAGCCGGAGGTCACGGTCGGCGCGACCTTCCCGGTGACCACGAACGACGCCGGCACCGACCGGCGGATCGCCGCCGTGCACGAGGAGGTCCTCGGGGCCGGGACGGTGCTGGACTTCGGCCCGGTGATGGGCAGCGAGGACTTCCCGCACCTGGCGCAGGACTCGATCCCGTACTCCTACTGGTTCGTCACGACCACCCCGGCCGACGTGTGGGACGCGGCACCCGGCACCGACCTGATGGAGAAGTTCCTGGCGGTCCCGAGCAACCACAGCCCGCACTTCGCGCCGGACCTGTCGACGGTCACACCGGGCGTGCGGACGCTGGTGTCGGGGGCCCTCGCGTATCTCACATAGCTCGCCCGTCTCACGGGGTGATCGCGCTCCTACACTCACCGCGTGAACAACTACAAGTGCACCTATTGCGGCACCATCGGCCTGATGGACGGCTTCATCGAGGACGAGGGCCAGGGCACGCACGGGTACGCGCGCTGGATCGAGGGCGCCTTGGAGCGGGGGCCCTTCGGGGGTGCCAGGCGGATGGGCCGGCCCCGGCGGCAGATCGAGGCGTACCGCTGCCCCAAGTGCGGGCACCTGGAACTGTTCGCCACCGCCGAGGTGTAGGGCCCGCTCAGCCCTGGGTCTGCAACTGCCGCAGCTGGCGCCGCACATGGTCCAGCGCACCCCGCCTGCGCCCCGGCACCCGCGAGCGCAACCCGGCGAGCGCCGCCCCGAGTTCCCGCGCCGCCGCCGCATCCCGGACCTGCCCCCACTGGTGGTGCGCCCGGTCCACGGCCGCCTCCACGGCCGGCGCGTCCGCCGCCTGCCCCGCCGCCAGCCGCGCGGCCGCCACCCCCAGCCAGGTCCGGCAGCTGCGCACCGGATCCCCGGCGAACATCGCCAGATCCGCCCGCACTTCGGCCCAGTGCAAGGCCTCCTCGGATCCGGGCCCGTGCGCGTGCACGGCGGCCTGCTCGTGACGGGCGGCGAGGGCGTCGGCGTCGGAGTGGCGACCGGACTCGACGGCGGCGGAGATGAGGACGTGCGGGTCGGCCGCGCGGTTGTCGGCGTCCCTGCTCCGCGGCCGGTCGGCGATACCCGGCCCGTCCGGCGATTGAGGACGAGGCCGTTCAGGCCGATAAGGGGGTCTGGGGGCGAAGCCCCCAGGGACGGGACCCCCCACGCCGGGCGCGCCCAGCACCAGGTCCGCATACCCCTCCGCACCCACCCGGCCCAGCGCCTGCTGGTGCAACTGCTCCGCAGGAGGCCGCAGCCCACTGCGCAGAATCGTCGCCACGGCCTTCATATACGCGGGTACCGCCACCGCCCGCCGCGACGGCGGAGGTGCCACGCGGCCGTAGACGGCGTTGTTGGCCCCGCAGTCCAGCGGAGCGCTCCGCAACCACTCCCAGGCCTCGGCATCCGCGTGCAGATCCAGGAACAGCGTGGTGGAACCGGCCGCCCGCAGCCGCAGTTCCTCCCTGATCCAGTGCCAGGGCAGCCCGGTGTAGCGCACCGTCGCGGGCGTCGTACGGGCCAGCGCCAGGTGCGGCAGCCGCTGTCGCCGGTCGAGCTGGAGCTGACCGGTCACGAACACGGCGAGCGGCCCCGGGGCCCCCGCGGCGGCCCGCAACCGGGTGAGCACGGCCTGCGGTTCCAGCGGGTCGGCGAGCTCGACGACGTTCGCCGTGTCCGTGCCGGACAGGACGGCGGGCGGGACGGCCGCGAGGACGGGGAGCACGGACGCCGCGTCCACCAGGCACCCCTTGCCCGCCGGGGACGCGGCGAGCAACAGCACGGTTCCGGGCATCGTTCCCTCCCCATCCCCCGTCGATCACTTACGGCAGCACCGTAACCGCTGCGGGTGCAAAGGTGGGTGTCAGGACCGAAAACCCGACGTCGGGCGGCCCGCCGCGAGGGACTGCCGTACCTCGCCGACCCGGTCCCGGCTGCCGATCGCGAGCGCGACCCAGGAGCCGTCCGGGAAGGCGACGTCCACACGGTTGCGGTGGCGGGCCGGGTGCGGCTCGCTGCGCGGGGCGAGCACCTGCCGCGGATACTCCGCGAGGAGCTCCGGGGTATCGCGTTCCGGCGAGCGGGGCGAGCTGAGCAGCAGCACCCGGCGGTCGGTGAACGTCAGCAGGAAGCTGTCGTTCTCGTAGAGCCCGCGTCCGTCGGCCGCCCGCACAGCGATCACGCAGCGGCCCGCGTCACTCTGCCAGCCGCCCTGCCACACCCGGCCGCGCACCAGCCGCCGGATGCCGAAGCCACGCCACATCCACTCCAGCAGCTTGTCGGCCAGGGCCTCCACCGGGGCCATCAGCACGGCACCCGCCGCGGCAATCCAGTAGAAGGGAAGCAGCAGCACCCCCAGGCCTCGGAAGCTCCGGTCCTGCGTCCCGCGCTGCGGCGCACGAGGCGGCCGCGGCGGTCGATGGCGGCGCGGAACCCGCTCCGGCGCCAGCGGATCCAGCCGGGCCGAGAAGGCACGGAGCAGCCGCTCACCGCCCGCGAGGCACCGGGCGGCGTACTCCTGACGGCGTGCGTCGTCCTCCTGACCACGCGCGTCCCGCTTCGTCATCCGCCGGGGCGGGTCATTCGGCTGGGCATGCTGTGACACGGCTGGCTTCTCCCTAGCGACCCGGCGCTCAGCCGAAGTCCTCTTCGATGCTGCGCTTGTTGACCCGGTAGGGCTGGTCGTCGGCCAGTTGCTGGTCCCGCACCAGAGCCTCCTTCACGGTGTCGCTGTGGAGCGCCTCCTTGACGGGCCCCGCCGGGTCTCCGGTGAGCCCGGGGACCTGCCCGAACGCGGGCTTGAAGACATGCTCCTTGAGCTGCTTCATCCCTTCGTGGTGCGCGGCCCAGACAAGGCCCTTGTGCGTCCCCTCACCCCCCATGCCGCGCCAGCCGGCCATCTTGCGGACACCCTTGGCGGCCTTGCGCACGTCCTTGAAGGTCTTCTCCCCCTTCTTCATGTCCTTCACGGCGTCCATCAGCTCCCGCAGGGCTTTGCCCAGCTTGGAGGAGACCTGCTCCACCCGCTCCACGTAGACGGTGACCTCGGCGTCCACCGCCAGCGCGTCCACAGCCGTGGCGAGTCCTGCCGTCAGCAGGTCGACGACGAGTCCCGCGGCCACCGTCATGGCGATCATCTCGATCGCCTCGCGGATGATGGCGACGACGGTGTCCTCGGCCAGCTTGCACTCCTTCGCGGCACTGCACAGGATCTCCGCGGTCCGGCCCATGTCCTCGGCGGTGCCGTCGATGGCGTCGACGAACTCGCCCATACCGCGGCCGAAGGCCTCCGAAGCCTCCCCCTCCCAGTGCTCGGGGAGCTTCGCGGCGCCCATGCGCAGGGTGTCGGCCAGCGACTGGAGCGCCTTCGCCTGGCCGTGCCAGCTCTGCGCCGCTTCCTGCAGCTGCGCCGGCATGCCGGTGACCTTCTCCAGCTCGTCGAGCATGCCGGTCGCCTCCAGGACGCCCCGGACGAGGTCGTCGATGCCGGCGTCCAGGCCGTGTTCCTGGCTGGGCCCCACGTCCTCCAGCGGCGGGAGCGGCGCGGGTTCCTTCCTCGTCCAGGCGTAGGCGGCTGCCGTGTCGCTCATGCGCCGATGCCGTCCATCCCCTGGCCCAGGTCGTACTCGTTGCTCAGATACTGGCCTCCGACGTCCCGAAGCCTCTGGGCCACGTCCGCCAGGACCGAGACGAGGTCCCGCACGTTGTGCTCGGCGGCGGCCGCGTGTTCCAGATAGGCGGAATGCAGCTCGTCGGAGTCCGGCAGCTTGCCGAACGCACCGCCCGGCACGGTGATGTGGGCGAGCGCGGAGGCCACCCGTGGCAGATCGTCGAGGTGTTGCTCGGCCTGTGCCGCGTACTTCAGCAGCATGTCCGGGTCGACGTGGAAGCCGTCCCCCATGAGTCCCCCATCGTTTGCAAGCGCGTGCGTTGCTCCCCGGAGTCTAGGAACGCCCGGTAGGGGCCCCGCCAAGCCGTGGAAAAGGGAGATCCAATCCCGGTCAAGATCACGTAAAGATGTCCCTCGCCCCCTCTTCGCGCGCGCCGCACCCGGAACTGCCCCCGTCCACCGACTTGCCAGGCCCTGCCTCCAGGTGTGCTCTGGTAGGCAGGGGCGAGGAGAGAGAGGAGTGCTCTCATGGCTCAAGCGGCACCCACGTCCGGCGGAATGATGGGCAAGGTCAGGCTGAACCGCGCGGCCCGGCCCACTCGCACACCCGACCTGTTCGACGAGCGGGTCCACACCGTCGGGCGGTACGGGATCCCCGTCGTCCTCGGACTCGTCTACGGCTTCTGGTGCGCCGCCAACCGGCGCGGCGGCGGCGAGATCACCGGCTGGAACATCCTGTTCGGCTTCGTCACGGCGGCCGTGTTCATCGTGCTGTGCATCGCCGTCGCGACGTTCGCACCGCTGCTCAAGCGTGAACTGCACTCACTGGTGAAGTCCGGCTTCGCGGGCGCCGCGGTCGGCTTCCTCTACAGCCAGACCGGAGAGTCGGTCTACCGCTCCGTGGCCCTGGGCGTGGTCGTCACGGCGGGCATCTTCCTGGTGTTCTTCTACCGCTACTACACGCGGGAGGACGCCGTCGGCAACCGCATCCGCTGACCGGCCCCCGGGTGCGGCGCACCCGGACGGAACCCGTATGGAGGCGCCCCGCTCGCGGACCCCGCCCCCGGGCCGTTGCCTGGAGAGGTGGCCCCCAAGCGACCTGAGCGCGTGCGGCACGCCCTGTCGGCGGCACTGATCGCCCTCGCGTGTCTGCTCGCGCCGTGCGGCACGCTCGCGGCCTGGGCGGCGTACGACCTGACCGACACGAGCCGCTACGTCACGACGATGGCACCGCTGGCCGGGGACCCCGCCGTGCGGGACGCCGTCGCGGACACCGTCGGCGCGGGGATCATGGAGCAGGTCGACGACCGGCGGGACGTACGGCCGCTGCGGGGCACCGTGCGCCCCTTCGTGCACGACGCGGTGCACTCCTTCACCGGCACCGAGGCCTTCCGGCTGGCCTGGGACTCCGGGAACCGGGCGGTCCACGACGCGGTGCTGCGCGCCCTGCACGACGAGAGCGACCGCGACGTCACCGTCGACCTCGCCCCCGTCACCGCCCAGGTCAAGCGTCAACTCGCCGTGGACCACGTCCCGTTCGCGAACCGCATCCCGGTCGAGCACACCGAGGTCCCGGTACTCCCGGCCCAGGAACTGGACCGCCTCCGGAAGGGATTCCACGTGCTGGAAGTCGCCGGTTTCTGGCTGCCGGTGGCGGCCGTCGTCTTCGCCGTGACCGGGATCGCCGTCGCCGCCTGCCGCCGCCGCGCGGTCACCGCGACCGCCCTCGGCACGGCACTCGGCGGCGCGCTGCTCGCCCTCGCCGTCACCATCGGCCGCCACTTCACCCTCGCCGGCCTCCCCGACGAGACCCAGCAGCCGGCCGCGGCCGCCGTCTACGACGCCCTGACGGCAACCCTCCGCGAGGCGTGCTGGATCTTGATCACCCTGGGTCTGACGGTCGCCCTGACAGCCTGGCTCACAGGCCGCTTCCGGAGCAGCAAGGCCGCGCCCCAAAGGGGCGCGGGGCGGCGTCGACCTGCGGCTCCGCCGCGATGGGGGTCCCCCCGCTCGAGCGAAGCCGAGAGTGGGGGA